>NZ_JMIO01000025.1 GCF_000691865.1 Methanoculleus sp. MH98A | reverse complement strand
AATCCCGGCCTTTTTGAGCAAACGGCCATTGGCAAGAAACTGCCTGATCACCCGGATGTGATTGTATGTTCTTGAAACAAAAAAATGCCTTATTGATTGTTGGTCTTTTCTTCATGGTGAGATCAGAAAAACGTGGAGGGATACCCTGATGACAGAACATAAGGATTATACGAAGATCACGCAGGAATATTACGACGGTATAGCGCACGAAATGTATGTAGAATGCTGGGGAGGGGAGAACCACCACCTCGGTATTTTTGACGAGACGGATGATTTTTATCAGGCAGGGCGCAAATCCAACGAACACCTGTTGAGCTTTCTTGATACCAGCCCGGGATGCAAGATCCTGGATCTTGGAAGCGGCCTCTGCGGGCTGCCCCGGTTCATTGCCCGGCGTACCGGCTGCCATGTAACAGCCCTGGACCTCTCCCGGAGGGAGAACGCATATGCAGTAGCAAAAAACCGTGAAGAAGGGCTGGAACACCTCATCACGGTGGTGGAGGGGAGCTACAACGACATGACCTTTGAGGACGGGGCGTTTGATATCCTGGTCAGCCAGGATGCGATGCTGCACAGTCCTGACAAGAAAGCGCTCTTGAAGGGGTGTGCCCGTGTCCTGAAAAAAGAGGGGCAGTTTGTCTTTTCCGATGTGCTACAGATGCCTTCGATTACGCCAGGGGAAGCAGAAGTAATCAATGAGAGGGTGAATGCGCCCTATCTGGCAACATTTGACTTCTATGAAGAGCAGTTGCGTCGTGCAGGTTTTACTGTCGAGAATATCGTCGATTTAGGGAATGTCAATCTGGGGAAGTCGTACCAGGCAGCACATGATAACCTGATAAACAAAAAGGAATACCTGATGGAAGAGAGAAATGTGCCGGAGGAATGGATTGATAATTACTTGAACAGTCTTCGTTTCTGGGTAGAGAAGGCCTTTGAAAACAAACTGGGCTGGGGCCTCTTTGCGGCCAGGCGGCTTTAGGATCAATCACGATCGTGCACCTCTCTTTCACATACCACCGGTCGCCGGGGCATGGGTTCAAATGTCCCCGGCCTGTACACACCACATATTTTTTGATACGGCACACGTGAATAATCAGAGATACGCCAATGGCGGAAATAAAGCAGGAGAGGCGATATTGACGTTGAGGATAAGGCCATAACGGCCGGTGAAACAAGCGGACACGGCGAAACGTGAAGTATACCCGAACAAACGCCTTTTTCAAAAAGAGCTCATGTCGTGACGTTTGAGAGCCTCAGGCGAGATTCGAACTCGCGACCTCGTCCTTACCAAGGACGCGCTCTACCGGCTGAGCCACTGAGGCGTGACGCACCAATTATGTTGGAAGTTTACCCTATAAAAGGTTACGGCCGAAACCGGGGAAATAACCGGGCGGGACCGCCCCTATTCGCCCGTTTGGGCGGCGGCGATCCCCTCCAGCGCGGATATGCTGGCGGTCACCCCCTCGAGGGTATCCACCTCGACGATGGGGATGACATTACTTCGGCGCACGGCCTTCATCACGGCCGAAAAATCGATCGTCCCGTCCCCGACCGGCGAATGCGTGTCCCCGGTGCCGTCGTTGTCGTGCAGGTGGAAGTGCGCCGCCGGGTGGGCGAGGAAACAGTCCAGGCACCCGTTCAGGTTCGCGTGGCCGACGTCGAGCGCGAGCCCGATCCCGTCGATGAGCGGCAGGTCGTCGCAGGTGCGCAGGAAGAAGTACTCCCAGTTCCCCATGTTCTCCACGAAGAACGTGACCGAGAGGTCTTCGGCCGCCGCGGTTAGTTCGGAGAGCGACTGGCGGAACCTTTCGGCCGCCCGCTCCCGCTCCTCGCTCCACGCATAGTAGCCTGGGTGGATGACCACGCCCGCCCCGACCTCGGCGGCGACGGCGAAGGCCTGCGCCAGAACCTCGACGCTCGCCCGGCGGATCGGCTCGAGGAGGCTTGCGATATTGACCCCCCGGGCCGGTGCGTGAATGAAGTAACGGTACGAATAACTCTCGAGCGGTTCCGCACTCTTCAGGTAGTGCAGCCCCTCGTCCATCACCTCCACGCAATCGGTGATGGGAGCAAGTTTCTCGAGCGCGAGAGAGAGCGGTTCGCGATGAAGGCAGTATGTGGAGACGCCGAACATACAGAATGTTCCGGGCGGAACGATAAATAGGTTCGGAATACGCACCTCCCGGTGGAATGCGACCCGCAAGGTTTGCCGACCGGGCTGTTGCAGGGAGGTAAATCCTGATGGTTCCTCGCACCGGATACTACTCCGGAAAACCCCATGGCATACCGTTACCTCTTCGGCCCGGTTCCCTCCCGGCGGCTGGGCATCTCGCTCGGGATCGACCTGGTGCCGCACAAGACCTGCACCTTCGACTGTGTCTACTGCGAATGCGGGCGGACGACCGATCTTACCTGCGAGCGGCGCGAGTACGTCCCGACCGACCGGGTCATCGCGGAACTCGACGATTTTCTCGCGAAGGCGCCGGAACTCGACTACGTCACGTTCGCCGGGTCAGGAGAACCGACGCTGCATTCCGGGATCGGCGAGATTATCTCCTTCATCAAAGACCGCTACCCCCGCTACCGGGTCGCGGTGCTGACCAACAGCGCGTTCTTCACCGACCCGGATGTCCGGGCGGCCCTCATGCCCGCGGACCTCGTGGTGCCGTCGCTCGATGCCGTCTCCGAAGAGGTCTTTTCAAAGATTAACCGCCCCTGCCGGGGCATCACCGCCGGGCAGGTGCTTGAGGGGCTGCTCGACTTCGCCCGGGAGTATACCGGCGAGGTCTGGCTCGAGATCTTCATCGTCCCGGGCGTCAACGACACCGAGAAGGAACTCCGGCTCCTGAAAGACGCCGTCGCGGCAATCAATCCCGACCGCGTCCAGATAAACACCCTTGATAGGCCCGGCACCGAGAACTGGGTCCGGCCGGCATCGCCCGAGGCTATCGAGCGGATCGCGGCAATGCTCGGCGGAAACGCGGGAGCGATCGGGGTAGCGTACGCGGGCCGGACGTTGCCGCCGGAGAGCGAGGATATCGGGGAGACCATCCTCGCAACAATCCGGCGCCGGCCCTGCACGCCCCGCGATCTCGCCACGCTGCTCGGCATCCGTCCAACCGAGGTCGCGAAGCACCTCCGGGTCCTCGAAGCCCGGGGCCTGATCGAACCCGTGGAGGAGAAGAGAGGGGTATTTTACCGGCCGACCTGATCACTCCCGCACGTGGACGTCCATCTGCGGGAACGGGATCTCGATTCCTTCTTCCGCAAACCGCTCGTAGACACGCGTATTCACGTAGTCCTGAACGTCCCAGGCCAGGTTGAAGGCCCTTGCCCAGATGATGAGCATGAAGTCCAGGCTCGATGCTCCGAACTCGAGGAAGTAGGCGGACGGCGCAGGATCGGAGAGGACGTATTTCGACCGTGCCGCGGCCTCGCACCCGATCTCGATGAGGATCTCTTTCACGCGCGTGATGTCGCTGCCGTATGCGGCCGAGATCGGGACTTTGATCTTCAACTTGACATCCGGCATGGCGTAGTTGACGATGACGCTGCTCGATACCTTCGAGTTCGGGATGGTGACCATCTGGTAGTCCAGCGTCTTGATCCTGGTGCTCCGGGGGCCGATGCTGACAACGTCCCCGAGATATTCGTCGATCTTGATCCGGTCGCCGACCGCGAACGGCTTATCCGCGAGGATGACCGCGCCCCCGAAGAAGTTGGAGACGATGTCCTGGGCAGCGAGCGCCACCGCCAGGCCGGCGAGCCCGGCACCGGCGACGAGCGGTGTGATGTCCACCTCGAGCATCTGGAGCACCATGAGGATGGCGATGAACCAGATAACATAGCGTGCCGAGACCTCGAGCACCCGGATGATCCGGTCGTCGAGGTCGGTCTCGGTCTGCGACGCCATCCACCTGCCGTAGAGGTTGATGAAGTTGTAGACGAACGAAGAGACCACCCACGCCGCGATGAGGATCGCCGCCGCAACGAAGCATTTCTCCGAAACGAGCCACGCGTACTCCCCGAGGAGGGCCGCGGGATCGATGATGAACGTTACGGAGATCCAGACGGAACCTGCGATTATGGCAATGGCCAGGGTTTGCTGAGCGAATAGAGCACGATATCATCAAGTTTCGATTCCGTGAGGTCGGCCCGTTTTTGCAGCCACCGGAAGACCTCGTGAACGATGAACGCTGCGATGATTCCGCAGAGGACGACCGCGCTTCCGTACATGATGCTGTTCATTCCGGTACTAATATGTGCTGTCAGTGGAATATAAGTGTGATAATTCATGGCGGTAGGTAAGGAGATCCTCGATACGCTTCACGCTCTCGTGGACCGTGATATCACGCTCATGCACATCTGCGGCACCCACGAGGCGGCGATCGCGCGCGCCGGGCTCAGGAGCGTCCTTCCCCCGGGTCTCAAGATCGTGATGGGGCCGGGCTGCCCGGTCTGCATCACGCCGCAGGGCGAGATCGACGCCGCGCTCGACCTGGTGGAGCGGGACTGCACCATCGCCACCTACGGCGACCTGCTGCGTGTCCCGGGGTCGAAGGGCTCGCTCGAGTCGAGCGGCGGAGACATCCGGGTAGTGCAGGGCGTCCACAAGGCGGTGGAGATCGCCCGGCGGGAACCGGACCGGGAGGTCGTCTTCATATCGGTCGGGTTCGAGACGACCGCACCGACGGTCGCCGCCACGATCCTCTCCCGCCCGCCGGAGAACTTCTCGATCCTCTCGTGCCACCGGCTCGTCCCGCCCGCGATGGAATGGCTCCTCGCCCAGGGCGAGGCGTCGCTCGACGGGTTCCTCCTCCCGGGACACGTCTGCGCGGTGATGGGCTACGAGGAGTACGAGCAGTTCCCCGTTCCGCAGGTCGTCGCGGGGTTCGAGCCGGAGGACATCCTCCTCGCCCTCCTGATGGCGGTCAGGCAGGTCAAGGAGGGGGCGCACCGGGTGGAAAACGCCTACCCGCGCGTGGTCACCCGGGAAGGGAACGTCAAGGCGAAGAACCTGATGTACGAGGTCTTCGAGCCGTACGACGTCGAGTGGCGCGGATTCCCGGTGATCCCGGCCTCCGGCCTCCGCCTGAAGCCGGAGTTCGAGGGCTACGACGCCCAGAAGAAGTTCGATATCGAGATCCGGCACGTGGACAAGCATTCCGCCTGCATCTGCGACAAGGTGCTGCGCGGCATCGCCCGGCCGTCCGACTGCAAGCTCTTCGGGAAGGCCTGCACCCCGCGCACCCCCGTCGGCCCCTGCATGGTCAGCCACGAAGGGGCGTGCAAAATATGGCACCTCTACGAATCGCGGAGGGCATGAAACCCTCCTCTCCGCTGGCCTTTTATACCATACACGACAACATAATATGGCAGTCTCGGTAGGGTAGTGGATATCCTGAAAGCCTCCGGAGCTTTCGACCCGGGTTCGAATCCCGGCCGGGGCGTTTCTTGTTTTTGAGCCAAGTTGTAAAAGCCTTGTTTTCAAAACGGCTTGTTTTCCGGGTATAAATATATGCCTGATTCCAGAAAATAGTAGCGGGAAGAAGATCACCGATATTTGAGCGGGCACTCACCGCACTCCACCCGCCGTCCCGGATCACTATGTATTTGTGAAGTCGTCACCAATACTATCAAACCACGAAACCATATTGCAGGACAGCACATGCTCACGAACGAAGAAGAACGGGTGAGGGTTTACTCGATGGGAAATGTCCCAACACGATCACATGAGGTGACACCTTCCACCCCGCTGGAGGAACTCAATCTCAACTGGACCGAGAAAGATCTTCCCGAACGGGAGCGGACAAAACACGTCCACCGCCTTCACCCGTACCTCGGCAAATATATTCCGCAACTCGTCGAGGTCTTCCTGAGAAAATATTTCTCTGCGGGCCAGACAGTCATCGATCCTTTCTGCGGCTCCGGAACTACGCTGGTTCAGGCCAACGAGCTCGGTATCAACGCAATCGGCTATGACATCTCTGCCTTCAATGTCCTTCTCTCGCGGGCAAAGACCGCCGAGTACGATGTTCCAGTGGTGCGCAGAGAAATCCTGGACATCCTGGATAAGGTGAAAGCGGCGACGCAGATCGATTCAGGGCAGCGGAGGCTCTGGATGGAATGCACGAAAAAGCCGTACCTCTCCGCTGACAATAACGAATACTTAGAGCGGTGGTTCGCGCCACAGGCGCTCGAGGAACTGCTCACCTACCGTTACTACATCGAGGCTGGTGAGTATGAATACGCAGATCTCTTGCAGATCATCCTCTGCCGATCCGCACGGTCCGCACGGTTAACGACGCATTTTGATCTGGACTTTCCCAAAGAACCCGTGACTGAACCGTATTACTGCTATAAGCATAGAAAGACCTGTCAGCCGACCCGGGAAGCGTTCAAATTTCTCAAACGCTACAGCAACGATACGATCAAACGGATCACCGCGTTTGCAGCCGCGCGAACCGGAGCACGTGTAGAAGTCTATCACGAAGACTGCCGCACAGTTGATTTTCCTGAGGCTCACGGCGTCGTTACCAGCCCTCCCTATGTCGGGTTGATCGACTATCACGAGCAGCACGCCTACGCGTATCACCTCCTCGGACTTGAAGACAAACGGGCAAAGGAGATAGGGCCTGCTGCGAATGGAAAGAGCAAAAACGCGAAAGAAGCCTACCAGAAGGACATTGCAGAGGTCTTCCAGCGAATTCTCCGAACGATGCATCCTGACGGCCGTCTGATCGTCGTCGCAAACGACCAAGAAAACCTCTACGGCGAGATTGCAGACTCTCTGGATGTCGAGGTTGAGAATATCATCCAGCGCCACGTGAACCGGAGAACCGGCAGGCGTTCGACCGAGTTCTATGAATCAATCTTTATATGGCGGAAACTATGATACACTGGTGTGGAGAGTATGTCTGACTCTAAACGAATGAAAGCAGCCATCCAGCAGGTAGTTCAGGAACTCATGGATGGTGTCATGAAAAAAGTCCTTGTCTCAGATCCATTTGTAAAAGAAGCACACCACTCGAAAAAGCCTCTCTACGCAGTACTCGTCCCTGATGAAATTTTCAAGGGATCGCATTTTGAGCGACGATTCGTCACGCCCTTCGGCAAAGTCTGGGAGAAACTGGCGGTCGTTGCAGCAACAGAGGGGCTCGGATACGGCACGATGGGTCACCGCATTGACGGGTACGTCCGTGAGGAACGTCTTCACAGAATTGCAGAAACTCTGAACAGATTAGAACACTCTCCAAAGCGCGAGGACAAGATCAGGCCTGACTGGGCGACTGAACTGGCATACATCAAAGCAGGTAAAGGGGAACTGATTCCGGTCTCCGTTATCTGCGATCTCTACGTCGAAGACACGGTCAACAACAGGCGGTATGCATTTGAGTTGAAGGCACCGTTGCCGAACAGTGACCAGACCAAGGTAAGTAAAGAGAAGATCTTGAAACTGCACTGCATGGAGCCTCCCCTGGTCGATAATGCCTATTTTGCACTGCCGTATAACCCGTACGGTTCACGCGAGAACTATTCGTGGAGTTTCCCGGCCCGCTGGTTTGATATGAAGCACGACGATGTTGTTCTCATCGGCGATGAGTTCTGGGATACAATCGGGGGAACCGGAACATATAACGCATTTATCTCCGCCATCAACGAAATTGCAGCGGAGTATAAGGAGAGAATATATCGGGAGTATCTGGGGATTGAACCTCCGGAGTACTCCGACGCGACACTGACAACGCTACAGGAGCCCGGAGAGGTGTATCGCGTATAATTCTCTGATGACGCTTAACTCATTGCTGGGGTGGTCTAGCATCTCCCTTCTAACTCTCTTCCGATGCTGCACCATCCGTAAGATGCGCGAGCGATGTGTCAGTACAATCTCAATTAAAATGAGGCGTTCAGGATAATTTCTCCACGGTTTGAACGCTATGAGCATTCATTCCTCGCCCTGGATGCAGGCCACTCTCTAAACGGTTTATACCGGTCACAGTGGGAAACGTATATCAGCGATCTTCTTCCTTCCAATTCGAAAAACGGAAAAACGTCTCCCCGGGGGGCTTTGCACCGTCCCCGTGCCGTCGCAGAAACTGCCTGACGTTCGCCGAGTCGACCCATCCCCGGTCGAGCTGGGTGACGAGGTCGTCAATCCGGCGCGACTGCTCGAGAATCTTTTCTGCAAACGGGTCGTCGATCATCTCCGCATACCCGACGATCACCTGCAGGGGATTCCTGATATGGTCCCCGAGGATGGCGAACTGCTCGATGTTCTTCCCGAGCTGGGTGTAGGCCTCCCGCTTCATCTGCTCGGTGAGGATGCGTTCGGTGATATCCATCACGATCAGCATGATGCAGAGCGGCTGCCCGGCATCGTTCTGGACGACGCTGCCCGAGATCTGGATGTGGAACGGAGAGCCGTTGCTCCGCAGCCCGACCGTCTCCTGCACGATCGCAGGGTTGTCGAGGAGGTGGGCCGTAACCTTCTCCCCGACGGTGGGGTCCGCGAAGAACACCTCCAGGTTTCTCCCCGCGATCGCGGCCTCCCGCTCGTAGCCGAACATCACGGCAAAACTCCGGTTGGCATACATGACCGCCCCGGTGAGATCGGCGATGAGGATGCCGTTCGTCGACGATTCGAGAGCGCTCTCCTTTATCCTGAGTTCCCGCTCGGTATGGAGCCGGTCGGTGATGTCCCGCGCAACCGCGACGACGTACTGTTCGGCGCCGAAGGTGACCGAGCGGACGGTGATCTCCATCGGGATCTCCGTTCCACTCCGCGATACGAGCGGCGCGGTAAAGGTCTGCCGGGATTCGGACGGCAGATTGCTGTTATCCCGGATAAACTCGGAAAATTGAGTCTGTTTTGAGGGGGAGATCAGGTCGGCAAACGGCGTCGCGAGCAGTTCCTTCTTCGAGTAGCCGAGATACGCCTTTGCGGATGCGTTGACGTCCGCAAGTCTCCCGGTTTCCGCACGGATCAGGAATATCGCGTCGTGCGTCTGGTCGAGCAGCGCCCGGAACCGTTCGAGTTCGGCAAGCCGGCTCTGCAGTTCGGGATAGTAACTCTTGTGCAGGGACGTCTCCCCGAGGCCGATGATCTTCTCACGGAGCGCATCCCGCTCACCGGGATGTTCAGAGTGCATACTCATAGATCCGTTCCACTTCTTCGCAGGCGAGGCTGCGCGGGTTGGTCACCATGCAGGGATCGTCATACGCCGCCGCCGCAAGAGCGGGGATCGCGTCCTCCCGGACGCCTACTTCGGCGAGGGTTTCCGTGATGCCGAGCGACCTCCTGAACGCCGCCGCCCCCTCTGCCGGGGTTTCCCGTCCCTGCCCGAGGATCTCGCCGATCCGGTCGTACCGGCCGGACGCCGCGTCGTAGTTCGCCGCCATCACGTGCTCGAGGAGGAGCGCGTTGCACCGCCCGTGCGCAAGATCGTAGGCCCCGCCGAGACTGTGCGCCATCGCGTGCACCGCCCCGAGGCTGGCGTTCGAGAACGCAAGTCCGGCGTGAAGGCTGGCAAGGAGGGTCGAGAACCGCAGGTTCAGGTCGTCCGGCTCGGCCATGGCCGCCGGGAGTGCGCTCGCGATGAGCCGTATCGCCTCGAGGGCATGCACGTCGGTCATCGGGGAACTGGCGTTCGAGACATAGGCCTCGATCGCGTGGCTGAGGGTATCCATGCCGGTATCCACGGTCAGTTCACGCGGCATCGTCGTCAGGGGTTCGGGATCGAGCAGGGAGATGTCGGGGACGAGCGTTTTAGAAACGATGGCGATCTTTCGCTTCCTCCCTTCGTCCGTGATGATGGCGAACTGGGAGACGTCGGCGGAACTTCCGGCGGTCGTCGGGATGCAGATGAGCGGCGGGGCAGGCACCGGCACCCGGTCGACGCCCTCGAACGTGAGGATATCGCGCATGCTGGAGGACGCTATCCCGATCCCCTTGGCGCAGTCCATCGGGCTGCCCCCGCCGACGGCGACGATGCCGTTGCACTCCCCGGCGAGGTATGCTTCCGTACCCGCCATCACCTGCCGGGAGCGGGGATTCGCGGAGATGGCATCGAAGACGGTGAACGACACCCCCGCTTCGGTCAGGCTCTCCCCGACGGCCCCGGCCCAGCCTGCGGCCCGGACACCCGGATCGGTGACGAGGAGCACCTGCTTCATCCCGAAGTTGCGGGCATACCGCCCTGCAAGGTGCAGGGCCCCGTGTCCGCAGATAAATTCGGGAGCTACGAATTTTCTCAGGTCAAGCTGGCTTCTCTGGATCATGGGTCGACACGATGGTAAGTCCGGCGATCGCCAGGAGAGTCCCGGTCAATACAACGGAACCGCAGGCATATATCCTGGCGAACCGGCGTGATTGAAGAGTGCGTTGTGATACGTAGGTATTGTTCCTACCTCATTCATTAAGTTTGGCACAAAAAAGACGCTTACTATGGAAGCCACGGCATCGGCCTCGTCGGCATCGCACCGCATTTCCCGGACGGACCTGTCAAAAAAGGGTGACCGGGATCACGCTACGGCTTCAAGGCTGATGCCGAAACACTCCATGCAGAGGAGATCCAGGTCGTCCTCTGCCGTATCGCAGACGATCGCCGGGTACTGCCGGACGACCCTGAAGACGACGGCATCGCCGGGGATGGCCGGGTCCATCGGGGCGTCGACGTTCTTCTGGATGACGAGGCGTGTGGGATCGAGGTTCGCGGCGTAGTAGTCCTTGAACGCCGACCGCTTCTCCTCGGGGATGACGACCCAGTCGGCCACCTCGGCAACCGTCACGTCGTTCGGGACCCAGCCGTAGCCGGGCAGGTAGTACTCCGCCCAGAAGTGGGTGCCGGGCGTTTCGGAGAGAAGCATCTGGTAGCCGCCGACGGCGCGGGCGGGGATCCCGAGCGACCGGCAGAGCGCGGCAAAGAGCATGCTCTGGGTGCCGCAGTCGCCATGATCGGTCTCGAACATATGGGTCGACTCGGCGACCTTGGGCTCCCGGGCATCGAGCGAACCGTGCGGGACGTGGCTGTAGGGGTAGGTCTCGATGATGTGGCGGTAGATCATCTGTGCCTGGAGGTGCGGGTTCGTCTCGTTCCCGACGATCTCCTGCGCCTTCTCCCGGACCGCGTCCGTGAGTTCGATGTTCCTCTCGGACTTCGTGTAGAGCAGGTACTCAGGATCGCTCGTATCGTATTCCCCGACCTTCTCCGGGTCGATATCCTCAAAGATCTGCTCGTAGGAGGTGAACGCGATATCCGCCGAGAGGACGAGGTTCCCGTTGACCGCCTCGACGGGGATCTCGTAGTAGACGTAGCCGATAGGGCCGGTGGTGACCGGGCCGGCGGCGATGAAGTCGGGGCACGAGAGGTTCGTGACGGTGACGTTCCTCTGCGCGTCCGTCTCGACCGGGAGCGGGAACCAGATCTTCAGGATGCCCGTCGACGGAAGCGCCTCGAACGGGATCTCGAGCCGCTCGACGCCCTCGTAGCGCACCGGGTTCACGTACGGCCCGTGCTCCGAACGGTTCCCGGACCAGGCATACCGGGCGACGTAGTCGAAGTCGAGACTCCTCTCGTTCTGTTTCTGCATCTCGTCGGGGTGCGCGTAGAGGTAGTCGCCGGCGACGTCGTAGAAGTAGAGCGTCTCGTTCTCCGAGACGATCTTCTGCGCCCGGTTCTCCAGCCAGTCGGTTATCGCGGCATCGGTGATACCGGGAACCTTCTCCCGCAGCGCCGCCTCTGCGGCCGCGGTGTCGAGCGAATACTCCATATACGTCCTGTTCGCCTGGAACATGGCGTTCCTGGCTGTTCTGGCCTTATCCGGATCGCCGGCATCGGCGTAGAGGGCACAGGCCTCCGCGAAGCGTTCTTCGGCGACACGGTAGTTGGCGGCTCCATATTCGGCGAGCCCCCGGGCGTAGGCCTCATCGGCCGGCGAAGGAGCGGCGGAACCGGCTTTTTCCTCCGTTGCGGCAGTGCATCCTGCCGCAAAGATGAGAAGAAGGGCGAATACAGCCGCAGAAATGGTGATCGCAGTGGATCTCATAGTAAAGAGAACATGCGGATTGTAGAAAAATTTTTTCTTTTTTCGAACCTTTTTCCCGGGATTTTCGCCGATTTTAGGGTTCTACACAGGGCTCCTCGAAAAAACCGGAAGTCAGGCCGGGAGGATGGCCGTTGCAGCCATTCTACATCGGTGGCCGGGCCTCCGGGATGGCCGGAGTCTCCGGCTCCTCCCGCGCCGCCTTTTTGAGCGTGAACCGGAACGCCGCCCCCTCCTCCGTGGCGCCCGGCACACGGTCTTCCACCCGGATGCTCCCCCCGTAGCGGGTAACAAGCATCCGCACGATGTACAGCCCGAGACCCTTGCCGCTCTTCGAACTCTTCCCCTTCCGGAACCGCGAGAAGAGGGCGGGCTTTACGTCGTCGGGTATGCCGGGCCCCGTGTCCTCGACCGAGACCAGCACCTCGCCGTCCAGGTCCTCGACCCGGATCGCGACCGTGACATCGGGCTCCCCGAACTTGATGCTGTTGCCGATGAGGTTCGTGAAGACCTCGGGGAGGAGGTCGTCGGCGAGGACCGTGACCGATCTCCCGTCGTACCGGATATCGGTCTCGCGGTGCTGCCGGATCTCGGCCCGGATCACCGCGTCGAGATCGACGGGCCTCAAGGGAGGGGTCAGCGAGCGGAGACGCCGGATCGTCGAGACGTTCTGGATGATCTCGATGCTCTGGCTGACGGCCGACCGGACCTTCTGCATCATCTCCCGGTTCGTGCCTTCCAGGTCTTCGGCGAGGATTTCGCTGTACCCGAGCGCTATAGCATTGGCATTGTTGATGTCGTGAACCATGATGTCGAGATACAGGTTCGCCACCTCGTTCGCCGCGAAGAGGGCCTCTTCAGCCTCTTTGCGGTCGGTGATGTCCGTGAACGTGACCAACGCCATAAAGGGGCTGCCGCCCGCACCGCGAACGAGGGTGCCGCCGTAGTTGAATACACGCTGCCGGTCGGTCCCGATGCGCCGGGTGCGCACCTCCATATCCCGGATCTGCTCTCCGCGCAGAACGCGGGAGAGCGGCCAGTCTTCCACCGGGAGGACGGTGCCGTCCGTCGTTGTAAACTCGAAGAAATTACCGAACTCGCTCACGTTCCCGGGGGCGTCCTTTAGACCGAACAGCCCGAAGAACTCTCTTGCGGCACGGTTCCACTGAAGCGGGTTGCCGTCGAGATCGAAGACGCCCAGCCCTTCGTTCAGGTTCTCGACGATCGTGCGGAGCTGGGCCTCGCGGTTCTGGAGCGCCTCCTGTGCCCGGATCCGCTCGGTGATATCCTTCCCCGACCCGAGAACCCCGGTGCTACGGCCGCCGGCGTCCCGCAGGACGACCTCTTTCCAGATGAGGGTACGCTCGTCGCCGTCCTTCGTCACGATGGCGATCTCGTCCGTTGGCGATGTGGCAGCGGCGCCGGAGATCATACGGGCGAATTCCTGCCGGGCATCCTCCCGGTTGCGCTCCGGGATGGCCACGTCGAACCAGTTCTTCCCGACGAGTTCGTCCTCCCGGTATCCCAGGAGCTCGCAGCCGCGGCGGTTGACGAGGCCGATGGTCTGGTCCGCGTTGATCACGACCAGCAGGACGGCGGCCACGTCCAGGTAGCCCTGCGCCCGGTCGCGCTCCCGCTCGGTGTCCTTCTGCTGCCTCTTCAGCAGCTCGGAGAGCCAGGCGATGACGATCGCAACCACGACGAACATCACCGCACGCCCGTAGTCGTTGACGGTTCCGACATCGGTCCTGAGGAGGAAGTGGCTGATCAGGACCAGCCCCCCGAGGAAGAAGGCCACGCTGATGCCCCGTCTCCCCCACCAGAGGGCGGCGAGGATGATGGGTATGTAGAAGAAGTGGGAGAAGACCGCTCCTACCGAGAGGACTGCATGAAAGTAGTAGGTCAGGACGATCGATATCCCGATCAGGATGCCGACGATGAATATACGGATGGTCTCGGGCAGTGGCGCCATGGCAGGACTTCCTCCTTGCAGGCCAGATTTTATAATTACTCCCGAATAAAAGTCACCGCGCTCAGATGCGATACGGTGTTTCCCGGGACGGTTTCCGGTTTGGGGATGCCTGGACGGTGCGTTCGGGCTTTCCGGATCTCCCGCCGCCCCCGGTCCGGCCGTGAGGAGAGCATCGTACCGGAAGGACATGCACGGGCGCGATCACGTCGGGGGCGCACCGATTGAACGGGAAAACCGGCGAAGTTACTGTAAATCCCTTTTATTTCCAGAATCGGCCGATAAAATAGAGAAAGGTATATCCCTCAGAAGAGAATTTACTAATGAAAGCGGAGGCTTTTATGCAAAACGCTGTACGCAACCTTCTGGTCTTTTCTCTCATCGCCTGCTTCCTTATTGTCCTTCCTTCGAGTGCTCAGCCGCCCGTAGGCGGGGACAACGGATGGTACGCGGTCAACTGTAACGTGAATGGAGCCGACGTCTACTTCGACGACGAATACAAGGGTACGATCGAGAGCGGCGTTCTGTACGTCCCGGTCTACACCACCGGCGCACCCTACCAGACGTTCCGTGTCGAGAAGGACGGATACACAACCCACTACGGGGACGTCACTTCGGTTCCCGGCAAGGGAGAGGTATTCGACCTCTACGCGACCCTGAACCCCGCCGCGCCTCCCGCCCCGATCGGCGGCGACGTCGGCTGGTACACCGTCCACGTCAACGTCGACGGGGCAACCGTCCAGTTCGACAACGAGGTCAAGGGCACCACCAGCCAGGGTGTCCTCACCGTGCAGGTCTACGTGACCGGGACACCCTACCAGACCTACACCGTGACCAAAGAGGGCTACCTGCCCTACACGGCGGCCATCAACCAGTATCCCGCCGCAGGGGAGACCGTCGACCTCCACGCGGACCTGAGCACCGCGCCCCCCACGCAGCAGGCGCCCCTCTCTCCGGCCCTTGCCGGCGCCGCCCTGCTGATCGCCGGGCTGGTGCTGGTTGCGGGGAGAAAGAACTAACCTTCACTCTTTTTTCGTAACTTCTGCCCGGCGGACACTTGTAAAAAAGGTGGAGCCGCCGTCAGGCCGCCCCGGCCGACTCCTCCGTATCCGCAGTCACCTCGTGGCGGTCGAGCGCCCACCCAACCAGCAGCGCGGCCGTCGAGAGGGGGAGGGCGATGACGAGCGGATCCACGTCCTGCCACGGGGCGGAGAGGACCGCCGGAACCCCGAAGAGGAGATTGGAGAGCCCGAGCGCCGCCGACTCCTTGACGTGGACGAAGGACGTCCACGCAAACCAGGCGACCGTTCCGGTGACGAGACTCATTTTCGCCGACTTTAGCGACGGCCTGCTGCTGTACATGGCGTGGGCGTAGGTCGGCAGGAACGCCGAAGCGCAGAGGCCCATGAACATCGCCGTCGCCCGGGCGATGATGCTGCCGGGCATGATGAAGGCGAGAATGATGCTCACGACGATCATGGCGACGGTCGCCAGCCGGATCGGCCGCATCGTCGCCTTCTCCGTTCCGGTGCGCCGTATGACGTCGAACCCGAGCGACGTTCCCATCGTATGGAAGAGGGAACTGAGCGTGGACATCGCCGCGGCAAGGAGGGCCAGCATGAAGACGACGACGAAGAGGTCCGGCATCGACGCGTTGATGAAGTTCGGGATGATCGTGTCGACGTTGCCGTTGGTGGCCGCCGCGAGCGCGGTCACGCCTTCCGCTTGGTAGAAGTAGACGTTCGTGAGCGCCCCGACCGTGAAGGCGACCCCGGTCATCATCAGGATGAACGGCCCGCCGACGAGGACCGCACGGTTCAGCGCCCGGCTGTCTTTGACGGTCATGAACCGGACGACCAGCTGGGGCTGCGCCAGCACCCCGATGCCCACCCCGAGAACGAGCGTCGTCACCAGCGTGAGCCAGATGGACGACCCGAACGCCGGCATGGACGCCCACCCGGTCAGCCCCCCGGCGGCGAGCGCCTCCGGGACGAGGTCCGACATCCCGGCAAGGGCGGTATGCGCCTCGACGACGCCCCCAAGCCGGATGTAGGTGAGCACGAGGAGGATGGTCATCCCGACGAGCATGATCCCGCCCTGCAGCGCGTCGGTGTACATGACGGCTATGAGTCCGCCGAGCACCACGTAGAGGGCGACGATCGCGGCGAAACCGAGGAGCGCGGTGGTGTAGGGGATCTGCAGCGTGCTCGTGATGAACTGGGCGCCGCCGATCAGGATCGCCGCCGTGTAGAGCGGCATGCCGAGGACGATGACGGTTCCCGCGGCGTACTGCATGAACGGCGACCCGTAGCACTTCCCCATCAGGTCGGGGAAGGTCACGGCACGGAGCTTGTGCCCGATCCGGCGGGTCCGTTTTCCGAAGAAGACGAACGCGATGAAGATCCCGAGCCCGATGTTGAGGACGGTCAGCCAGATCATCCCCATGCCGAGCTGCGCCGCAACCCCGCCGAACCCGACGATGGCGGAGGTGCTGATGAAGGTCGCGCCGTAGGAGAGGGCGAGAACCACGGGATGGATCTTCCTCCCGGCGACCATGTAGTCGTCGTTCTCTTTTGTCCGGCGGTAGCCGAGGTAGCCGAGGCCGATGATGAGGACAAGATATACCAGCGTCATTCCGACGAAGAGCCCCGTATCAACTGTCATCCCGCTCTCCCTCCACGCCGTTGTTCCAGTTCAAGAGGCCGTACACTAAGCATGCGAGCGTAAAGACGAGCGCAAGCAGATATCCAACCCAGATCGCGGGATCAGTAATGCCGAACATAACAAACCACCTGGCGGTAACGGAAAAACCGTTACGTTACACGGGAACTCAGCAGAAGGGCCGGTTCCCTATCTAAAGAAGAATGCGTTCTGCGCAAACGTGCACTGCACGTTCGGACAGGTCTGCACTGGCGTGCAACAGGACTCTACATGGTCGCCAATCATCGAGTACCTAAACACCTTCTCGATCTATTGTATTTAAACCATCCGATTTTCTGGCACCTCAGGCGGAGGGAGAACGCACCACTGCCGGATTCCTCCCATTTACGTGCCCAAATACGCTACCGGCTGCAACAGGAGCGGCAGGTCCCGCTCGCGGCCATCCAGAACGGTGATATGGACGGACGGCGTACCGGATGTTGTTTCGGGACGGGACGAAAGCCGTAAGGCGAGGTGAACCATGAACGGCACGGCGGAGATCGTTTCAGCGGCACTGGGCCTCTCGTTCGAACTCCTGGTTCGGACGGTCCCGATCGTCGTCGCCGGCGTTCTGATCGCCGAAATCCTGATTGCTCTGCGGGTCACCGATAAGATCGCGAGCGTCGCCTACCCGGTCACGACGTTCTCTCACCTCCCCCGCGAGTGCGGGGCGAGTTTCCTCCTGGCGTTCGTCTCGCCGCAGGCGGCCGACGCGATGCTCGTCGACTACCACCACAGGGGGATGATCGGGAGACGCCAACTCGTCGTCGCGGCGCTCATCAACTCCTTCCCGTCCGTCGTGATGCACTGGCGCTACCTCATCCCGGTCTACGTGCCGCTGCTCGGGGCCTTCGGCCTGATCTACTTCACGATTCTGATGGGTATCGGGTTTCTCAAGACCGGGATCGTCATGGCGGCCGGGAGGGTGCTGCTCCCGGAGGTTCCGGCGTCCGGGCCGCCGGAGAAACCTTCCGGAGGGGCGCTGTCCGTCCGCGAAGCCCTGCGGGCCTCTCTCGGACCGACCGCGAAGACCCTCCGCCGCATCCTCGGGATCATGATCCCGACGATCGTCATTGTGGCGTTTCTGATCGAGATGGGCGTCTTCGACGCCGTCGCGGCGTACCTGGAGGGCGCGGGCCGGCTCTTCCCCATACCGCCCGAGGGGCTCGCCATCGTCGCCGCGAAGTTCGGGTCGTACGTCGCCGCGGCAAGCCTTGCGTCCGGGCTGCTTGCGGCGGGGGATATGACCGGCAGGGATATCGTCATCACGCTGCTCGTGGCGAACCTGCTCACCAGCGTCGTCACCTACCTGCGATGGCTCGGGTCGTTCTACGCCGCGATCTTCGGGCCGAGGCTGGGTGCCGAGATCATGATCCTCTCCGTCGTCCTCCAGGACGGCCTCCTGCTGGCGGCGATCTTCCTGCTGGCCTGGTTCTGGTGAGAGAAAGGAGGCACGTATCCGGACGGGAGCCTCTGCCCGCACCCGGGGCATACCGCGGAAGTGCCGTATCGCAGGAGGGATTTGCCGCCATCATCATTCTTTTCACCGGCGTGCCCGTGACGGGAACATTTTTCATGAAGAACCGATGAAGCCCGGGAACCATCGGAGGGAGATACCATGGCAGAAACAAGTCTCACCGCTGAGGCGGGAAAACAGGATGTCGTCATCTCGCGGGAGTTCGATGCCCCGCGGGACCTCGTGTTCAGGGCATGCACCGACCCTGAGCTGGTATCGCAGTGGTGGGGGCCGGAGAGCGTCACGACCACGGTCGAGAAGATGGACGCGAGGCCCGGCGGGACGTGGCGTGTCACCCAGCGCGATGCCGGGGGCAGCGAGTACGCGTTCCACGGCGTATACCACGAGGTTACGCCGGAGCGGATCGTCGACACCTTCGAGTACGAGGCCATGCCGGGCCACGTCCTGCTCGAGACGCAGACGCTCGAAGACCTCGGCGGCGGCAGGACGAGGCTGACCGACCACCTGATCTTCCAGTCGGTCGCGGACCGCGACGGGATGCTCCAGGCGGGATCGCAGGAAGAGATGCTCGAACCCATGGAACGGCTTGCCGGACTCCTGCACTCGCTGAAACAAAAGGCGCCGGCACGATAAGTGCAGGGCAGCCGGCCTCAGTCAGACGGATTTTCACGCGGGGGTTCTGCCGCAGGACTCCGGGAGGGGACCTGCGGCAACATCATCGGGAGTATTCGCCGATGGGTTAATGATCACCCGGCCGTCATAGGGCTCGCAGGGTGAGCAATCTATGGAAGAAGCAGAGCAGATCCGGTCGGAACTCCTCGTCGAACGCGTCTTTGACGCCCCACGCGGCGGCCACTTCGGCGCCATGGAAGATCCGGAGTTGCTCGCAAACGGTATACGTGCACTCTTCCGCGCCATTATGCAGGGTTAGCGTCTTTCCCGGGCCTATCGTCCGGCGGCGGCACGATCCGGTGGACCCTGCCCGTCTTCCCGGCCGGTCCCCGGCTCTTCGCGGTCAGGACGTAGAGTTCGTGCTCCGCGTCCTCCCCGAACGCGAGGACGTATGCTCCCACGGTCCGGCTCCCGGCCACCTCGACCTCACCAAACTCCCACATCCTGTTGGGGTCTTTTGGCGGCGTCGCGGCGAAGATGATCCCCTCGCCGTCGGCCCCCGCCCGGTTCCACTCCGCAAAGACGTAGCGCCCGAAAAGCCGGGGAATCGTCTTTCCGCGGTAGACGTAGCCACCGATGACGACCTGCCCGATGCCGCCGGGCTGCTTGGCGTTCGGGTACTCGATGATCGCATCGACCAGGGGCTCGCCGCGGCGGCCGGTCCGGGGCACGTCTGCCGGCGACTCGCGGGGGTTTTCGGGGTCGAAGGCATGGTTGCCTTCCCGGAGGTTCCAGCCGTGGTTGCCGCCCGCAACAATGATCTTCACCGACTCCCAGAGGTACTGCCCGGCATCGGCGGCAAAGAGGCGGTGCTCCCCTCCGGCGTCGAACGTCATCCTCCACGGGTTGCGGAGGCCGTAGGCGTAGATCTCGTCCCGCCCCTCTCTTCCGACGAAGGGGTTGTCTCCCGGGATCCCGTAGGGCTTCTCGCCGTCGACGTCGATCCGGAGAATCTTCCCGAGCAGCGTGGTGATATCCTGTCCGTTTCCCCCCGGCGGGTGGCCTCTCCCGACGTCGCGGGCACCGCCGCCGTCGCCGAGCGGGATGTAGAGACAGCCGTCGGGGCCGAAGACGATCGAGCCGCCGTTGTGGTTCGCCTGCGGCTGGTCGACCTCCAGGATCACCCGCTCCGAACCGGGGTCCGCCCGGTCGGGGGTGGAGACGGAAAACTCCGATATCCGGCTCGTGTGGTCCCAGCCCTCCGGCGCACCGGCCGGAGCGGGGCGCTGTAGTAGACGAAGAACCTGCCGTTCTCCGCGAACCGTGGGTGAAACGCGAGGCCGAGCAGTCCGCGCTCGTCGTAGCCGGAACGGAGGTCTACGACCAGGTCGGTGATGTCGAGGAACGGCCGGTGACCGTCCCCGTCGATGACCCGGACTGTGCCCGGGAGGTCCGCGACGAAGAGCCGGCCGGTCCCGTCGCCGGGAGACGCGAGCGCGACGGGCATGGTGAACCCTCCGGCGACCGGCTCAAGGCCCACGCGTTCCGGAACGATCGCTCCGGGGATATTCTGATCGATGATCCCACCTCAAGGGTGATGGATCGGGCGGCAGCACTTAAAAGTCATCCATAGCATATTCAGGGGAGACTCTCAGATCCTGTCGTACACATTCTCCCGCTTCCCGACCTTGATCACGTACACAATCATGGCCTTCTTCCTTAAATCAAGGATGACGCGGTAATTCCCCACCCGCAGCTTGAAGTAAGGGGACCCTCGCAGCGGGTGCAGGTGATCCAGGGGGTTGGCACGGGTTCTCTCGACGGCTGCAACGATCCTCGCAGCAGTTTCGCGTGGAAGTTTTTTCAGGTTTTTAAGGGCTTTTTCGGTCCATATCACCGTGTAAGGCATTCAATCGATCCCCAGCTCCAGCTTCAACTCCTCCGTTGTGTAGACCCTCCCGGCCTTAATATCCGCAATTGCCTCTTCGATATCACGGATATCTTCATCCGTCAGTTCCTCGGCAGCTTCCTCCAGGGCATCCCGGGTGAGACGGTCGATCACTTCGTTGTACGTCTCCCGGGGGTAGTTTTTCAGTTTATCCAGCCTCCCCTTCACCTCCGGGGTCACCTTGATCGTTGCCTCCACTGCCATACACCATAATACACCATAGGGTGTCATCAAT
>NZ_JMIO01000024.1 GCF_000691865.1 Methanoculleus sp. MH98A | reverse complement strand
TGTGTTTCCTGCATCGGATTCGAGAATGCTCTCGAATCTTCACGTCCTTTTTTGAATACAGGGAACTTGACCCGGACCGGGTCGAGAACTTCACCTGTGCAGGAATTAACGTTTGTGACTCAACACATATAAACGCTTTCATCCCGGTTCAGGATCCGCCCCGGAGATTCAGAGAGAATCTCCGGCCCGATCGAGGAAATTGCCCGGAATTCCACATTCCGAGCCCCCCGATATTTCACCTGTGCAGGAACTTATGTTTGCGAGTTATCGCATATAAACATTATGTTCCATCCAGACTTCGGGCCGGGAATCAAACACATATTCCCGACCCGTCGCCCCGATTCATCCGCATCGCGGATGTTTGAGAGCGCCTTGTGAGAATATATGTTGAATCTCCAGGCATATAAACATTGTCACCCTGCATCAGGCCCGAACGGATGCTCGGGCCCTCACAGCGGTTGAGCGGACATGAGATCAGACCACCCCCGAGGGGCTGCACGATCCGACATCCCGACAACACAGCCTCACTATGTTATCATCAATGCTATATAAACATTTCCCTGCATCGTCGGATCCAAGCACACGGCTTTGACCCCCATAAACGTTGAGATCTCCGGACGATCTGCACATTTTGTGCAGATTTTACGCGGAATTTGCTCCCAACTTGACTATTACATGTTGATGTTGGAGGTATTTAAACATTTACCCCACACCCATTCAAAAAAGTGGGATCCTGCCACAAAACGACCCGGATTTACCACCCAAATGACTTCGCCGGATACCCGGAGCGCAGGTAAAATCCCATGCGCGCAGCTTCACCGATCTCGAATTACGCAGAATTTCTGCGGGAACAAAACAATAGGCCTTATTTAGTCGAGGATTATGCATCCTCGCCGACCTCTTCGGGACCATCCTCGGGGATATGCTCGCCGACATAGATCTCGCCGAAGAACTCGTCCTGCCAGAGCACGAGTTCCCCCTCGAGCATCAGGAACAGGAGCGGGATGTAGACCTCGCGGCGACTCCGCCCCATGGCACCGGACAGGTCGCCGAGCGTCAGGATGTCACCGTTCCGGGCAGCGCGCCGGAACTCCTTCATGACGACCGCAACCGCACCCTGATATCCTTCGTCATGCGCTACCGCCACCACGTCTCCGGCGCTGAGGTCGAGGTCCGTCTCCCTGGGCACAGAGACCCGTTTGCGCTGCCTGCGACGCTGTTCCTTCTCAGCCGTTTTGAGCTGCTTGATGAGTTCGTAGAGCGTGACCGGCGGGCGTTTCCGCAAATTCTTTCGCCCCAGACGGCGCTGGATCTCCCGCTCCAGGCGCCCCATCGGCTCAACTTCCCCGGCCGACTCGTAGTCGAACCCGAGGTCCTCAAACGACTCGTCCTCATCGTCGGCAAACGCATCTTCGTCCTCTTCGTCGCCCCAGCCATCGAGATAATCAGATTTCAGGCGCAGCAGACACGCGGCATAAAAAAGCGTCCTCCCCGAGATCCGCAGGTCGAGCTCCTTCCTTCGATCGAGTTCGGCGAGGAACCGGTCGGTCACGTCCACGATATCGATGTTCCAGGGATCGACCTCGCCCCGCTCGGCCATGCCGGCCAGGATCTCGACAGGCTCCTCATCCATTGTTCTGCACACCGGTCACGTAGGTGCTCTTGTCCGGGCGGATCGTCACGCCCACGATGCGGTCGGCGCGCTCGATCATCGGCTTTCGGAGCGAGACGATGATCGACTGCGCGTTCCCCGAGAGCTCGCTCATCATGGCGGCGATGCGGCCGACGTTGTTTCCGTCGAGGAACATATCCACTTCATCGAGCGCATAGAACGGTGCGGGCATGTACTGCTGGATGGAGAAGATGAACGCGAGCGTGGTAAGCGACTTTTCGCCCCCGGAGAGTGAGGAGAGGAGGTGAACTTTCTTGTCGCGCGGCTGAACCGCGAACGTCATGCCGCCGGAGAAGGGATCCTCTTCGTTATCGAGGATCAGCCTCCCGCTCCCGTCGGTCAACCGCGCGAAGATGTCGCGGAAGTTCTCATCGATCGCGGTGAACGCAGTCATGAAAGCATCGTACTTCATCTTCTCGTACTTCTCGATCCGCTCGAGAAGCATCATCCGCTCCCGCGAGAGCACCTCTTTCTTCTCCGTCCGTTCCTCGACGCGCGTAGCGACCCGGTCGCACTCCTCGATCGCGAGCATGTTCACCGCACCGATCTTCTTTAGCGCCCGCTCGGCCTCCGCAATCCCGGCATCGATGGCGGCGATGTCGAGATCCGTCTCCACGTCGCCGGCCTGCTCCCGGAGCGCCGCGAGTTCGGCAAGGAGCGACTGTTCCCGCTCCTCGAGGGCACTGATCTGCATCCGGATGCGCTCCATCGCACCCGAGAGTTCGAGAGCCCGCTGGTCGAGCACCCGGATCTCCTCGAGTATCCGGTCGCGCTTCTCGTGCAGGCCTGCAAGTTCGTCGGAGAACTCCTTCTGCCGCGCCTCGAGCTGCACGATCAGGCGGCGCTGATCCTCGATCTGCTCCTCCGTTGCGGTGATCTCGCCGTCGACCTCCTGATTCTTCGCCTCCAGGCGGCTCCGTTCCGCGGCAAGTTCCTCGATACGGTTTGCAAAGTGCTGCCGCTCGCGTTTGGCGTCGGTGATGTCGGCGTCCTTGTTCCGGAGCCGTCGCTCGATATCCTCCACCGTCTTGCGGATGCTCTCGTACCGCTCGGTGAGCACGGGAACCTCGGTGTCGTCGAGTTTCTTCTTGAGGTCGTCGACCTCCGCCGATACCTGCGCGATCTCGCCGGTTATCCGCTCGAGATCGGCCTCGAGCCGCGCGAGTTCCTCGCCGCCGGTCTTTGCGGCATCGAGCATCTCGCGCAGGTTCTCCTCGAGCGTCCGTTTCTCGCCGGAAAGCACCTCGATGCGCTTCTGGAACTCGTCCACCAGCATGCGGTAGCGCGCAACCTGCTCGTCGATTGAACTTCGCTCCGCTCGCTTTGCCTCCGCGGCCACGGCAAAGCGGCCGATGGACGCTTCGATCTCGCCCGCCTCCGCTTCGAGTTCGGCGAGCTTCGCGCGAACCCGCGCGACCTCGTCGTCGACCGCCACCCCGAACCCGCGGATCTTCTTCCCCTGGGATCCGCCGGTCATGGCGCCGCTCCTCTCGACGAAGTCGCCCTCCAGGGTGACCATCTTGTACCGGCCCATCAGCCGCCGCGCCCGCTCGAGGGTATCCACCACCACCGTCGCGCCGAAGACGACACGGAACGCGCGGTCGAACGCCGGGTCGAACTCCAGGAGATCGACCGCGTAGCCGACGATGCCCGGGTCGGCCTCGAGCGGCGAGAGGATCGGGGGCCGGAGTTTGTTGAGCGGCAGGAACGTGACCCGCCCGAGCCGGTTCTCTTTTAAGTAGCGGATCGCATCGGACGCAACCGCATCGGTATCGACGATGGCCCACCTGAGCCGGCCCATCGCCGCCACGTCGAGCGCGGTCGCGTACTCCGGCGGCGCCCGCCCGAGCTGCGCAACGGTGCCGTGGACACCTTCCATGCCGAGAACGACGTCCATCGCCTTCCCGCCGGCATCGCCGTGCGCCTGCTGCTGCGCCTCCAGGCGCATCAGGTTCTGCTCGTTCTCCCGGATCTCTTTCTTCAGCCGATCGAGCGCCGACCGCCGCGCAAAGAGCGTGCTCTCCGCCTCGGAGAGATCCCGCTCGATCTGGCGTTTCTGTTCCTCGCAGTCGGCCATGCAGGAGGAGTACTCCGCGACCTGCTCCTGCTTGTTCGTGAGTTCCTCCTCGATCTGGGCGATGCGCGCGTCCAGGCGTTCCCGCTCCGACGTCCGCATCCGGCTCTTCTCGATGAAGATATCCTGCTCACGGAGGATCTTCGACCGGAGCTCCTTTTTGCTCTCGAGATCCTCCATCCTCTCGAAGAGCTGGTCTTTTACCCCTTCGACCTCCTTGCTCTCGCTTGCGATACGCTCCTCGACCGTCTTCATCTCGTCGCGCTGCGTCGCGAGTTCCATGGCAAGATTCGCCCGGTCTATCGAGAGGTTGCGGATCTGTGCGGCGCACTCCTCGACTTTCGCCTCGGCGCGTTTGCTATCGAGGTAGATCCGCTGGACCGCCTCGGCATTCTCTTCCCGATTGACCTTCAACCGTTCGATGGTCTTCTCGCCGAGCTTGATCGCGCTTCGCGCCTCTTCGAGCCGTCCGACGAGTTCGAGATACTCGGGGCCGCTTTTGTGGTTTATCTCCTCTTCAACGGCATGCTGGCGTTCGCGCGCCTCCTCGATCTCTTTTTTGACGGCTTCGCCCTCACCCTCGGTGCGTACGATTGCCGCCTGCTGATCGTGCGCGAGATCGTGAAGGGTGCCGATCTCCTGCTCTTTCTGCCGGACGAGCGCCGCCCCCCGGCACTGCCCGAGGTGTTCCAGCTCGCCCTGCCACCGCCGGTACTCCATCGCCTGCTCGCGCTCGTGCTGGAGCGCATCCAGCCGCGCCACGAGCTCGTTCAAGAGGAGTTCCTCACGCTCGAGCCGCTCCCGCACGACCTCGAGCTCCGAGAACGCCTGTCCGCGCTTGTGATCGAACTCGGCGACACCGGCAATCTCGTCGATGATCTTCCGCCGTTCGCCGTCGGTCATCTCCATGATGCGGGTGATGTCACCCTGCATCACGACGTTGTAGCCCTCCGGCTTGATCCCGATCTTTGCGAGGAACCCGATGACGTCGCCCTGTTTGCAGAGACGGTTGTTTAAGTAGTTGTAACTGTAGTATCCCGTCGGCGTCCGCTTGATCCGGCGGCGGATCGTCGTGCCGTCCGAGAACGTGACCGTCACCTCGGCGGTGTTCTTCCCGGAATTGACGTTGATGAGATCGGTCAGCTTCTCGGCCCGCAGCCCACGCGCACCCGAAAGGGCCAGGACGAAGAGGATGCTGTCGATGATATTACTCTTTCCGGAACCGTTCGGGCCTGATACGACTGTGAATCCTTCAAAAAAAGGAATTTTCGTCTTTCTGGCGAAAGACTTGAAGTTGTCGATCTCAAGCTGCGTGATGTACAAGGACGGAGCTCCCTTTACCTAGCGATCGAGGTCGACGGTGTCGTCCTCTTCGGCCTGGATGACATCATCGACCGGGCGCTTCTTCTGCTCGACGAAGAGCTTGCGTTCGGCGGGCTTGCCGCCTTTCCCCCGTCCCTTTGCCGGGACGCCCCGGGAACCGGTGCTGGCGACGATGTACTCGGAGGATGTCCTCGGCTCCGGCTTCAGTGTCCCGTCGTTCTGCATGATGAGCTCGAGATCCGGGTCATCCTCCGGAACGGGCGCGGGGGGTTGTTTCTCCGCCGGGCGCGCGGGGGTCTTTCGCTCCGCGGCACGCACGGGCCGGGGAACGGCCTCGGCGCGCGGTTCCGCCTGGAGCGTAACCTCGGCCTTCTTCTCCCCGGTCGGCACCGGCGCCTTCCGGCGCTCGTCCACGTCCCGGGAAAGTTTCATCGCCACGGACTTGACGTCCAGGATCTCTTCCGTCAGGCCTTTCACCACGGCCTCGAGCTCCCGCACTTTCCGCTCAAGGTCGCGCAGGCGCTCGTCTCCCGCCTCAGGTACCGGCGGCTGTTCTCGCTCTCTCATTGTCTCCATCTCCTTCTCGCGCTCCGCAAGTTCCCGCTCAAGAAATCGTATCCTCGCATCTTTTTGCGCCATTATCTCCCTCAAACTAATCCTTGATAATAATTACGTAATAATATTACTATAGATTCCCCGAATGAAGAAGTATTACATTTAATCCGGGACGCAGTCGGAGAAATCCCGGCAGCCGTCGCGGATGGCGCTGCAACCACCTCCCGCCCCAGGGGCATGCCCGCGTCTCGGGAGGGCGGTACAAAGAACGCCTCCCGGGCAGCCTTAAGAAGCCCCGTATAAAAGAAAGCATATTACCTCAACGGAGCAACCCTTTTTCTGCATGTCTAGTCTGGCAAACTTCGATCCCGAAGTCGCAGGCCTCATCGAGGAAGAGCGCCTGCGTCAAATCAACGGGTTGGAATTGATCGCCTCCGAAAACGTCGTGAGCAAAGCGGTTCTCGAGGCGATGGGTTCTATCATGACCAATAAATACGCCGAGGGCTACCCCGGCAAGCGTTATTACGGCGGCTGCGAATTTCACGATGTC
This sequence comes from Methanoculleus sp. MH98A, assembly GCF_000691865.1. Classification (GTDB taxonomy): domain Archaea; phylum Halobacteriota; class Methanomicrobia; order Methanomicrobiales; family Methanoculleaceae; genus Methanoculleus. Next base: position 21,114 of record NZ_JMIO01000024.1, on the reverse strand, counting down.
GTGGAGAACCTGGCGCGCGACCGTCTCTGCGAACTCTTCGGGGCCGAGCACGCGAACGTCCAGCCCCACTCGGGGAGCCAGGCGAACCAGGCGGTCTACTTCGCCTACCTCGGCTACAAGGACAGGATCATGAGCCAGAGCCTCACGCAGGGCGGCCACCTCTCTCACGGCTCGCCGGTCAACATCACCGGGCGCTGGTACTCCATCTTCCACTACGGCGTCGATCACGAGAGCGAGACGCTCGACTACGCGGCAATCGAGGACCTGGCACGGACGGTGAAACCGCAGATGATCGTCTGCGGCGCGAGCGCCTACCCGCGCGAGATCGATTTCAAGGCATTCCAGGAAGTCGCCGATGCCGTCGGCGCGAGGTGCATGGCCGACATCGCCCACATCGCCGGACTCTGTGCGACCGGACACCACAACTCCCCTGTCGGGGTCGTCGACATCGTGACGACGACGACGCACAAGACCCTGCGCGGCCCCCGCGGCGGCGCCATCATGTGCAGCAAGGAGGATGCCCAGGCGATCGACAAGTCCATCTTCCCGGGAATGCAGGGCGGCCCGCTGATGCACACCATCGCGGCGAAGGCGGTCTGCTTCAAGGAAGCCCTGACCCCCGCGTATAAGGACTACTGCGGACAGGTCGTCAAGAACGCAAAAACGCTGGCCGATGTCCTCGCGAGCGAAGGGCTCGACCTCGTCTCCGGCGGCACCGACAACCACCTCATCCTGCTCGACCTGACCGGGGTTTCCACGAACGGCGAGCACCTCACGGGTCTTGCGGCCGAGACCGCGCTCGGCGAAGCCGGCATCACCGTGAACAAGAACACCATCCCCCGCGAACAGCTCAGCCCCTTCGTGACGAGCGGCCTGCGAATCGGCACGCCCGCCGTCACCTCGCGCGGCATGAAAGAGGAGGAGATGAAACAGATCGCCCACTGGATCGCCCGGGTCGTGAAGGACATCGCGAAGGACAAGACCTCGAAGAAGGCGATCACCGAAGTGAGAGAAGAGGTTATTGCCCTCGCGAGCAAGTATCCCCTCTACCCTGAAGTAGCATGATACTCGACGGCAAAGCGGTCTCGGAGAAGAGGCTCGAGATCCTCAAGGAGGAGATAGAAGAGTCCGGGCTCTACCCGCGCCTCGCGACCGTCATCGTGGGCGAAGATCCCGCGTCGCAGATGTACGTCCGCATGAAGCACCGGGCGTGCGAGCGCGTCGGGATCGGGTCGGTCGGGATCGAGCTCCCGGCGGACGTCACGACGGAGCGGGTGCTCGAGGCAGTCACGCGCCTCAACAACGACCCGGACATCAACGGCATCCTGGTCCAGCTCCCGCTCCCGGCCGGGGTCGATACCACCCGCGTCATCGAGGCGGTCGCACCCGATAAGGACGTGGACGGGTTCCATCCCTACAACCTCGGCAGGCTGTTTTCCGGAACCCCGATCTTTGCGCCCTGCACTCCGCAGGGGATCATGACGATCCTCGATGAATACAAGATCCCAACCCGCGGCAAGCGGGCGGTCGTCGTCGGCCGGAGCATCGACGTCGGCCGGCCCATGGCCGCCCTGCTCCTGAACGCCGACGCGACCGTCACCATATGCCACTCGAAGACCGAGAACCTTGAAGACGAGATGCGGAGAGCCGATATACTGGTCAGCGCGGTCGGAAAAGCGAAGTTTGTCGGACCGGAGATGGTCAAGGAGGGCGCGACGGTGATCGACGTCGGGATCAATCAGGACGAGCAGGGCAAGCTCTCGGGCGACGTCGATTTCGAGGCGGTGAAAGACCGGGCGGGAGCGATAACCCCGGTTCCCGGAGGCGTCGGCCCCATGACCATCGCGACGCTGATGGAGAACACGTTCAGGGCGGCCAAGTTGAGGACATGCGACAACAGCACTGTACGGTAAACCGTCTCCGGATCGGCGGTGACGCCCCTGTTCGCCTGATGGGCGTCATCAACTGCAGCCCCGAGTCGTTCTACCGGGGCTCCTACATCCCGGCCGGAAAGGTATACGACCGCGCCCTCGCCATGACGGCGGCGGGCGCCGATATGATCGATCTCGGGGCGCGGAGCACGGCCCCGGGCTCTTCTCCCATCACCGTCGCCGAGGAAGCGGCACGGGTGGACGCGGCCCTCTCCGAACTCGACGGGACCGGGATCACCCTTTCGGTGGACACCCGGCACCCGGAGGTGCTCGAGGTCTGCCTCCGCCACGACGTCCATGCGGTGAACGATATCTCCGGGCTTGCCGAAGAGCGCTACGCGCAGGCGGTCGCCGACTCCGGGCTGCCGGTATTCGCGATGGCGAGTTGCCGGGAACCCGGCGACGCCGCCGGGATTGCCGCCACACAAAAAGCCCTCGAAGCGGTCGTCAGCCGGTGCGCGCTTCTCGGGATCGAGGAGTACGTCCTCGATCCCGCCGTCGGGCGATGGGTCCCGGCGCGGACGAGCGAGGACGACTGGGAACTCTGCCGGAACTTTACCTCGTTCCTGGAGTTCGGCCGCCCGGTGCTTGCCGCGGTCTCGAGGAAGACGTTCATCGGCGACCTGCTCGGCCGCCAGCCCGAGGACCGGCTCGCGGGCACGCTCGCGCTCACGACGATGCTCGTCGACGCGGGAGCGTCCGTCGTGCGGAGCCACGACGTCGCCGAGACCGCCGACCTCCTGCGGGTCCATGCAACGATGAGGCAGACATGACGACACCTTCATTCTCGGTATACGGTCTTGCGACCCCCCTGCTCCGCCCCGGCGACGACGTCGCAGCGCACCTTCTCTCGGCCGTCGAACGCTCGGCCGTCCGGAACTTCGAGACGGGCGACGTCGTGGTCGTCGCGGAGTCCGCCCTGGCCACCGCCGAAGGCCGGGTCGTGAGGCTCGCCGATGTCGAGCCGTCGGCAAAAGCCCTCCTGTTCGCCGAAGAATATCAGATGGATCCCCGGCACGCCGAGGTGGTGCTCCGGGAGAGCGACCGGGTTGTCGGGGGTATTCCCGGGTTCCTGCTCTGCATGAAGAACGGGACGCTTCTGCCGAACGCCGGGATCGATGCCTCGAACGCCCCGGCGGGCACGCTCGTCCTCCTCCCTCTTGATGCGGACGCATCCGCCGCGCGGATACGTGCCGCGATCGCGGAACGGTCGGGTGCCGACGTCGGGGTCATCGTCGCCGACTCCCGGACGCACGCGATGCGCCTCGGGTGCTCCGGGGTCGCCATCGGGTGTTCGGGCATCCCCTCGGTGATCGACGAACGCGGGAAAAAAGATCTCTTCGGCCGCGAACTCGAGGTCACGAAGAGGGCGGTTGCAGACTGCATCGCGTCCGCCGCCGAACTCGTGATGGGAGAGGCGGGCGAGTGCGTCCCCGCGGCCGTGGTGCGGGGAGTCGGGCTTCTCGTCGGGGATTACAACGGGGTCGCCACGATCGACGCTTCAGAGTGCCTCTTCATGGGGGTCGCGCTGCACGCCGACCCGTCCCTTCTCGTCAAGGACGATAGAGAATCCTGAGTTCTCCAGGTACTCCCTGCTCCTTCTCCCTTTTCCGTGGATGAGGATCTCGACCAGGTCTTCCTTCTCGTCGATATCGGTCGACATCCTGAATGAATCGATCACCTCGACGGAGAAGCCGCACTCTTCTGCAATCCGCATGTGGTCGAGGAAACTCGCGCCGTAGTAGTCGGCACGGAAGCACCGCGGTTTTTTGAGGAATATGATATTCGTTCCGCCGCCCCGGCCCGGCACGATGGACATGTCCTTCTCCGTCCGGATCAGCCGCTGGATGTCCCCGGCCGTCACCAGGGGGATATCGGCCATGATGATGAGCGCCGGGCAGTGGAACTGGCCGAGCGCCCAGTTGATGGCGTCGTTCAATGGTTCCGTCCGGACGGCGACGAGGGCGTTCTCGTGTTTGAAGGAGTGGGTGCAGAGCAGGGTGGCGCTGCACCCGGACTTCTGCACGGCGGCGATCACGTCTTCAAGCATCGCCCGGGCGAACGCTTCCCGCTCCCCCTGGTTGAGGATGCAGGAGAGGCGCGTCTTGGGGTTCACCGGCTTAAAGGGGATGAGCGCGTGGAAGTACATCGAGAAACGGTTGTCGGGGCAGTATCAAAAAGGCATCGTTTCCCGTGCGGCGGGAAAAGGCCGGGCCGGGTTAAATCGAAAGCTTCGGGCCCCACCTATGGGGTGCTCACGCTCCGAATCTGCGGGGAGGCCGCACCTGCCGCTACCTTGATGCCCAACTCACGCGAAGACGCGAAGTCCAGTATAGTTGCCTGAAACTCCCTTCGCGTTCTTCGCGCGAGGGAACGTCGCCCTCACGACCGAAAGTTCATGTGAGACGATGCCGACATGTACCCATGCACCGGCGCGTGATAACCTTCTCAAAGAACGCGTTTCTTCCCCTGACGACGGTCTGCCAGAACCGCTGCGGCTACTGCTGTTTCCGCACCCCGGTGCGGGAGGGGTGCGTCATGGCGCCCACTGAAGCAATCCGGACGCTGGAAGCGAGCGCAGCCCTCGGGTGCACGGAAGCGCTCTTCACCTTCGGGGAGCGGCCCGGCGCGGTGCCGGGCTTTGGCGAGATGCTCGGGCGGCTCGGCTACGCGGATATCCTCGACTACGTCTACGACCTCTCCCTCGCGGCCATCGACCGCGGCCTTCTCCCGCACACCAACGCCGGCATCCTCACCTACGAGGAACTCGACCGCCTCCGCGAGGTGAACGCAAGCATGGGCTGATGCTCGAGACGACCGCGGACGTTCCGGCGCACAGGAACTCTCCAGGGAAGGACCCGGCGGTCAGGATAGAGATGATCGAGGACGCCGGGAAACTCTCGATACCGTTCACGACCGGCATCCTGCTCGGGATCGGCGAGACGGCGGACGACCGCGAGGAGTCGCTCCGGGTTATCGCCGGCCTCCACGCACGCTTTGGCCATATCCAGGAGGTGATCGTCCAGAACTTCTGCCCGAAACCCGGGACTGCGATGGCGGACGCGCCGGTTCCCGGCACCGACGAGATCTGTGCGACGATCCGCCTCGCCCGGGAGATCCTTCCTCCGGACGTGGCGGTGCAGATACCCCCGAACCTTGCGGACGCATCCTATCTCATCGGGTGCGGCGTGAACGACCTCGGCGGGGTCTCCCCGCTCACCATCGATTACGTCAACCCCGAGCACCCCTGGCCGCAGATCGACGAACTCCGGCGGATCGCCGGGGACGCCGAACTCCGCGAACGGCTCTGCATCTACCCGCAGTACATCGAGAAGGGCTGGTACTCCCCCCTGCTCGAACCCCTCGTCCGGCGGCTCGCGGAGAGGATTGCCGCACCCGGCCGGGGCGCGGGTGCATAACCTCATGACGAATCCCGGACAACACATACCAGGAGATCTGGCCATGAAACAGGTTGACCTCCTCTACACGGGGAAGGCTAAATCCGTCTACCGCACCGACGACCCGGACGTATACATCATGAAGTTCCGGGACGACATCACGGCGTTCGACGGCGAAAAGAAAGACACCCTGGAAGGGAAAGGGAGATACAACGCGGAAGTTTCGACCTTCATCTTCAGGTACCTGGAAGAGCACGGGATCAAGACGCATTACCTCGCGAGCATCGAGTCCGGCGTCATTGCCGTGCGGAACCTCACGATGATCCCGCTCGAGGTGATCGTGAGAAACGTCGCGGCCGGCTCAATCGTGCGCAACTACCCATTCAGGGAAGGAGAACCGCTCGATCCGCCGTTGATCGTCATCGACTACAAGAGCGACGCCCACCATGACCCGATGTTAAACGACGACCTGATCTACGCTCTCGGTCTTGCCACGCCCGAGGAACTCGACCAGATCAAGGCCATGGCGCTCGCGGTAAACGAGCTGCTCAGCGAGTACCTCGACCTGCGCGGCATCACCCTGGTCGATTTCAAGATGGAGTTCGGCCGGTACAATGGCGAGATCGTCGTCGGCGACGAGATCAGCATGGACTCGATGCGGCTCTGGGACAAAGAGACCGGGACGTCGCTCGATAAGGACGTTTACCGGTTCGGCAAGGGGGACGTCATGGAGACCTACGCCGGCGTCGCGAAACGGATTCTCTCCCCGCCCTGGGGCGAGCCTGCATGAGGTGCACCGTAGCCGCCACCAGTGTGGAGAGGCGCTGCATCGGCCCCGGCGAGGTGCTCGCACGGCTGAACCGCGAAGGGGGGATCCCGTTCCGGTCCTGCGACGAGCACGGCAACGTGACCCCCGGGAGCAACCCCGGCATCCTTTCCGGGGCACAAAAATGTGCCCGCGACGATGCCGCACCCCGAGTCAAAATCTTTAACTCGATGATAGCCAATATCGAAGAGTACAGGCGCCAGCGAGTTGTACAATAGGAGTTTTATTATGAGCGAAGAAGGAATCGAAGAGGCGCGGGCCAGGGCAAAAGAATACGCGAAGGAGAAGGACTACATCTTAAACCCCGACGAGAAACAGCTCTCGGCCGTCCTTCGCGGGCTCGCCCGGAACAAGGAGCGGTTCGGGGAGGCATACTGCCCCTGCAGGCTCCGGAGCGGCGACCCCGAGAAGGACCGGATCATCATCTGCCCCTGCATCTACCACGAGAAAGAGATCGAGGAGCAGGGAACCTGCCACTGCCGGCTGTTCTTCAAGAAGGGCGAATAACTTTTTTCCCGTCCCGGCAGCCGTACTGCGCAAATCCGGCCTGGCGGTGCTCGAGTTCCAAACCTCCAGGAACGGAATTATCCAACGCTCGTGTTCCCGCCCTTCAAATCTACTGATTCTTTGCAGTTACAGAAGTTGTCCCAAAACGCTATTACCGGGAGGGGGGACACCCACTCGAAGACCTTCGGTCTTCTCAAGCTTCCTCCGGTCGTACCTCCCTGGACCCTCCCCCGGTGTGGGTATCCAATGGAAAGCCGTTTCACCCTTTTTGCTCAGAATGCGGCCCGGTGGGTGAGGTTGTCCCAAAACATCACTACCGGGAGGGGGGACACCCCTCCCGGACCCTCCCCCGAATGGCGATACTCTATGAAAAGCCGTTTCACCATCTTTGCCCTGGATCTGGTTCGGGTGGTAGAAACTTTGGATGTAAGCGCTCCGAACAGGGCGTACCGCAGGTTCAGAGATCTTTTTGGGACGACCTCACACATAGCACGGCTTCCGTGGTGGCTATCGCTACGCGGGGGTGGGGCTGACGGGGAGGGGGCTCGCCCCCTCCCCTGTCTCCATTGCTCAAGGAAGCATGTCCCGTCGCTTACCTCCTCAGTCCCCGGCTGTACCTGAGCACGTTGTAGACCGCGTAGAACCCGACGATCACCGCGAAGACGTAGCCCAGCGTTGCGAGAACCGAGACGTACCCGGGAACGGGGATATCGGCAATCCTGAGAACCAGCGACGAGCCCACGACGATCGCGGCGACCACCACCCCGACGATGATCTTGTCGCTCGTCCGGTCGATGACGCCGACGATCCGGTCGAGGTCGTGGTTCTCGAGCTCGAGCGTGACGGTGCCCTCCGAGAGGGTCTTTAACGTCTCGTTCACGTTTCCGGGGATGGCAAGCAGGCCTTCCGCCGCGTCCACGATCGATCGCACCGCGCCCGTCACGTTCTCCGGCGAGAACCGCTGCTGTGCCGCGATCTCCAGCAGGTACGGCCGGATCCTCTGGTCGAAGTTGAACGTCGGGTCCAGCCGGATGCCGACGTCCATAACCATGACGATCACCTTCATCATCAGCATCAGGGTAGACGGCACCCGGATGTGGTAGCGCCGGAGGGTGTCGGTCAGGCCCCGGATCGCAATCGCGAAGTTCACCCGCTCGAGTTTCATCTCCCGGTAATCCAGCATGACGAGGTAGAGATCGTCCTTTACGGCGTCGAGGTCCGCCGGGTTGATACGCACGTCGAGTTTTCCGAGCGCGGCGATCACGCCGGCGACGTCTTTGCGGGTCATGGCAAGGAGGAGATCGATGAAGACCCGCCTTCTCTCCGGGCGGAGGACACCGACGATGCCGTAGTCGAGAAAGACGATCTCCCCGAGCTCGGTCACCAGGAGGTTTCCCGGGTGGGGATCGCCGTGAAAGAACCCGTCGACGAAGATCTGCTGGACGTAGGCGGCGAACCCGGTGTCGGCAACCTCCTCGGGGAAGAGACCGAGGCTCCGGATAGCCTCCACGTCGTCGATCCGCACCCCTTCGACGTAGTCCATGGCAAGCAGACGGGGGCCGGAGATCTGCCAGTAGATCCGGGGGATCTTCACGCACTCCTGATCCTGCAGGTTCTGTCTGAGGCGCTCCGCGTTCGTCCCGTCCTGGGTGAAGTCCAGTTCGCGCCGAATCTGGGCCGAGAACTCCTTCATCATCCCCTGCAGGTTGTATACCCGCATGTCCGGGAACATCGACTCTGCCCGCACGACAAGCGACTGCAGGATCAGAATATCAGTCTCGATAAGGTCGACGATCCCCGGCCGCTGCACCTTGAGGGCGACGATGCGGCCGTCTCTCATCACCGCACGGTGCACCTGCGAGAGAGAGGCCGCCGCGACCGGCTCCTCCTCGATGATATCGAAACACTCCTCGAGATTCGGGCAGTACTCCATGATCACCGGCCGGATCTCCGCAAACGGAACCGGGGCAACCCGGTCCTGCAGCCTCTGCAGTTCCTCGATCAGTTCGGGCGGCAGGAGCTCGCGGCGGGTGCTCATGATCTGGCCGAACTTGATGTAGGTCGGCCCCAGCTCCTCGATCGCAAGCCGGATCCGCTCGTATACCGATCGCTTCTCTTCGGGAGGCTTCTTGAAGACCCGCAGCCGCTCGGCCCCGGGGAAGACTTCCTCGACGAGAACCCCGAAACCGTACTTGACGAGCACATCCGCTATCTGGCGATAGCGCTGGAGCCGGGTGACCATCGGGAATGAATCCGCACTCCCGGTACTTAAGGGATGGGGCGGATCATCCCCGGGAGGGGAGCCGGCCCCGGACAAGAGACTTCCAGGGGTAGGGGACGAGGAGGAAGAGCGGCACGGCGAGGACGATCGCGAGCGGGATCGTTGCGAGCCCGAGCGTCAGCGTGGTCATATCGGCGATCCAGCCGGTGATCGAGACCCCCAGCCCGCCCACGCCGACCGCGAGCCCGAGCATCAGGCCGGAGACGAGCCCGACGTTGCCCGGGGCGATCTCGTGGGCCATGGCGACGGTGACGGCGAAGGTCGACCAGAGGATGAACCCGAAGACCATCAGCGCGGCGAGCGAGAGGATGCCGCCGGTCGTGAGGAATACGACGAACGGCGGGATGGCGGTGACAAGCCCGATGATCGTGTACTCTTTGCGGCCGTAACGGTCGGAGATCGTCCCGCCGACCACCTGCCCCACGACCCCGGCGATGAGCGTGCCCGAGACCAGGATATTCGCGGTCACGAGGTCGAACCCCCGCATGGTGAGGAGGGTGGGGAGGAAGGCGACCGAGCCGAAGATCGCCCACGCCCGCAGGCCCGATGCCGCGACCAGGAGACCGATCGCCCGGTAGGAGGGTTTGGCGGCAGGGATGCGCGTCTCCGGGACGGAACGGCGGTCGGGAGCGGGCAGGATACGCCTGAGTATCACCGCCATCACGAGGCCGGGGACGGCGAGGATGACGAGGCCCGGAAGGCCCATCAGCCCGACGGCGACGCCCGCACAGATGGGGCCGACCGCGTAGCCCAGGTTGCCGCCGATGACGAAGTAGGAGGTGATCCGGCCCCGGACCGCGTCGCTGGTCAGGCGGCTGACGGTGCCGAGCGCGCTCGGGTGGAAGAAGGCGTGCCCGAGCGCCGCTATGGCGACGGATGCGATTAAGATGTAGTAGTTGTCAAGCAACCCGACGATGGAGATGAAGATCGCGCTTATGGCCACGCTCGTGCCGACGTGGACGGCAAACCCCCGGGTATCGAAGACCCAGCCGACGAGCGGCTGCACGAACGACGACGTGAGGTTGTAAACCGTGACGATCAGCCCGGCGAGGAAGAACGAGTAGCCCTGTTCCGCGATCAGGAGCGGGAGGATTGCAGGGAGAACGGGTGAGTAGAGGTCGGTTACCAGGTGGGCGGCGGAGAGCCCCCAGACAGGTTTGGTATCAACGGTCACGGTTGTCAGATCCTCTTTAGGCGTATGACCTCAACCGTGATATCTACTCGGTCTTTACGGTGGTGCGCAAACGTCCGCCGCATGGGAAACGCGCACCGGATCACCTCCTCGATCGTTGCCCGGCCTTCCGTGTAGGCGGCGACGAACGGGGTCGAGCCCTCGTTGAAGATGCCGTAGACCTCCCCCGCGAGTTCGAGCCCGAGATCGATGAACGGCCGGTCGGCGTGCGCCTTCTGCGCCCCGAACGGCGGGTTCATCACGACGGTGTCGCAGGCAAGCGCCTCCCGGTCGAGATCGGGGTCCCGGACGTCGGCGACCAGGAACTCGATGGTGACGCCGAGCAGTTCCGCGTTTCTCCGGGCGACGGCTATCGCGGCCGGGTCGATGTCTATCCCGGTCACGCAGGAGGCCTCGAGGAGGGCCGCGCCGCAGGCGAGGATTCCGGTCCCGCACCCGAGGTCGCAGACCGCTCGCCCCTCGATCGCGCCCTGCATCGCGGCATGGTGGAGGAGCCGGGCCGCCACCGGCGCCGGGGTCTGGTACTGTTCGAGCCGGGCCGTCGGCCGCTCGAATCCCTCCAGGCGTTCGAGCCGCATCTCAAGTTGCCGCAGGTTCATGGCGCGAGATACTCGTCGATGGTGTAGTCGTCCCAGTCCCGGGCCCCGCAGAGGATCTCGAACTCCGGCGCGGTCAGCACCGGGACGGGGAACCGGATCTGGTCGTCGTAGGCGAGCCGGGGACAGGCGGTGTTCACGTAGGCCCCAAACCCGAGGTCGAGCATCTCGGCGGGCGAGACCTCGCGCATCGCGACGAGGAACGCCCGGTCGGAGAGGGCGGCGAGCCGCCGGGCCAGGTCCATCCGCTGCTGCCCGCTCTTGGTGCTGACGATGATCCCGTAGTTCGCGGCGTCACGCGCCTTTTCCATCACCGCAGCACGGCGGCGGACCAGACGGTCGGCATCCACCTCCTGCGCCTCGCCGGTATAGGGGTCGAGCGCCACCACGCGGGCCCGGGTCGCGAGCCGGATCCCGATGGGGTGGAAGACCCCGGTTCCCACAAAGAGGATCTCGTCCGCTCCCGTGGCCCGTGCGGCGGCGAAGTTGCACCCGAGCACCTGCCCCGGGATCGGCGTCCGTTGATCACCGGGTGCGACGACCGCTTCGATGCCGTGATCGTGGAGATAGGCCGCCATCGCGCCGAGCAGGTGGACGTGCTGGACGGTGGTGACGAGGCCGACGCGCCGGCCGGTAAGAAGAGGAAGGGCCTTCTCAAGCACGTTAACGTCGAAGTCGAACCTGACGGGCTCGTAGAGTACGTTCGGGCGCTCCTCGACCGGTGCATGGCCGAAGTGCACCAGAACGTCCGCATACGCGAGGGCATCGAGCGCGAGGTCGCAGGCCCCGTAGCAGGGGTCGCCGCTGACGATCACCTCGAACCCCTCGCGGCGGAGGGCGGCGGCCGTCCCCGGCGCCTGCCGGGCGAGCCCGGCGGGGAACTGGAGGGCCACCGACCGCGCCCCGCGCTCGCGGAGTTTCTCGATGAGATTAGAGACAGGTATCAACGACACGCACCTGCGTCTCGGAGACCTCGATCCTGACCAGGGTCTTGAGCGGCCGGCCGATATCCTCGTCGCCCCGGCCGATGACCACGCAGATGTCGGCAATCTCGGCGCCTGTCCTCTCTATCGCGTTGATGAGGGCGCGGAGCGTTCCGCCGGTGCTGCAGACGTCGTCGATGATCACGACCCGGTCGCCTGCATCGACGCCGTTTAAGTAGAGTTCGCCCTTCGAGTAGCCGGTGGCCTGGTGCACCGCGACCTCGCCGGGGAGGCCGTAGGGACGTTTCCGGACGACCACGAGGGGGATGTCGGTCATCATCGAGAAGGCGACGCCGATGTGGATGCCCATCGCCTCGCAGACGACGATCTTGTCGACGTTTTCGAGGTCGAGAATCCGCACCATGGCGCACCCGATCTCGCGGAGGAGCGCGGGCTCAAGAAGCGGCACCCCGTCGGTGATCGGGTGGATGAAGTAGTTGTACTCCCCCCGCTTCATGATCGGGGAGGTTTCCAGCGAATGAATCAGGTGTTCAAGCATCTATATCACTCATATCTACAAGGAACTGCTCGACCACGTCGCGGGTGACGTGGGGCATGCAGACGATCCGCATATGCCCGTTCCGGGTCGTCGAGACCCGCCACCCCGGGGGCGTACAATCGCAGGAGAACGTCGCCACGTTGACGTCCGGGGTCACGGCTCTCGGGTAGCCGAGCGTCTCCATCCCCTCGATCAGCCTTCGAGCGTTCTCCATGCACCCGGCGACCACCGCCCGCATGCCGTCCACCCCCAGGTACTCGAGGACGGCGACCGCCGCGGCCACCGACGCCCCGGGCCGGGTGCCGGCGAGGGTGCACTCCCGCTTCACCGTCAGGTAGGGGGTGTCGACGTTGAGGCACGCGAACCATTCCGGGCTCCGTGTGAGGAGGCAGCCTGCCGGGATGGTGCTCATCCCCATCTTGTGGGGGTCGACGGAGATGGAGGAGACACCGGGGAGGCTGAAGTCGAACGGGACGGGACGGTCGAGGAACGGGACGACCATCCCGCCGAACGCGGCGTCGACGTGCAGGAAGACGTCGCGGTCGAGGGCGATCTCCGAGAGCCGGCTGATCGGATCGACCATGCCGTACTCCGTCGTCCCGACGACCCCGACGATCGCGACCGTGTTGTTGTCCACAAGATCGTCGACCGCCTCCGTGTCCATCCGGAACTCGGCGTCGAGCGGCACCGTCCGCATCTCGAGCCCGAGGATGTCGCAGGCCTTCATGAACGAAAAATGGCTCGACGCCGGGACCACCACGTTCGGGAACTTCGCCGATTTGAGTTTCTTTGCTATCCGGAACGCCTGGATGTTCGATTCCGTCCCGCCGCTCGTCGCGTAGCCTCCGGCGTCAGGAAGGTGCATCAGGGTGCCGAGCCTCCGGACGAGGAGATCCTCGAGCGCGGCCGTCCCGGGAAAGAGCCCGGGGTCGCCGAGGTTGGTCTCGAGGAACATCGCGTGCGCCCGCGCCGCGACCGGGTGGGGCGGCGTGCACATCGAACTTAAGATATTCCGGTAACCGAGATCCTCCCGCCGCTTCGACGAGAGGAAAGAGAAAAGGTCTTCCTCAGGGCAACCAACTTCACGCATTTCTTCTCGCCGCATCAAGAAGGATCTGCTGCTCTTTCCGCGCTACGGCCTCGCGGATGCGGGGAACCGCATCGATGTTCGCCGAGACGCTGGAGATGCCGTGCTCGACGAGCCACGTGACCATGTCGGGATCGGAGCCGGCCTGGCCGCAGATGGAGCACTCGACACCGTTCTCCCGGCAGACGCCGATCGCGTAGTCGATCAGCCGGAGCACGGCGGGGTGCCTGGCTGGTACATCTCGGCGACGTGCTCGTTGTTCCGGTCGATGGCGAGCGTGTACTGGATGAGGTCGTTCGTCCCGAACGAAGCGAACCGGATCCCGGCCCGGATGAAGTCCTCGACCAGGATGGCGCTGCTCGGGATCTCGATCATGACCCCGAGGGTCGCGGTCTCCACGTCGACCCCCCATTCCTTCATCATCGCCCGGGCTTTGACGAACTCGTCCGGGTGGTTGACCATCGGAAACATCACGCCGAGGTTGCCGTAACCCGCGGCCCAGAGCCGCTTGAAGGCCTCCACCTGCAGGCGGAACTGGTCGGGGCTCCGGAGATCCCGGCGGATGCCGCGCCAGCCGAGCATCGGGTTGTGCTCGATCGGCTCGTCCTCGCCGCCTTCCATGTTGCGGAACTCGTCGGTCGGGGCGTCGAGCGTCCTGACCCAGACGGGTTTCCCCGGGAAGGCGTCGAGCACCGTCTTGATCCCGCCGTAGAGTTCGGCGATGAACGTCTCTTCCTCGCCGTGCTCGATGTACCAGCCGGGAGTCTTCGCGAGGCCGAGGATGAGGTGCTCGATCCGCAGGAGGCCGACACCGTCCGCTCCGGTTGCGGCGGCCCGCTGTGCGGCTTCGGGCAGGGAGACGTTCACCTTGACGAGCGTGCCGGTGACGACCGGGGCGGCCGCTGCCGCCGCCGGGGCGGCTGTCGGTGCCGCCGCTGCCGGCGCCTCGACGGCTCCCTCGTAGATGAGGCCTTTCTCGCCGTCGACGGTGATGATCTGGCCGTCCTTGAGCAACTTCGTCGCCTTCTTGGTCCCGACGACCGCGGGCGTCCCGAGCTCGCGGCTCACGATGGCCGCGTGGCAGGTCATGCCGCCCTCATCGGTGACGATGGCGCTCACCCGGCGCATCGCCGGCACCATGTCGGGGTTGGTCATCTTGGTGACCAGGATGTCGCCGTCCTTGACGTCGCTCGTGTCCTTGACGTCGCGCACGATGACGACCCGGCCGCTCGCGACGCCGGGGGAAGCCCCCTGGCCTTCTACCAGAACCACGCCGAGCGCGCCTTTCTGCTGCCCTGCGGCCTCGCCGTGCGGGATCTCCGGGCGTTTGATGGTCGTTATCGGCCGGGACTGGAGGATGAAGAAGTCGTCGCCGACGATCGCCCACTCGACATCCTGCGGGACGCCGTAGTGGTCCTCGGCGATCTTGCCGAGCGTTGCGAGGCGCGCCACCTCCGCGTCGGAGAGGACCGGGGCGGTGCGCTGTTTCGCGGAGAGGTTGACGGTCTTCGTCCCGTGCCTGCCCTCGGGAATGATCATGATCTCCTTCTCGGCAATCAGGCGGTCGACGACCCGCTCCGAGCGCAGGTCGAAGACGTAGTTGTCGGGGGAGACACTCCCCGAGACGACGGCTTCCCCGAGACCCCAGGAGCCCTCGACGATCGTCAGGGGCTCGCCGGTGACGGGGTGGGAGGTGAACATGACGCCGGACTTCTCCGAACCGATGAGTTCCTGCACGACGACGGCGATGTTCACGCTCCGGTCGTCGAACCCCTGTTTTGCCCGGTAGTAGATGGCGCGCGCGCCATACAGCGAGGCCCAGCACCGCTGGACCGCGTCAAGGAGGTCGGTTTCTCCGAGAATATTGAGAAACGTCTCCTGCTGGCCGGCAAAACTGGCATCCGGCAGGTCTTCGGCGGTGGCGCTCGACCGAACGGCGACGATGGTTCCGTCCACCCCCATTCGGGCGTACGCGTCGACGATCTCCTGCCGGATATGGTCGGGCATCTCGGCGGCGAGGACGATGTCCTGCACTTCCCGGGAGACCGATTCGAGCGCTCCGTTGTCGTCGACGTCCAGACGCTCCAGCCTGCGGAAGAGTTCTTCTTCGATCCCGGTCTCAACAAGAAACCTTCGGAACGCCTGGGCGGTCACCACAAACGCCTTCGGCACGGGCAGGCCGATGGCCGTCATCTCGCCCAATGAGGCCCCCTTTCCACCTACAGAAATTATATCTTCCTTTTTTATTTCTTCGAGCCACAGAACGTTGGGCATTTCCTTCATGCTCGCACCACACATATACTTCTCACCATCACATAAAAGATTTCGGAGGAAAAAGCATCAATACATATGATGTTGAATTAGTATGGGTTGAACCGTGAAATATAGAGTGCTGGTCAGCGACCCGCTGGCAGAGGAAGGGATTGACATCCTGAGAGAATTCTGCGATGTGGATGTCAACACCGGGCTGACCGAAAATCAGCTCGTGGATATTATCGGAGATTACGATGGCCTGCTGGTGCGCTCGGGAACCGAGGTGACGGCGCGGGTCATCGACGCGGGAGCAAAACTCAAGTTTATCGGCCGTGCCGGCGCCGGGGTCGACAATATCGATACGGAAGCGGCGACGCGCAGGGGCATCATCGTTGCGAACGCTCCCGAGGGAAACACTCTCGCGGCCACGGAGCACACGATGGCGATGATGCTCTCGCTCGCGCGCAATATCCCCCAGGCGACTGCGTCCCTGAAGGAGGGCGAGTGGAAGCGTTCGAAGTTCATGGGCGTCGAACTGAACGACAAGATTCTCGGCATCATGGGATTCGGACGCATCGGGCGCGAGGTGGCGAAGCGTGCACAGGCAATGCAGATGAAGTGCATCGCCTACGATCCGTTCATCACCCAGGAGCGGGCCGCAAGCCTCGGCGTGGAGATGGTGCCACTCGACGAGCTCTTCAGGCGGGCGGACGTCATCACCGTCCACACGCCGCTGATCAAGGAGACCCGCCACGTCATCAACACCGAGACGATCGCGACGATGAGGGACGGGGTCCGGCTGATCAACTGTGCACGCGGCGGGATCATCGACGAGAAGGCGCTCGCGGACGCGGTTGCGAGCGGCAAGGTCGCCGGTGCGGCGCTGGACGTCTTCGAGAACGAGCCCCCGACGGAATCACCGCTCCTCGGGCTCGATAAGGTGATCGTCACCCCGCACCTCGGGGCGAGCACGGTCGAGGCGCAGAAGAACGTCGCGGTCTCGGTCGCAAACCAGTGCATCAGCGTGCTTGAGGGCGGCTCTGCAAAATACGTGGTGAACGCGCCGATGATCCCGGCGGAGCAGCAGGCGCTGGTCGAGCCCTACGCGATGCTCGCGCAGAAGATGGGCAGCCTCCTCATCCAGCTCGTCGAAGGGAGGCTCGAGTCGCTCGAGATCACCTACGGCGGCGAGGCGGCCCAGTTACCGAACACGAAGTTCGTCACCCGCGTTATCCTGAAAGGCATGCTCGACCCGATCCTGCAGGTGCCGGCCAATATCGTGAACGCCGAGTTCGTGGCAAAGGAGCGCGGCATCCGGATGAGCGAGACGACGACGGAAGAAGCGCAGGGGTTCAAGAACATCATCACCATCACCGCGAAGACCGACAGGATGACCGAGACGGTGAGCGGGAGCGTCTCGGGCCCGAACCGCGCGCGGATCGTGAGCATCGGCGGCTACATGACCGACCTGACCCCGACCGGCCACGTGGTCATCTCCCGCCACACCGACAAGCCGGGCGTCATCGGCAAGGCCGCGACGATCCTCGGAAGCGTGAACGTGAACATCGCGGGGATGCAGGTCGGCCGCAACAAGCCCGGCGAAGAGGCGCTGATGGTCCTAACGGTCGACTCCGCGGTTCCGGCCGACGCGATGGACGAGATCAAGAAGATCGACGGCATCCACACGGCAAAGCACGCCGAGATCTGATCGGGCGGATCACCGCCACCCCCGTTTTTGCCGCGTGCCGGCCCCCCGATGCGGCGAAGCCGGGACGGGGCAGTTTTTGGCGCGTGGCAATAATTTTATACCCGGAGCACCAACCTTATTGATCGTCGGGCAGACACGGGCTCGTGGTCTAGCTGGTTATGACGTCGCCTTGACATGGCGGAGGTCCTGAGTTCGAATCTCAGCGAGCCCATCACTGTTTTTTGAAACGATTGATTTTTTGAAATTATCTTCGCGAAGCGATATTTCTAGGCGAGGGGATCATTTCATCAGAATTGTGCTGCCGGCATGTGAGTTATTGTGCCACCCCGTGAGCGTGATCTTCGGGCCACTGTATTTCCACTCGAGTTGTCATCGAAGTTCAAAGACACATTTTTAGAATTTTCCACACGATCCGTGCGTCTCCGGCATCGGGGAGAGGACATATGTGTGGGGGTTCAACCCACGCATCCGTAAACGGTGCGACAACGACGCGATCACCGCCCGGCGGCTCTACACATCCACCCACGCACCCGTGAAGGGTGTGGCGATGTGTTCAGGAATTGGGCATGCGGCGATTATGTATTCACTCAACCTGCCTATGGGGATGTGGCGCCTGTGTGGTGCCCCCTGGATCATCCCGCACATAGTAACTACACAACCCGAGAGATATGATTGAGATTAGTGCAGGCCGATGGGCAGAAAGTCTGATGGTTTCAAGCGCACACCCTTGAGAGATGTGGCTTTCGACCACGCCCACACGGCAGATAATAGGGTATGATTTCAATCCACACACCCTTGAGGGTGTGACACGAAAGTTTCTACATAGTAGTGCTGCTTGAAGGCACTTCAACTCACGCACCCGCGAAGGGTGCGACGAGGTCGCCGGCTCGCTCCTCGGATAAGATCTCCCCATTTCAATCCACGCACCCGCGAAGGGTGCGACGAGGTCGTCGTTGATAAACGCCTCCCAGGAGAACTTATTTCAATCCACGCACCCGCGAAGGGTGCGACCGAGTGCGACCGCGTTCGCTGCTTTAGTCGCCGTATTTCAATCCACGCACCCGCGAAGGGTGCGACCTCCGTGGGCATCACGTAGATCCGGCCCCCCTCGTGATTTCAATCCACGCACCCGCGAAGGGTGCGACTTCTCCGGCAGGATGTCCGCGTAGCGTTTCGGCTTATTTCAATCCACGCACCCGCGAAGGGTGCGACGGCAGGACGCGTCCGTCACACTCACCACGCCGAAATTTCAATCCACGCACCCGCGAAGGGTGCGACAAGCGATCGCAGAGCAGGAGAACATATCAGCCCAATTTCAATCCACGCACCCGCGAAGGGTGCGACAACGATGATGTGGAGCATCAGGAACAGGTGACGGTATATTTCAATCCACGCACCCGCGAAGGGTGCGACCCGGCACGGGCGAGGACCCCGAAGAGGCCGTGGTATTTCAATCCACGCACCCGCGAAGGGTGCGACTGGATGTGCCGAAAATGCCTCAACTACGTTCCACCGATTTCAATCCACGCACCCGCGAAGGGTGCGACAACCTCAGGGGCGACCTGGGGGTTGTTGCTGAGGGCATTTCAATCCACGCACCCGCGAAGGGTGCGACCTCGTTTCACCGCATTATCCTTCTGTGCAAGTCTCAATTTCAATCCACGCACCCGCGAAGGGTGCGACCGTGGACGCGGCGCTACCGGCGCCCGGGCGCGTGATTTCAATCCACGCACCCGCGAAGGGTGCGACGATCCTGGCGATCATCGATCACCCGTGCCCGGCTATTTCAATCCACGCACCCGCGAAGGGTGCGACTTACCAAGGCTGCGCTCTACCAAATGAGTGCATAAATTTCAATCCACGCACCCGCGAAGGGTGCGACGGGATCAAGTGTTCGAACATCGCGGTGCTCCGAATTTCAATCCACGCACCCGCGAAGGGTGCGACTCGTCTGCGACGATCCGCCGGATCTGCGCCTCATCATTTCAATCCACGCACCCGCGAAGGGTGCGACGCTTCCGGAGGTCGGTGCGCAGGAGGAGTATCCCATTTCAATCCACGCACCCGCGAAGGGTGCGACGCGATCGCCCGGACCTATCACGTCGAGTATGACGAATTTCAATCCACGCACCCGCGAAGGGTGCGACTATCCGCGTCCGAGGATACCGCAGGGATCCGGACATTTCAATCCACGCACCCGCGAAGGGTGCGACTCCTTTTTGCTCGTTGGTGGCCTTCTCAATCAGGATTTCAATCCACGCACCCGCGAAGGGTGCGACGCAATCCGGCAAATTCCACCCGCTAACCTGCGGATTTCAATCCACGCACCCGCGAAGGGTGCGACTGATACCTGTTGATATTTTCAACTTCCTCGTCGGTATTTCAATCCACGCACCCGCGAAGGGTGCGACGATACGACGATCGCCCAGGCGATGACCCCGAAGACATTTCAATCCACGCACCCGCGAAGGGTGCGACCGCCGGTGCGCATGTATGACAGGCCCAGGTACAGATTTCAATCCACGCACCCGCGAAGGGTGCGACTTTATCAGACGTTGTGTTTATACGCCATTTGAAATTTCAATCCACGCACCCGCGAAGGGTGCGACTCGCCGAGGAGATCGGGTGCTCCGAGGGCTCCGTATTTCAATCCACGCACCCGCGAAGGGTGCGACCTCATGCTTTGAGGACGAAATACGGCTGCTCGCAATTTCAATCCACGCACCCGCGAAGGGTGCGACACCACGTGCACGGTTTCTCGCCAAGCCCTAGATCGAATTTCAATCCACGCACCCGCGAAGGGTGCGACGGACAACGCAGGATTCTGACGACTCGTAGGGATTATTTCAATCCACGCACCCGCGAAGGGTGCGACAAGTCGCAGGCTCGCAGGTAGCCCTCCATCTCCGTATTTCAATCCACGCACCCGCGAAGGGTGCGACGTGCGGTATCTCCGCGAGGCCGTCTCACTCGCTGAATTTCAATCCACGCACCCGCGAAGGGTGCGACTGCACTATCGGGAATTGTCATCACTATTTCAGATCCAATTTCAATCCACGCACCCGCGAAGGGTGCGACCATCATTTCGACGGAGCACGAAATAGCCCCGGTTATTTCAATCCACGCACCCGCGAAGGGTGCGACCTCGAGAGCGGGATGGCCAAAAGCCGGCTGGCGATTTCAATCCACGCACCCGCGAAGGGTGCGACGGCGACCTGGCGGCCCTGCAGGCCCTGCAGGAGCACAATTTCAATCCACGCACCCGCGAAGGGTGCGACTCTACGGCAGGGACGTCTCCCGGGAGGAGATCCGATTTCAATCCACGCACCCGCGAAGGGTGCGACAATGGCAATTTTAGGGTGATAGCACAATGTCCCTATTTCAATCCACGCACCCGCGAAGGGTGCGACGTGCCCTTGAGGGTGGGTTGGGGCATTCAGGGCACATTTCAATCCACGCACCCGCGAAGGGTGCGACGCATAGACCCCGGCCTCCGTCTCGATGTAGGTCGAATTTCAATCCACGCACCCGCGAAGGGTGCGACACGCACGGTCACGCTGTGAATCGCGCCGGCGAGAGTATTTCAATCCACGCACCCGCGAAGGGTGCGACGACTCCTCCAGGCGGTTCAGGGCAGAATCGATCGCGGTGATTTCAATCCACGCACCCGCGAAGGGTGCGACGGATCAGTGCTACGCCCGGGAACCGCTCGTCGTAATTTCAATCCACGCACCCGCGAAGGGTGCGACGGCCCGGGCGTCGCCGGCGTTTCTCAAAATGCTCATTTCAATCCACGCACCCGCGAAGGGTGCGACGGCCCGTGTGGTCGACGTGATCTCGCACATGGATATTT
>NZ_JMIO01000023.1 GCF_000691865.1 Methanoculleus sp. MH98A | reverse complement strand
CTTCGGAACACCACTGTCCGGATATCCTATGATACCGACAGAACCCGGCTCCACGCGAAGACCTACACGTTCCACAGGAACAACGGCTTCTCCACATCCTATATCGGGTCATCTAACCTCTCGAACCCCGCGATAACGAGCGGCCTTGAGTGGAACGTCAAGGTCACCGAGCAGGACTCATATGACATCATCCAGAGGATCGAGAAGACGTTTGAGACCTACTGGAAAGATCCGGAGTTCATCGAATACACGCCGGAGAGCCGGGAGCGGTTGCAGCGTGCCCTCTCAAAGGAGAGGCGGAGCGAGATTGATCTCCGCCCGGTCTTCGATATCAGGCCCTATTATTACCAGAAAGAGATCCTCGAGCGGCTGAAGGCGGAGCGGGAACTGCACAACAACTACAGGAATCTCATAGTCGCCGCAACCGGGACGGGGAAGACGGTCATATCTGCGTTTGATTACAAAAGCCTCGTCCAGAGGCCGGGGGGATATCCCCGTCTGCTCTTCGTTGCTCACCGTGAGGAAATCCTGAAACAGAGCCTCCAGGTCTTCCGGGGAGTTCTTAAGGACCAGAACTTTGGGGATCTTCTGGTCGGAGGGAACGAGCCTGCGCAAATCGAGCATCTCTTCACCTCAATCCAGAGCCTGAACAGCAGAAACCTCCCGATGATCACACCCCCGGACTATTACGACATGATCATCGTCGACGAGTTCCATCATGCCGCTGCGCCCTCGTACCAGAGGCTGCTCACTCACTACACCCCGAAGGTCCTCCTTGGACTCACCGCGACACCGGAACGCATGGACAATCTTGACATCCTCGAGTATTTCAACGAAAAGATCTCTGCTGAGATCCGGCTTCCTGAGGCAATCAACCGAAAACTGCTCGCCCCATTTCATTACTTCGGTGTCACCGATGTCGTCGACCTCGATACCGTGCCCTGGAAGCGAGGAACCTATGATCCCGCCGAGCTCTCCAGGCTCTACACCGGGAACCAGCAGCGGGCAGACCTGATCATCAGGGCTGTGCAGGACTACACGACCGATCTCCACGACATCATCGGGCTCGGGTTCTGCGTCTCCGTTGAGCACGCTGAATACATGGCTGCAGCGTTCCGGGAGGCGGGTATCCCTGCGGCCTGTCTTCACGCCGGAAGTTCACGGGAAGAACGTTCCACCATCCAGAAGCGGCTGGTCACCCGGGAGATCCACTTCATCTTCGTCGTCGACCTCTACAACGAAGGCGTTGATATCCCCGAGGTGAACACCATCCTCTTCCTCCGTCCCACCGAGAGCCTCACAGTCTTTATCCAACAATTTGGACGAGGGCTCCGCCTCTCGGACGGGAAAGAGTGCCTGACGGTCCTTGACTTTGTTGGCAATCACAACAAAAACTTCCCGTTCGGTGAGAGGATTGCAGCGCTTCTCTCTCCTGGCGGGAAAACCCTGGTAGAACAGGTCTCTCGTGACTCTTATTCGCTTCCGAAGGGCTGTTATATCCACTTCGAGGAGAAGGCCCGGGAAAGGGTTCTTGCAAACATCAGGGCAAACATAACGAATCGGGCCACGCTCATCCGCAAGATCCGTTCGTTCGAAGATGAGACCGGCGAACCCCTCAGTTTCAAGAAATTCCTCCAGCGTTACAGCCTGCAGCCTCTCGATGTTTACCGAAGGGGCACGTTCTGTTCGTTGGCCGCAGAGGCGGGCGTATACCCGGGGACCTACGCGGATGAACGCCTCTTCCCCAGGACCGCCGCAATTAGACTGGCGACACTGAATTCCCCGGAAGCAATCCGCCTCATCAGAGCTGCGCTCTCCGACCCCTGCCATTACTCGCCGGCGGCTCTCTCGGACCGCGAGAAGAGCATACTGGCACTCTTCTACTACTCGCTCAGCGATGTACCTCTTCGTGACGAGAATATGGGTATTGAAGAGATCTTCTCCGATCTCTTCGCATATGATGAGATCCGGCGTGAGATCTGCGACCTCCTTGAGTATAACGGGGCACATATCGAGTTCCTCCCAAAACCTGTCGACCTTGGTTTCGAGAACGCCCTTGAACTCCACGCTACGTACACCCGGGCCCAGGCTTTTGCAGCACTCGGCCACTATACCCTGACCTGGAAACCGGCAGGCGGCAGCCGGGAGGGGGTTGTGTACCTGGAGGATAAGAAGGCCGATGTGTTCCTGGTCACCCTGAATAAGACCGAGGAGCACTACTCGCCCACAACGATGTACAAAGACTACGCGGTCAACGAGGACCTCTTCCACTGGCAGTCCCAGAGCACCACTTCGGCGTCTTCGCCGACCGGCCGGCGCTATATCGAGCATGAACGGCGGGGGAGCAGGGTCCTTCTCTTCGTCCGCGAGTACAACAAGGTCGACGGCGTCACGCAACCGTATCTCTTCCTCGGCACCGCCCGGTACGTCTCCCACGAGGGGAGCCGGCCGATGAGCATTACCTGGGAACTCGATGACCCGATGCCGCCGGGCTTCTTCCTGAAAGCGAATAAGATGGTGGTTGGATAGCGGCCTGCCGAAACCTACATCGTGCTGAGCATCGGATCATGAATGAATGAACCCCTGTTTGCCCGGAGGAGGCGTGGTACCATCCCGATGAACCACCGGTGCCCGGCCGTCCTGGTCCACGGGTGGCGGAGCCATCCCGGCATCTGGAACCGTCTCGCCCCGGCGCTTTCCGGGGCCGGTGTGCCCTTCTGGAACTTCGACCATACGGCGATGCAGGGCGCCGGGACGGAGACGATCGCCCTCGCTCTCCAGGACTACATCCACGCAAAAAGGAAGGAGACCGGGTACGGCGGCCCGGTCGACATCGTCTGCCACTCGATGGGGACATGCATCGCCCGGTACCTCCTCGAAGCCCTCGACGGCAATGCACGGGAGGAGGACGTCCGGCAGCTCGTCGGGATCGGCCCCCCGAACAACGGCTCGGCCATGGCCGAACTCTTCAACGACCCCGAACACGGCCCGGAGGTGATCCGGCGGCTTATCGGGGTGTTCGTGCCGGAAGACTACGACCCCCGGGAGGACACCATCGTCCAGGAGTTCCGCCCCCGGAGCAGGACCGTGGCGGCGCTCCGCCGTGCCGGAACCCGCGACGACATCGCCTACCGGATCGTCCTCGGCGCGAACCTCACCGAGACCCCGGCATTCTTCCCGGCCTTCGTCGGCAAAACCTGGGAGTTCGCCCCGGACGGCGGGTGGCGGACGACGTATGCCGGCGACGGCATCGTTCCCCACTCCGACTCGCACCTCCCGGGTGCAGGGGTGGACGTACTCCCCGCGGACCCCGGCAACCTGGCCCGGCACCCGGAGCTCTACTGCCACACCATGCTGCCGAGAAACCCCGAGGTCGTCGCCCGCGTCAGGGACTACCTTTCTCTCTCTGCAGGGCCCGCCGTGCGGACTCCGCCCAGGCGCTGATCGCCCGTTCGAGATCCTCGCCGGCCTTCCGTGCCGCCTGCTGGATATGCTCGTGCCCCTCGGGCGTTCCGAAGAGGTGCTGGCCTGCGTTCACCACGTCGTTGACCGCCTTCCGGACCGACTCCGATGCCTCCTGCACCCGCTTCTCGACGGTAGGGGCGGCCACTGCCGGTTCAGCCTCCGGTGCCGGTTCCTCCTCCGGTGCGGGGGCGGGGTCGACGACCCACCGCCCCTGTTCAAAGCGACCTTCAGTCTCGCTCATATGCGTGGGTGTAGGTCAGCCCGGGATAAAAACCTCGCTTTTCTGCACCGCCGTCCCTCCCGCCGGGCGGATGCGCAGGTTCATCTACCCGGAGGACTACAGAGGATACGATATGATCAGGGTTGCCGCCGTCGAGGCATGCGGGCGGGCTCTCTCCCAGGACACCTGCCGGTTCCGGGTTGCACGAGCCGTTGCGTTCGTGCTCCTCTTCCTCCTGGCCGTTCCGCTCCTCCTCGGCTCCGCCTTCGGTGTGTCCCCCGCGGCGGTCCTGGCCCTTATCGGATCGACCCTCCTCCTCCAGGCGGCCGCGGCCGTCGTCGCCCTCTCGCTCGGGATGCACCCGGTGGTCGTCCTGGTCTTCCTGACGTCGGTGGCCGCTGCCGTCCTGGTCGGCATCCTCGAGGTCTGCGACCTCTTTGCCGGGCGTTCCCGGATGGTCCAGGGACTTTTATCGAAGATCGATGCAAAGACAGGGAGTATCGATTACCTGAAGCGCTACGGCGCCCTGATGCTGATCCCGGTCATCTGGATCCCCGGGATTGCCCTCTACGGGACCCCCGTCGTCGCGTGGGCCTTCCAGTACCCGCGGCGGGTCTCTCTCCTCTGCATGCTCGCCGGGTGGGCAATCGCGATCCTCGTGGTCATGGCGGCGACGATGGGGCTCGTTCGCCTGGCGTTCTGATCCCCGGGCAGGCAGGCAGGAAGATTTTTTCCCGCCGCACGCAAGAGATCGATACCCATGAACAGCGACCTGAAGGCGGCCCTCCTCGAGCGGTGCCGGAGGATGGAAATCCCGCTCGTCGGGATCGCGAGCACGGACCGGTGGGAGAACCCCCCGTTCCAACCCTGGATGCCGGAGGAGTTCTACCCGCAGTCGATCTTTCCCGAGGGCCGATCGGTGGTCGTCATCGGCCTCCCGGTTCACCTCCCGGTGCTCGAAACCTCTCCCTCCATCTACTATCACGAACTCTATAAGACCGTCAACACCCTGCTCGACCAGTACACCTACCGGCTCGCCTCCTTCCTCAATGACGAGGGTTACCCCTCGGTCTTCGTCCCCCGGGACGGCTACGGGAGCATCGAGGTGCTCCGGGAAAACCCCGTCGCCTTCTTCTCGCACCGCCACGCCGCCCTCCTCGCGGGGCTCGGGACTTTCGGCGTGAACAACACGCTCCTCACGCCGGAGTACGGCCCCCGGGTCAGGTTCGGCTCGGTCATCACCGCCGCGGACCTCCCGCCCGATCCGCTGCTCGCGGAGAACCTCTGCACCCGGTGCATGCTCTGCGTCGAGGCCTGTCCCGCAGGCGCGCTCGACGAGCGGGATTACCCCGAGGGACTCACCGACAAGGCTGCCTGCGCGGAGAACAGCGCCGAACTCGCCCGGCGCCACATCTCGCCCTGCGGCATCTGCATAAAAGTCTGCCCGGTTGGAGAGGATCGGCGGCACTACGGCCGCAACGCTCCCGGAGGAGGCGAAGATCCTCGCCGCCGCCGGGCCCGGGAGCATGTGCAGAAGTTCGGCGGGTTGTAAGCCCGCCAAAAAAGGATTATTCTTTTCTCACTTTGCCTATCAACTGGTCCATGAGTTCCGGCGCCCGGTCGCGCATGCCGAGCCCGATGATGATGGCGATTGCCGCACCGATGCCGATCCCGACTCCCCAGGCGATCGGGACGACGAAGACATAGATGATCGAGAGGTCGAGCATGAGCTGCTGGAGTGCGAGGATGGCGACGACGAAGTAAAGGAACGCCCGTAGCAGCATCGTGATCAGCCCGAAGCCCTGGATGCTCTGTACCTCCCCCATGTTCTGGAGGATGTCTATCAGCCAGTCGATCAGGATGAATCCGGCGATCAGGATGACGAGGAACGCGACGACGTTCGGGATGTAAGCCACGATGGCCGCAACCGCCGTTGTCAGAGCCGGGATCTGCAGGACGCTGACCGCTGTGAGGATTGCGATGAGGTAGATGAACCAGCGGACGATGACGTCGAAAAGGCGGCTTATGTTCATCGTGGAACGTTCGATCTGCTGGCCGACCGATGTCTTCCGGAGCGCGTCGTCGACGCCGATTCTGTCGAGAACTTCGGAAACAACTCTTCCAAGGATACGCCCGAGGATCCAGCCGATGATGAGGATGACGATTGCTGCAATGAGGTTTGGCAGAAACAGAATAACATTACGAGCCAGTTCTTCAACCGGCTCAAACACCTGAGCCGAGAGATCTCCATTTGTCACGGTATATCACCGGGGGAAGGATATGGCCCGTACTATATAAACCTTGATGCCCCTGCCGCCTCCCGGGTCGTGGGGGTGACGGAGGGGTTTACTCCGGGACCCCGGCCGCCGCTACAGCGCGGGAGCGCCCGGTGTAGCGGTACATCAGGGCAAGAATCGCCGGCATGACGACGATTGCCCCCACGAGCGAGAACCCTACCGATATGACCGTCACGATCCCGAAGTTGCTGATGATGTTGAAGGTCGAGAAGGTGAGCGCCGAGAACCCGAAGACCGTCGTCAGCCCGGAGACCGTGATGGCCGTCCCGATCTTCTGGACGGCGGTCTGGACAGCGTCGAGGAACTCCATGCCCTGGCTGAGTTCCTCCTCGCACCGCTCCATGATCAGGATGGTGTACTCGGACGCGACGCCGATCGTCATCGACCCGAGGACGGCGGTCAGCGGCGTGTATTCGAGGCCGAGGAGGTACATGATCGCGCCGTTCCACCCCACGATGAAGACGATCGGGATGACCGGCGAGACGGCGCCGAACTTCCGGTAGACGAGGATCAGGAACCCGAGGATGAAGGCAAACCCGAGCACGGTCATATACACCCTTGAATCGCTGATGTCGTCCATGACGGCGGCGAACATCTCCATCTGGCCGGTGATCTTCACCGTCACGCCGGCTGGCGGGTTGTTCCACGCAACGTCGTCCTGTATCCTCCCGACGAGGTCGCGGGCGACGCTCATCTCCATGTCGACCGTCGAGAACTCGAGCACCGCCTCCAGGTTCCCGTTGAGGTAACGGGAGAGGGTCTCCTCCGGGATCCGGGCAGTAACATTGTTGACCTCCCTCTCGGTCGAGGGGAGCGTCCCGCCGTTGTACTCCCGGATCAGGGTCGCGACACTCGTGACGCCCGTGATCTTGTCGTTATGCTCCTGCTCGTAGACCCCGAACTGATCTATCCAGGCAAGCGTCTCCGGGGAGAGGACGTCGTCCGCGAGCACGACGACCGGGATGGTGCTTGTCGATCCCATGACCCGGGTAAGTTTCTCGAGGGAGAGAAGGGCGGGCATATCGCCGGGGACGAAGGTCTTTTCGTCCGCACTGACGGGAACGCTCTGGTCGAGATAGAATCCCCCTGCCGCGACCGTCGCAAAGATCAGGATGACCGGGATCGGGTATTTCGCGACGGTGTAGGCGAGCCTGCCGAGGAGGCGGTCGTACCGCTCGATGAGGGATTCCCCTGATGCCGGGGCGGACCCGGGGGCCGCGTCCTCCTTCCTCGGCCGGTAGCGGGTGACGATTGCAACGACCGGGACGATGATGAGCGCCGCGACATAGCAGGAGACGACCCCGATGGTGCAGACCATCCCGAAGTCGGCCACCATGGGCACCGGCGCAAAGAACATCGCGATGAACCCGAGCGCCGTCGCCGACATCGCGATCAGGATCGACGGCCCCATCTGCGTAACGGTGGCCCAGACGGCCTGTGGGATCGTGCCGTGCCGGATCTCCTCGTCGAACCGTGCGTGGAGTTGAATTGCGTAGTCGATCCCGATCCCGATCAGGACCGGGAACGCTCCGACCACCACCATGCTGATGGGAATGCCGAAGAGGCCCATGAACCCGAAGGTCATGATCAGCCCGACGGCCACGATCCCGACCGGGAGCAGGCGGTAGCGGACGTGGGAGAAGAGGAACGTCACCGCGAGGACCATCAGGACCATGGCCACCAGGATCAGCATGCCCGTCTCGGATCCCATTGCCTCGCCCATCTCCTGAGCGAAAGCCGGGTTTCCTGAGACGGTGACTGTGAGGCCGGGCGGGGGCTCCGATATGGCAATGACGGACCTGATGTTATTGAGAACCTGCTGCTGGGCGTCCATCGTGACGCCCGCTTCGAGGTTGATGACGCTGATCGTCATCAGGTCCGAGGGCAGCATCCTCTCCACCATCTCCGGCGGGGCCTGTCCGATGATCGCGTCGATCTCCGCTGTGGACGACGGCAGGGTGCCGCCGTTGGCCTGTTTCAGGAGATCGACGACGCCGGAGACCTCGTCGACGTAACGCTCGTTCCTGAGGTCTTCCTGGAGATGGTCGATATACCTGAGGATCTCGGTACTCCTGACGCTATCCGTCTCGTAGATGAGCATGATTGCGTCGGAGCCGTAGGTCTCGACGTAGTGGTTCAGGAGCGCGCCGCGGGGTGTGCTCTTGTCGAGGTAGGCGTCGTCGCTGGTCTCCATCGAGACCATCGAGAGCCCGAAGCATGCCAGGATGAATATGGCCGCGGCAACCCCGGCGACGGTCCAGGTGTGGTTGTTGATGGCGGCAGCGAGCCACTCGTAGGGGTTTTTCATGCGTGCTCCTCCACCGCCGTTTCCCCGTACTCACCGATGATCGCCATGGTCACCGCGTGAGCAATCTCGCCGTCGCTGCTGTTGCCGGGCTCGATCCCGCAGTCCTCTGCTGTGCGCCGGAGTTTTACGGGGTCGAGGATCCGGTAGCCGCGGCCGTCCTTCCCGGATTTAGCCGTCATCGTGAGAACGGACGAGAGCAGGGATGCTGCGGGGTCTTCGTCCATGGCGAAACGGTGCAGCAGGGCTACGGCTCGCCGGCAGTCCTGTGGAGGGACGAACCCCGCCTCGATCCAGACCTGGTCGGTCTCCTCGATATATGGCTCTTTGCGGGATGTTTTGCGGCAAATTGCTCTTGTGCACGGTGGCTCTCGGGATCCACGGCAGGACCCGGTGTTGCAGGTGGTTGCGCAGTTCACGTCTCTCCTCGTTATAAATGGTTCGTCTGCTGGAGGTAGTGTTTTTGAGGGACAGGATATGAACCTGCTGCAACTCGGGCGGGGACCGGAACCGGAGTCCGTTTTCCCGGCAGGGTTTCCCGCAGCCGGTTCTCGTGCGTCTCTCATACCGATCAGTATTGGATTGTCCGCGGATTCAAGGTTCTCCCGTATATGTACGGTATCTATACGGCCGACGTCCCACACGATGCATGCGCAAGATGACCGTCGAGGTCAGGAACGCCATCTTTGAAGAGGCAACCTTCTCCGGGAACGACCCGTTCTCGGTGCTCACCCCAGGATAGAGGGATCTCTTGTTCGCGGCGAAACGCTACCGGCTACTACGAGTATCCCCGCAGGATTAACAGCCAGCAGTTCGCAGAAAAACCGGGCATCGGCAAGACCACCGCGCTCCTTGCCGGCTACTGACGACAATCTCCCCTGTCGGAGAGGTGCACCGGGGGACGGGCTGTTCGGGCGATGACTCAGCCGCGCCCGAGCCCCGGCCAACCGTTGCCGCCGGATACGTTTCCGGGGCATGCTGATGACGGTTCTCCCGGCTTTCGGAGGGTGGATACATCCGAGCATCGTGTTCAGGTGGTATCGCTCTTCTATGCTGCTCTCGTTTGTCCTTGCCAAAACGGCCTTCTTCGAACCGACCGGGCTTTCCGGCACGTTTTGCACGGAACCGGATCGCTGGCGGCATGGTTCCGGCCTCCGGCAGGGGGCTGCTCCGGTGAAGGGCAGTCTTGCGAGGAGAGTTGAACCCTCTCTCGCTGATCTATCCGTCTCTCCCGCAAACCATAAGTGTGTTGCAACCAAATAGAGGTGCAATGGTTGCCGAAATAGTTCCCGGGCTCCGGGCTCTCGGGATGAACGAATACGAGGCAAGCGTCTACTCCACGCTCGTCGGGCTGCAGAAGGCAACCGCACGAGACATCCACGAAGCAAGCGGGGTTCCCCGGGGACGGATCTACGAGATCTTAAACGACCTGGCCCAGCGGGGCTTCATCGCAGTTGAAGAAGGATCCCCTACCTCCTATTACGTGCTCGAGATCGACGTGGTCTTCGACCGGCTCAAAGAAGATTACGTCCGGACTCTCGACGAGACCCGCGAGGTGTTAAAGAGCCTCTCGGTCAAACCGCGTCTCCCTCCCGATTCGTTCTTCATCCTCAGGAGCGGCTGGGCGATCGAGAACCATCTCTCCTCGCTCTTCCGCCGGGTAAAGAAGAGCATGGTGATCCTCTGCTACGATCCGGCGTTTCTCCGGAAGCACTATGCGGCCATCAAACCGCTCAAGCGCAAGATCGAC
>NZ_JMIO01000022.1 GCF_000691865.1 Methanoculleus sp. MH98A | reverse complement strand
ATATAGATTATCCCCTTAAATATATAGATTATATTCAGGACGTGCTGTGAACTAGTGGTGGTAGTTTCGTTGGCGACCTGCCACCTCACGAATTGCTCAACGAACTTAGCCGAGTCGCCTCTGTACGGCTATCAGAATATCATACTCGTAACAAAGGAATAAAAATGTCCTCCTTCGGAAATCTGGTTATAGATGGTGTAAAGGGTGTCTTTGCCTTTGCAGTTCTCTTTGCAACGGCGAAAATATTGCTGTCGTCAGAGGCACAGCCCGCTCAAGATATGGGCGCTGCTATCATGGTTGGGCTGCTCCTAGCGGGACTTGCTGGAATGGCGGTCTTGGCGGCGTCCATCTATAAACCCTCCTCTCGTTGAGCTTAGCGATCAACTCTTGATGGGGGTATCGCCACGCACTGCCCGCCCCCATGGGGGGCGGGAGGAGCGCGAAGCGCGGGCGGTGGGGGTGTCCCGGCCTCCCGGTGCTTGAGGGTTGCCGCCCTCAGGAAAATCGTTTGCAAAGGAAATTGTCCTAAAACATCGCTACCGGGAGGGGGACACCCCCTCCCGGACCCTCCCCCCGCGGCGATACCCAATGGAAAGCCGTTTCACCCTTCTGCGCGGGCTTCAAGGCAAGTGCTTCGATTAGGGTATGCCGAAGGTTCGGAGGTCTTTATAAGAAGACCTCAAGGAGAGTGCTCTCTCCTCCCCCGCTCTCCATTCACCCGATAGCGACGAGACCGAGCGCTTCGTTGGTCATCCGGATGGACTCCTGCGGATCCTTCACCGTTCCCATCAGGGCGCGGATGCAGTCGATGTTCTCGGGGACGACGTCGGCCTCCTGGTGGATGGCCTGGAAGCAGTAGAACTCTTTGCCGTCGAGGATCGAGACCGACTCCTCGAAGACCCCGTTCTCCCAGAGATCCGTCCGCGGCCGGCCGAGATCCTGGGTGTACTCCCGGAGCTGGGCGTTGCTCTTGATCCCCATGGCCTTGCGGACGAGCCCGATCCGGCTGTGGTTCTCAAAGACCTTCAGCACCTCCTCGCGGGTGGTCTCCTTCTTCAGGTCCATCTGGATGCTGTGCATGTGCATAAACGTCGTCGGGACGATCATCGCGAGGGTGACGATGTTTATGTGCGGGAGGACGGTCTGGACGTCGGGGCCGTGGTGGCTCGGGATGGACGCCGGGTTGAGGACGATCGCGTCGATCGGCCCCTTTTTCACGTCGTCGGGGTCCGCTCCGCGCCGGACCATCACCGCCCGGACCCGCTCGACGCCGAAAGCCTGGTCCATCGCATGGATGACCCGGACGAGCCCGGTGGTGTTGCACGAGACGACCCGGGCGAACTGCTTGCCTTCGGCCTCTTTGTAGTTCGCGTGGGCGTTGAAGGAGAATCCGGCGACCCCGTGGTCCTCGCCGCCCTGAAAGATTGCTTTCTTGCCGAGTTTCTCGTAGATCGACCGGTTCTTCTCCCCGACGCCGCCGGGGGTGGCGTCCACGACGATATCGGCGGCCTTGAGCATCGCGTCGACGTCGCCGGCGACCTCGATCCCGGCCTTCTCGAACGCCGGCTTCTTCCCGAGGTCCGCGATGTAGAGGGGGTACCCGCGCTCTTTCGCGATGTATGCCTCGGCGGAGACGCTCGTCTTAGAAACCCCGATGACTTCCATATCGGGCTGTGCGGCGACCGCATCGGCGACCCGTTTGCCGATGGTGCCGTACCCGTTGATCGCGACTTTGATCATGCAAGATGGAATACAGAACAAAAATTAATAAAGGTTGCTGGTTTGCAAATAGGGAGTTTATTAGAAACTCTTATCGAAAACGGGCTCGTCCGGGGGCCGACAATTCCCGGAACTCCGCGAAAAAGGAGCGGATGGAACCTCAAGATATAAACAGGGCAGGCTTCGTGCGGGCCCAAAAACCGCGGGACGGTTCCTGCCGGTTCTCTTCCTCTCCCCTCCCCGGAGGCCGGGGCGCGGCGCGGCAGGACTTATATCCGATCGGCGCCATGGAGGTATGTTCATGGATCAACCTCCCGTCCTCGCAACCGACCGCCTGCTCCTGCGGCCGTATACCCTGGCAGATGCCAGTGCCGTGCAGCGGCTTTGCGGAGACTACGCCGTCTCCGCGACGACCCTTCTCCCCTACCCGTATCCGGACGGCCTTGCCGAGATCTGGATCGCCTCCCTTAGTGAAGGCACCGAGCGCGGTGAGGGCGCGGCTTTCGCCGTCACCCTTGCTCGGGATGGAGCTCTTATCGGCGGCGCCCGTCTTCGGATCGAGACCGCTCACGCCCGCGGCGAACTCGGGTTCTGGGTTGCGAAGTCCTGCTGGGGCAAAGGGTATGCCACCGAAGCCGTCCGTGCGGTGATCGAGTACGGGTTCTCCGCCCTCGGGCTGCACCGGATCCATGCCATGCACTTCTCCCGCAACCCCGCATCCGGCCGGGTAATGGAGAAGTGCGGGATGGTGCACGAGGCGCACCTCCGGGAGCACGCGAGGAAGTGGGGGGTCTTTGAGGACGTCGAGGTCTGGGGGATCCTCCGTGACGATTGGCGGGAGCGGTGTAATGATCCGCCAACCCGGGGATCCCCGGAGCATTGAACCGGGAGGTTCAATCCACGAGCTCCTGCGGTACGGGGATTATATTTACCCCTCCCGCTGATGGAGTAATGGGGAATGTGGACGGGGTTCGCCCCCCACTCTGTTGTCGCCCCGCCTGTTTGGAATGACCGTTTTCACCGGAGAGCCGGTCGGCTGTTTGGGGCCTTATTTCTCGACAAAGACGGCATAGCCCCGGTGCCCGCCCTCGGTGGCGGACCCGAGTACGAGTGCGTCATCTCCCCGGCGTTCCAGTTGCTGGGCATGCGTCTTTGCAGCCTGCTGGGTCTCGTAGAGCCGGTCGGCGTAGTATTCCCTTCCGTCGATGACCCGACGTTGCCGAATCCTGATCCAGTTCTCCCTCGAGCTCCGATCCATGGTTTACCGTTTCAGCGGGCAGGCAATAGTTGTTGTGCATTGCTCCCGCCGGGCACAATCGTCAGGCGTTATTGCGCCTGCGCTTTTCGCTCCTCCCAGTAGGCCTCCGCTTCTTCTTCCATCTCCTCGAGCCGGTCGTAGTAGTCCGGAAACTCGTTCAAGTGCGCAAGCGCTATCTTTGCCGTCAGGAAGAGGTCGTCGTCGGTGACGTTCGTCGCCGGATCGCGGAGGCCGTGCTCGAGTTCCACGACCATGCCGCGCCGGAACTGTTCGACGTCGAACTCCTCCCAGGTGATGCCGAGCTGCTCGCCCATCGCCCTTGCTTCTTCCGATGTTACGTCTCTTCGTGCCATGTGGGTCTCCCCGGAGGGAGGTAGCTTCGCGAGGTTATGAGCCTGACGGAGGCGTGAGGCGGACGAGCCGAAACCTCCTTCTTTTCCCGGCGAGCACGGTAAGTACAACCATGACGGAAGGGAATGACCCGGTGCGGGAGGAGAAGAACCCGGTCTTTGCGGCAGGTCTCTCCCTCCTCTTCCCGGGGCTCGGACAGGTCTATAACGGAGAGACCGGCAAGGGTATCCTGGTGCTTTTTGGGGTGCTCGCGGGGCTTCTCGTGATGCTCATCCCCGGGGCGGTCATCTGGATATTCGGGATCTACGACGCCCGGGCGACCGCACGCCGGATGAACGAGGGTGCCGTCCCGTTCCGCGAGATGCGCTTCGCCTCGGTCGTTCTCTTCATGGCCGCCTGGACGGTCGGGGTGCTCGTGTTTCTCACCCTTCTCGCGCTCGCGGCGTTCGCGGCCTTCACCGTGGCGGCATAGACCCTCCGCCCGATCGCGGTGCATGCCCCCGCAACTCTTATGCCCACAACCCCCTTTACTCCCGCCCATGCAGCGCCAGCTCGTCGAGTCTACCAGTATCAAGTCGATCGGCTACGACCCGGAAGACGAGGTTCTGGAGGTCGAGTTCCATAGCGGCGGAGTCTACCACTATGTCGGCGTGCCGCCCGACGTCTACGAAGGAATGCTCGCTTCCCGGTCGAAGGGGCGGTATTTCGGCGACTTCATCCGGCTGCGCTACCCATACGAGAAAGCCGGGTGAGGGAACCTCCGGCGGTACCCGGCGGAACTGCTATCATCTCCGCCCGCCACAACCCGCCCGTATGTCCCGACAGTCAGCCGGACGTTCCGGCGCCGTACGATCCGTCGGTTACGACCCGACGACAAAAGCGCTCCTCATCATCTGCGAGAACGCCGACGCCTACCGTTACGCCGGCGTTCCAAAAGAGGTCTACGACGGTCTCCTTGCAGCCCCGTCGAGGGAGCAGTTCGTCCGCGAGTCGATAGAGGGCAGGTACCCGCGGGAGAAGTATCCCTGCATGATGGTGGGGGAGGACGTCTGACGCGAACCTGCCTCACCGTTCGTGTTTCTGGAACTCCTCGAATGCCGCGAGGCACCGCCGGCCGTCCGGGCTCTTGCTCAGGAACTCGAGAAAGAGCCTGAGGCGCTCCAGGGTCTCCGGGCTCACGTGATGCTCGAACTGGCAGGCGTCGGCCTCTGCAATCTCCCCGGTGACGCCCAGGAGTCCCAGCAGGTCGGCAAACGTGCGGTGCCGCGTCCAGAGGTCCCGGGCCATTTCCTCCCCTGCCGGGGTCAGCCTTGCACCCGCGTAGGACTCATAGACGATGAGCCCCTCCTGCTCCAGTTTCCGGAGCATCGACGTGACCGACGGTGGTTTCACATCGATCTCCTCCGCGATCCTGCCGGTCTGCGCCCGCCCCTCCTGTTTCTCGAGCAGACAGATGATCTCGATGTACTCCTCTGTCGTCTTCTTCCGCATTCCTCTTCCTCCTAAAACCCGATCAGGATCACCCGCAGCGCGCCCCCGACGAGGAGGGCTGTCGTCACCATCACGCCTGCGGCGGCGAGCATCCCCCGCGCCCCGAGTTCACGGAGGAGCACCACGAACGTCGCCACGCACGGGAAGTAGATCGTGAGCATCGTCACCGCGATCACGAGCTGCTCCGGGCTCATCCCGAGCGGCACCAGCATCCCCACCGCGAGATCCTTTCTGAGGAACCCGACCAGGAGCGCGACGGCCGCTCCGGCAGGGAGACCGAGCCAGGCCTCTATCACCGGGGCGAAGGCGGCCGCGAGCAGGTCGAGGAACCCGACCGAATAGAGCAGGTTGACGAGCAGGATACCGAGGAAGAGGTAGGGGATAGCCTCCCCGAGGAAGCCCCGCACTCGCATCCAGGTCTTTGTAGCGGTCGCCCGGAGATCCGGCGCCCGGTAGGGGGGGATCTCTAAAAATATCTCCGGGCACTCCCCCGGCACGACCCGGTTCAGGATCAGGCCTGCGCCGACGTAAACGAGTGCGAGGGTCACAAAGACCATCACCACGTAATGCAGGCCGAACGGCCCGAGAACCCCGAAGACCATCGCGATCTGCGCCATGCACGGGATAGCAAGCGACATGAGGGTGGCGGCGATGAACCGCTGCTTCTTCGTCTCCAGCACCCGGGTGGCGAGCGCCCCCGGCACGTTGCACCCGAACCCGAGGAAGACCGGGATGATGCCGTAGCCGTGCATCCCGAGCCGGTGGAAGAAGGTGTCGGCCAGCGTCGCGAGCCTGGGGAGGTAACCGGTATCCTCGAGGATCGAGAGGACGAGGTAGAACGCCACGATGTAGGGGAGTATCATGGCGAATGGAACGAAGAGCCCGGTGGTGAGGAGCCCCATCGACTGGACGTAATCGATCTCGCCGTCGATGAGGTGCCCGATCAGGATCTCGTGCAGGATCCCGGGGCCGAGGAGGTCGCTCGCCCTCATGGCGATCGGGGTGTAGAGGTCGAAGAGCGGCTCGAAGACGTACGATATGAGTCCTTCGCCGATCCACCTGACCGCCAGGAACGCGGCGGCGATGACCGCGAGGGCTATGAAGAGGCCGCTGGTCGGCCGGATGCTCGCCTCGCTGAGTCGGTCGGCGAGGGTGGGGTGCCGGTGGGCGATCGTCTGCACCTCCCCGGTGATCCGGCCGACCGCCACCCACCGCTCCTCCTCGCTCATGGGCTGTATCGTCGCCGAGGGGCGTGCCTCGCCGAGCCGTTCCACGAGTTCCCGGATTCCCTGCCCGGAAAGCCCCACGGTCGGAACGACCGGAACCCCGAGGAGCCGCTCGAGCCCGGCGACGTCGATCGTGATGCCCTGGTGCCCGGCCTCGTCCCAGAGGTTGAGCGCGACGGCCGCCGGGACCCCGCGCTCCAGGGTCTCGAGGGTCAGGTAGAGGTTCCTCTCCAGGTTGGTTGAATCGACGACGTTGACGACGACGTCGGCCTCTCCGAGGATCTCCGCGGCGACCTCTTCGGCCGGATTCGTGGGGGTGAGGGAGTAGGTGCCGGGCGCGTCTATCACCGCGGCGGGGCCGTCCGGAAGACGCATCTTCCCGCGGGAGACGTCGACGGTGGTCCCGGCGTAGTTCGAAGTGATGACCCGGGTGCCGGTCAGCCGCGAGAAGATCCCGCTCTTCCCGACGTTCGGGTTGCCCATCAGGACGACGGTCTTCATGCGGCAACGTCCACGACGACTCTTACGGCCATTCCCCGGCCGAGCGTCACTTCCCGGCCATCCACTTCGATCACCACCGGACCGCCGAGGGGGTGACGGGTGACGACGGTGAGGTTCTTGCCTTCCCTGATTCCGATGGTTCTGAGTTTCCGGACAAAGCCCGGATTCCCGATAAATCGGGCGATGGTTCCCTGCATGCCCGGTTCCAGATCAAGCAACGTTTTTTCCATGGTGATCATTTTTAGGTATACCTAAATCTTGGTGCAGGGAGTAGATATACCTTACTTTTGTAGCCGCGGTCTCTCTCCCGGATCCGCCGGCCCGGCCGGAAGCAAGGTTTATCCCGGTGGTTCGCGTAATCCGAGAAGAGAAGCACCTGCCATCCAGAGGAGTGACCCATATGACGACCGTGATTGCCGTTGACCTCGGCGGAACCAACCTCCGCGCTGCCCTGGTAGACTCCGACGCGACCCTGCTCGCCCACGACGCCGTCCCGACGCCGACTGCAGGAGCATCCGGGGAGGTGATCACCGCCGCGATCGCCGCCCGGGTGGAAGCCCTCCTCGCGTCGCCGCAGGGGCGGGAAGCCGCGGCCATCGGCGTCGCGTCGGCCGGTCCGCTGGACCCCGGCCGCGGGTGGGTCGTCGGCTCCCCGAACATCGCGTTCCCGGTCGTGGAGATCGTCGAGCCGCTCCGGGAGCGGTTCGGGCTTCCGGTCGCCCTGATCAACGCGCCCGGGCCGGCGTCCTCGGCGAACGGTGGGCGGGCGCCGCCCGCGGCTCCGACAACGTCGTCTACATCACCCTCTCGACCGGCATCGGCGGGGGTGCGGTGGTGAACGGCCGCCTGCTCCTCGGGATGAGCGGGAACGCCGGGGAGATCGGGCATATCCCCGTCGATACCCGCTACAACCTCGTCTGCGGGTGTGGGTTTGCTGGCCACTGGGAGGCCTACGCCTCTGCAAAGAACATCCCCGGGTTCTTCGCGGCGTGGCGGGAGGCGGCCGACGTCCGGCATGTGGCCTTCGACCCCTCCTCAACCCGGGCGATCTTTACGGCGGCCAGGGCGGAGGACCCGGTCGCCCTCGCCTTCATGGAGGCGCTCGGGGAGATGAACGCCCGGGGGATCTCGGCCGTCATCGTCGCCTACAACCCCGAGGTGATCGTCTTCGACGGACCGCTCGCCCGGTACTACGGAGATATCGTGATCCGGCAGATGGAACCGTTCATCGACCGCTACCTCGCCCTTCCCCGGCTTGCCGTATCGGATCTCGCAGGGCAGGCGCCGCTTCTCGGGGCCGCGGCATACGCGCTCGAGGCGCGGTGAGGGGGGCATATGATCGAGATCTACCAGAACCTCTACATCGGGACGCAGGAGGACTACGAGGTCGCGGTGGAGGCCCACGAGACCTGGTGCGTGGTGCACGCCTGCCGGAGCCCCTACCACTGCCTGGCAGTCACCTACTCCCCGCTCGGCACGGTGCCGCCGGATCACCCCGAGCACCTGGTCGCCCGGCGGGGGAACCGGCTGATGCTCAACCTGGTCGATGCGAAGGACCCCGCCGACGTCCCGAAGGAAGCCGTCGATGCCGCTCTCGCCTTCATCGACCGGTGCCTATCGGAGGGCCGGCAGGTGCTGGTCCACTGCGGTTTCGGCGTCTCCCGGTCGGCGGCGATCGGGCTTCTTTACCTTGCGGCCTACACCGACGTCCTGCCGAGGGAGAGGTTTGCCGACGCCGAGGAGGCCTTCCGTAAGATATACCCGCCCTACAAACCCGGCCGGGGGATCAGGGGTTTTCTCGAGGCGCACTGGGACGAGTACGCAAGGAGTCGGGTGGCGGCGTGACCGCGGAGCCCCTCGGCACCGCCGCGATCGAGGTCCGGCGGTCGCGGTTTTACGCCCATCTCTACCGGGTCGACGGATCGGAAGACGTCGCGGGGGTTCTCGCCGGCCACCGGGAGGCCTACCGGAAGGCCGCCCACCACTGCACCGCTCTCCGGTGCGGAACCCTGGAGGAATTCAAGAACGACGGCGAGGTCGGCCGGCCGGGAAGGATCCTCCTCGACCTGCTCCGCAAGCACGGCCTCGGGAGCCACGCGCTGGTGGTCTCAAGGATCTTCGGCGGAGTCCTCCTTGGCCCCGGGAACGTCGGGCGGGCGTTCCGCGACGCGGGGGAGGCGGCAATCCGCGAGGCGGGAATTACCCGGTGACGAGAACCTGTTGCCGGGCGGCCGGGATGCCCGCGGGGAGGATTGCCGAGACGGGAGCAAACGCGGCAGCCCGGGCGAGGACGGCACGGAGCGCCTCGGCCGGCACCGTGTAGCGCGTCCCGGTGACGAGCTCGAAGACGACGGCCTTCCCCGTCCGCGACCGCTCCGCGCGGCCGACCGTATCCCCGAGAACCGGCCCCCAGTCGTCGCGAAGCAGCCTGACCCGGGCGGGCCGCCGGCCGTCGAGGGCCTGCCGGAGTTCGCCGACCCGGATCCCGAACCGCCTGCCGTCGAGGGCGATCTCGACGATCCGGCAGGGTCTCCCCCATTCGTCGGCCGCGGCGCACCTGCTGTTCTGGAGGTAGCCCGCTCTCTCTAGCATACTCCCCGGGTCTCCCGGAGGGGTTTAAAAGCCGCGCCGTGCGGGGGGTGAAAGTGAGAGACCGGGACGGGGTTTTAGTACCCTGGCATCTCCCACGCCTGCCACTTCGTCCGCCCGCGGGAGAGGAGGAGCGCCGCCGGCGCGACGAGGAGGAGGCTTGAGGCCGCGTACGCGGGGTCGAAGATCGAGGCGAAGATGAGGAGCAGGAGCGCCGGGCTTATCGCGAGGAGGTAGCGGAGGAAGAC
The DNA here is from genome assembly GCF_000691865.1 of Methanoculleus sp. MH98A. Taxonomy (GTDB): domain Archaea; phylum Halobacteriota; class Methanomicrobia; order Methanomicrobiales; family Methanoculleaceae; genus Methanoculleus. The sequence goes on along the minus strand of NZ_JMIO01000022.1, from coordinate 25,040 downwards.
ACAGGCGTGATAGAGCATCACGTTCGGGTGGAGCCCCGTGAGGTAGACCGTCACCGCGAGGGTGTAGGCCGAGACCGAGGCGAACGCGGCAAGTGCCGGGATGAATGTCCCCGCCCCGCCGGAGGTCGCCGCCGCGAGCACGAGCACGCCGAGCGGGAGGAGGTTTGCGAGGGCGTAGCTCTTCAGTTTCGCGTCGATCACCTCCGAGACCTTCACCGGCAGGAAGGCGTAGGAGGTGAAGGAGTCGAACTCGGTCAGCCAGTTGTAGATGGTGGCCGATATCACCCCGAGCAGGACCGCGAAGACCACCAGCGGGTCGATCCCCGGGATGAACCGGATCAGGACCTGGAGGCAGACCCAGACGAGGCCGAGGGGGAGAAGAAACGAGAAGATCACCTTCCCGGCACCGCCTTCGCTCCGGAGGAGGTCGAGGGCGTCCTTCGCGATGAAGTGGGCGCTCCCGAGGGTGCCGACCCTCTCCGCGAGGGGTTCGAGGCTGTTCTTAAACCGCTTCGTCCGGTCCGGGTAGTCGACGGTGACGAAGAGCACCGAGGCGGCTGCCGGGACCAGGATGAGAAGGAGCGAGATCGCGAGCGGTTCCACCTTGGGGTCGAGGAAGAAGGCGTAGGGGGGGAGGGCGGCGGAGACGGTGATCGCCCCGAGGCGGAACGCCGCAACCGCGAGCACCGTGAGCACCGCGACGGTTCCGGCGAGGAGCGCGACGGAGCGTGCGTAGAGGGTCGAGAGGAAGCAGACGGCGGAGAGGCCGAGGAGGAAGGCGAGCGCGAGCGAGACGAACGCGAGGACCGCCAGACCCGGATCGAGGCCGATGAACGGCGTCGCCGCGGCAAACCCGGCCGCGAAAGGGAGGACGTAGAGCAGGATGTAGTAGACGGTATCCTTCACGAGAAACGCGCCGAATATCCGCCGCTCGGAGACCGGGAGACTCCGGGAAGCGTAGGCAATCAGGCTCGCCTGCCCGAACCGCCGATTCATGAACTCGCGGCCCATGAGGCCGAACGATCCCACCATCACGCCCATGAGCAGGAAGAGGGCGTGCGCAAAGAGCGCGACCACGTCGTAGGGAAATACGTCTGCAAAGAGCGGGAGGGTGAGCGACCCGAGAAGGGCAAAGACCGCGATGACCGCCGGGAAGAGGGCGAACCCGAGGCTCCCGAAGATCGTCGAGTGCATCCGCCACTCTTCCTTCATCATCGCGCAGAAGAGGTCAGGCACCGGCATCACCCCGCACCAGGTCGAGGAAGAAGGATTCGAGGTGCCGGCCCGATCCGACGAGGTCTCCGACCGGGCCGCAGTGAAGGATCCTGCCGTTGTGGATGATCCCGATACGGTCGCAGATCTCTTCGGCGATCTCGAGGATATGGGTGGAGAAGAAGACGGTTCCGCCGCCCTGGACGTAACTCCTGAGGAAGTCTTTGACCGTCCGCTGCATGATGGGGTCCAGGTTGATCAGCGGCTCGTCGATGAGGGCGAGGCGGGGCTCATGGAGGAACGCCTGCGCAAACATCAGTTTCTGCCGGGTGCCCCGCGAGAGATCCTTGCAGAGGACGTCGCGCTTGTCGCCAAACTCCAGCAGGTCGAACCAGCGGTCGCACCGTTCGTCCACCGAATCGAGGTTTCGGATGCCGGCAACGAAGCGGAGGTACTCCTCCGCGGTGAGGAAACTCGGCGGCGTTTCCTGCTCGGGGATGATCCCGACGAGCCCCCGGACCCCGATGGGATCCTTCGCTGCGTCGAGCCCCATCACCCGGGCCGACCCGGAGGTCGGCGGAATCTGCCCGGTCAGCATCCGGATCATCGTCGTCTTGCCCGAGCCGTTCGGCCCGAGCAGGCCGAAGAGTTCCCCTTCCGCAACGGAGAACGATACCCTGTTCACCGCGGTGACGTTGCCGTAGTCCTTCGTGAGTTCGGTTGCCTCGATCATCTGCCGCACGCGAGATACGCTCCTTCGGGTTCTGCTTGAAGGAACATCGGTAAACGGTGCATATAATACCTTTCCATTTCGCCGCCCCGTCTTCGGGCCGTATCCGCAAAAACAATCACTACTGTCCCGCTTTTTTTTCCGGCACCGCCCAAAATGCTGCGGGAAGCGGTCTGCCAGCCGCCGTACGCCTCCCGCTCCCCGCTGCACCGGGTGGATAGGAATAAGTATCCTGCATGCCGGTTACCGGAACCCCATGGACGAACAGGAGCGGTATGCGCGTGCGAGGAGACGGGTCGAGGAGATCCGGGGGTTCTACGCGCACCTCGTGCTCTATATCACCGTCAACCTCATCCTCTTCGGGATCAACATGCTCTTCAGCCCGGACTCGCTCTGGTTCTACTGGGTGACATTCTTCTGGGGGATCGGCGTGGTGCTCCATGGGTTCGGCGTCTTTGCCGGGGACCGGTTCCTCGGCAGAGACTGGGAGGAGAAAAAGATCCGGGAGTTCATGGAGCGTGAAGAGCGGCGATGAGCCGGTTCCGGCCCTGCCGTTCCTCCTGACAGAAGCACTTATCTGGTGAGGCGGATAATGCCCGTCGCGATGAAGACGGAGATACCCTACGACCGGTTCGCTCACGTCCCGGAACGGATCTTCGGGCTGGTCGACCTCGCGTACAACCTCTGGTGGAGCTGGCACTCCTCGGCGAGCGTGCTCTTCAAGATGCTGAACCGGGCGGAGTGGAAGATGAGCCGCCACAATCCGGTCAGGATGCTTCTCGATACCCCGCCAAAGTTCTTTGAGCGGGCGGCGACGAACCCGGAGTACCTCCGCCGCTACGACATCATCATGCACCGGTTCCGGGAGTATATGGTGCCGGGAACGAGCTGGTTTGCGCAGCACTACCCCGCGCGGACGCCGCTGACGATCGCCTACCTCTCGAGCGAATTCGGGCTGCATCACTCGCTCCCGTTCTACGCGGGCGGGCTCGGCATCCTCGCGGGCGACCACGTCAAGGCGTCGAGCGATCTCGGTGTGCCGACGGTCGCCGTCGGGTTCATGTACGCCGAAGGCTATCTCCACCAGCATATTGAGGGAAACGGGTGGCAGAAGAACGTTGCCGAGATCCTGGACCGCGACGCCGCCCCGGTTCTCCGGGTGACGGGCGACGACGGGAAGCAGCTCGTGGTGCAGGTGCCCCTGATCGAACCGCCGATCTACGTCGCGGTCTGGAAGGTGCAGGTGGGGCGGGTCCCCCTCTACCTCCTCGACACCCATATCGACAGGAACCTCCCCGAGAACCGGAGCATCTCCCACCGCCTTTACTTAAAAGAGCTCGAGTGCCGGCTCCGGCAGGAGCTGGTGCTCGGCATCGGCGGGAGGAAGGTTCTCCGTACCCTCGGCGTGGAGTACTCGGCGATGCACTTGAACGAAGGTCATTCCGCGTTTGCCCTCCTCGAGCGGCTCCGCGAGCGGCTCGTGGCCGGGATGCCCCCTGATGAAGCGCGTGAGCAGGTCCGGGGCACCTCGATCTTCACCACCCACACCCCTGTGGCGGCCGCCCACGATGTCTTCCCCGAGGATCTGATGGCGAAGTACTTCCGCAATTACTGCCCGTCGCTCGGTCTTTCGTGGGACGAGTTCATGGCGCTCGGCGACGATCCCCACAACCCGGGCGCCGGGTTCAACATGACCGCTTTTGCGCTCCGGATGAGCCGGCTCCACAACGGTGTCTCCAAAAAGCACGGTGAGGTCGCCCGGGAGATGTGGCAGCCTCTCTGGCCCGACCTCACCCCCGAGGAGGTGCCGATCGACGCCATCACGAACGGCGTTCACGTGCCGACGTGGCTGAACCACCGGATCGAAGCGCTCATCGACCGCTACATGGACCCGGTCTACCCGAACTGGCGGGAGGATTACGACAACCCTATCATCTGGGAGGTGGTCGACGAGATCCCGGACGAAGAGCTCTGGCGCGAGCATCAGTGGCTGAAGATGAAACTCTTTGCCCGGATCCGGGATCGGAAACGCCGCAAATGGGCGAACCTTCGCGACGAACCTGCAAATCTTGCGGCCGAAGGGCTCATGCTCGACACCTCGGCGCTGACGATCGGGTTCGCCCGCCGGTTCGCCGAGTACAAGCGGGCGGATATCGTCTTCGAGGACCTGGACCGGCTTGATCGGATCGTGAACAACCGCTGGAGGCCGGTGCAGTTCATCTTCGCCGGGAAGGCCCACCCGGCCGACGATCGGGGTAAGCGGATCCTGCAAAGGATCTACCAGTACTCGCAGGATCCCCGGTTCGGGGGCCGGATAGCGTTTATCGAGGACTACAGCGAGCAGCTTGCGCGTTACATGGTCCACGGCGTCGACGTCTGGATGAACACCCCCGTCCCGCTGATGGAAGCAAGCGGCACGAGCGGTATGAAGGCGGGGATGAACGGGGTGCTGAACCTCTCGGTTCTGGACGGGTGGTGGGTCGAGGGCTACAACGGCAGGAACGGCTGGGGGTTCGAGGGCCGCGCCCCCTCCGCGGAGGGTAGCCAGCCGGACGCGGAGACGATCTACGACCTCATCGAGAACGAGGTTGCGCCGCTCTACTACTTGCGGACGATGGACGACGTCCCCCACAAGTGGGTCCGGATGATGAAGGAGTCGATAAAAAGCATCGCCCCGCAGTACTGCGCCCTCCGGATGCTCAAGGAGTACGTCACCAGGTACTACCCCTCGGTCTGCAGGTATGCGGTTGGGCCGGGAGAGCAGCTGGCCGGCACCGGGGGGGTCTGCCCTCCGGCGCCCCCGCCCAGGATGAGGTGATGCGGAACCGGAGCCCCCCTCCCCCGGTCGGTTCCGGCAGGTTCAAAGGGGTCGTCGGGCATCCCGACTACTACCCCCGGTTCGGGTTCTCTCCGGCACGCGCGAAGGGCTTTGCGGCATCCTTCCCGGTCCCGGATGAGGCGTTCATGCCCCTCGAACTCCGGCCCGGGGCCGCTGATGCCGGGGGTAATGTCATCTACTCCCCGGCGTTCGAGGTCTGCGACGAAGACCCGGACGGGTGACGGCCGGTCAGACGGCAGGAAGACTCCACCCTCCTTTTTCGTTTCATCCGCATATTAACTCTTTTTGGAATCATCCGTCACCTGAGCACAATCGTTAACGTTTTTTAACGGTAGATAGAAAACATCTCTACCGGAGGCCGTTGCTGGTTCAGGCATGGAGTGGAAGGACGTTTTCCCGGTAATTGCAGGTGCGGTCGTGATCCTGGCCGTCGCCCTCGTAGTGAAACCCGCCCTCCTCGGGGAGCCGATCGGCTTTGGGTCTCGCGGTTTGGTGCCGGCCGGCGACCCGCCAGCATATGTCCCGCCCGCGCCGGTACCGACGGCGACACCGTTCCCCGACGACGGCAAGGTCTATACCCGGAACTTCCGCTGGACGGCGATCGACGGCGGCGTCCAGACGACGCAGGTCACGGTTCCGGAGGCGCTCCTCCGTGAGCGCCGGGAGACGCTGCGGATCAGCGAGTATTTCGCCTGGGGAGAGTATGCGTTCGCGGACGCCGACCGGCCGATCCTCGAGGACCTTGCCCGGGAGATCGCGCCCCCGGCCGCTAACCCGGACGAGGGCTACTTCCGGTTGATGAACATTGTCTTCTTCGTCCAGCAAATCCCCTACGATAAGGACGATAACACGACCTCTTACGTTGAAGGCGCCCTCCCCCCGCACGCCATATACAAGAAGGGCGGCGTTGAATATCCGAAATACCCCGTCGAGATGCTCGTCGACGGGCGGGGGGACTGCGAGGATGCGGCCATCCTGATGGGGGGACTCCTCGACGCTCTCGGCTACGATACGGTGCTGCTCGCGTATTCGGATCACATGGCCCTCGGGATCCGGATGAACGAGTTCAACCCCTATTACGCGAAGTACACGCCGAGGTACTTCGAGCACGAGGGGAAGCATTACTATTTCATCGAGGGGACGATTTTTGATGGATACTGTGTCTCACCCGACTCCATTGCGGTTCAGGGAAAACCGAACCCCATTGGGGACACCCAGGATTCGCTCCCGAGCGTCCGGTCGGAGACCCCGCAGATCGTCCCGCTCCGCTACATCCCCGAGCCGGGGGAGTACCGGATCCGTCCCGCCCGCCTGCCCGGGGGAGGAGCGTGATGAGCATGGATCCCGACACCCCCGAACCGTCCGGCGGCCCGAAGATCCCCAAACTCCCTGACCTGAAGATCCCGAAGGTTACCGTCACCCGGAAGCAGGCGCTCACCGCCGCCGGGACGGCGATCTTCGTGGTGGTGGTCGCCGTCATCGGAGGGGCGATCCTTCTCAACTACACCGCAGATCAACAGGTTGCCGCGTTTAGCAGCCACGTGGCGGCATCGGAGGCCGATCTCTTCCTGGTCTCCGGGAAGATCACCGTGCATATGCGCACCCCCACAAACGACCTCTCGGTTGCCGAATGCGACGCCCATATGCGGGAGTTTGCGGCAATCGCGAGGTACGGCAGAGACGTTACGGCATACCACCGACAGATTGTTGCGGCCGACACCATCCCTGAGGCCTACACCGGAGCGCAGTCGGCCTACGTCCGGGCGCTCGACAACCTGAACCGCGCGTTCACGTTCTGGTCGTCGGCCGCGGGCGCCTACGAGATGCGTGATTACGCCGCAGCCAACCGGAACCTGGCAGATGCTGACGAGGCGTGGCGGGCGTATGCCGCCGCGATCGGTGATTACGACCGCGAACTCCGCGCCGCAGAAGAGGAGGGGGCGGAAGAAGCGGGAGAGAGCATTCCTCCTCCTCCCGCCTAGACGAGATACTTCTCCGGGACGTAGATGGTGATGGTGAGCGACTCCAGCGACTCCGAGCGGATAGAGAAGTAGTAGTCGCCGTACCCGTCCCGGATGATGAACCGTTCTTCTTTTCCGTCCGAATTCCCGTCAGGAACAAGGATATCGTTTCGAGAATACCGGATCTCTTTGACGATCCGGTTCGGGTCGTCGGGATCGCGGATCTCCACCGCGAGCCACGGGAACTCGTTCATCGGTGTTGCGCTCACGGTGAACGCCCAGTAGGGGAAGGGGATGTGGTAGACCTCGGTGGCGAGAACGCGGGGAGGGTACTCGCAGGTCACCTCCGCGTACTCCACCATCTTCCCGGAGACGCGGACGTCGTTTGGCTGGTTCATCATCGTCGTCGTGGGCGTCGGGGTCGCGATGTGATAGGTCGCGGGGTCGACGAACCCCACGCTCTGCGGCTCTTCCTCCCCCCGGGTGGGCACGGCCGGCGTCGGGGCCGGCTGGAGGTCCCCCCCCACCGCCTGCGCCTCCGGCGGCGCGGGTGTCGGGCTGGCCGGTTGCACACCTGCGGTATCCTCCTCGCCCGTGCACCCTCCGGCGACGACGGCGGCCGCAATGAGGATCAGGATCAGGACATGGCGCCCCTGCATACTGATCTCTTATCTGTGGGCTCTATTAGAAGTTACCCATCAATGCCGCCTGAAAGACGGCTAAAAAAGTGCCCGGAGGGGGAGTCTCACGTCCCCTCGAAGGCCTCCATGGAAAGGCCGCGGAACCCCTCGCCCGACTGCTCGAACGTCTTCTCGACCTCGGCAATCCCGGCGGGGTCCCCGAGTTTCAGCAGGGCCGCGGCGGTCAGGGCGCGGCAGCACTCGGATTGGCTGTTCCGGAGAGTGCCGATCAGCGGCTCAACCGCCCGCTGGTCGCCGATCTCGGCAAGCGCCCAGATTGCCGGGTTCTTGACCTCGTCGTCCGCGGTGAGCACGACCCCGACGAGCGGCTCCACCGCGTCGGTTCCGGCCCGGGCGAGCGCCATCGCCACGCTCCAGCGTGCGTCGCTATCGACGGCAAGCAGCGTCCGCACCAGCGGCCCGACCGTCGGTGCTCCCATGGCCCCGAGGGCACCGATCGCCTGCAGGCTGGTGTAGGTGTCGCCGTTGAGCATGGCGTGCATCAGCGCCCGGATCTCCGTGTTGTCCTCCTCCCGTACCTCCCTCCTCTCGATGGTCTTCTGCATCTCTTCACCTCCTGGCACGGATGGGGGTGTCCGGCGGTTACAATAAGCCTTTACGAACCAGAATCGCCGTGCGGTACTGCGAAACGGCACTGCCGGGCATAGGTTCTTATGCTCTCGCGGGGTGGCCGCGGCGGTGCTTGAACCCGATTCCTGCGGAACCTCGCTACTCGAAGACCTTCGGTCTTCTCGCGCTCCGGCCCTTCGGCCCGTCGCCCCTCACACCTGGCGGTGCTCGCGCTCCTGTCCTTCGGACAGTCGCCATCGAAAACGCTTCGTGTTTTCTCAAGGTACTGCCCTACCGGGCAGTAACTGCCGCCATCATCCCGATCACCCTGCCGTCTTCGGCCACGATCGGCGTCCCGAGGAGATCCGCCCGGAACTTCTCCCCGCCGTTTCGGAGGGCGGCGAGCTCGCCGTGCCAGGATCCGCCGCCGAGGACCGTCCCGACGACACCCTGGATCTCATCTGGGCGCTCCCAGAACAGGGAGAATTGCGATTCCTGCACCTCTTCCGCGGTCGGGTAGCCCCAGAGGGCCAGGAAAGCGGCGTTCGCGTAGGTCACCACCCCGCCCGGGTCGAGGAGGGCGACCGCCCGCCGGGTGCAGGCGATCGCCCGGTCCTTGATGAGGAGCTCCTGCTCACGCCGCCGCAGGTCAGTGATGTCCGCGAGGAGGATGCGGTAGACCAGCGCCTCTTCGGTGATATCCTCGCAGTTGACGTACTGTGTCCCGTCGCAGAGGGTGACGGCGCGAGCGAGAACCGTCTTCTTCGTCCCGTCTCGGGAGCGGGTGACAAACGTCCTGGGCCTGATCTGGCCCGGGACCGATCGCTCGAGATCCGACCGCCAGGCATCGAAGGCTTCCTGCCGGACCTCTTCATCCGGGAAGATCAGCCGGGTCCATTCCGCGACTGTGGGAGCATCGTCCATTTCGTGGCCAAAGATCTCGATGAACCGCCGGTTGGCGTAGATGAACCGCCCGTCCCGGTCGATGAGGGCGACGCCGCAGGGGGACGAATCGACCATGGCCCGGAACCGCGCCTCGCTCTGCCGGAGCCGTCCGGCGGTCTGCCGCCGGGCGAGGGCGATCGAGGCCTGCCGGATGAACGACTCGATCGTCTCGCGGTTTTCAAGCTCCCTTCCCGGGGGGAGGAACATCCCGGCGATGCCGAAGATTTCCTTCTGCCAGACCAGCCCCATGACGCACAGCTTCTCGATATCGAACCGGGTGAGGAACGCCTCGCAGACGTCTTCGGGGATAGCCCTGAAACAGAGATCGTAGAACGGCCACGAAGATGGCTCAGGGCGGAGGATGAACTCTCGCAGGCCGCGCAGCGAGTGCAGGGTCTCGTGATAGGGGGCGTCGAAGACCCGGGCGACCGGGAGTGCCAGGCCGATGGGATCCCGTCCCAGGAGTTCCGTGACCCCCTCCCGGAACCCCTCACCTGCAAATACCCGGACGACGAATTGCCGCCCGTCCTCGTCGTAGGAGAGGAGGTAGGCGTATACTCCCGGCACGAGTTCCATGAGCCGGTCGACGATGTACCGGTGGATATCTTCAACCGGCGGCAGGTCGACGAGGTCCATCGCTGTCCGGGCGAGGAACATCGTGTTCCGGAGGTACTGTTTCCGCTCGGTAATATCCTCGAGGACGATGGTGCAGCCCTCCCCTCCGTCCTCGAAGGTGGTCGGGATCGCCTGCATCTGGTAGAAGGTCTCCCCGCCTTCGTCCCGCCGATGAGGAATCTCAGCGATCACCTGCTCCCGCTCGAGCCCCTCGACGACGGCGAGGGCTTCGGGTGTGGAGACGACGGGAAGCGTCATCTCGTGAATGTTTTGCCCGACGATCTCGTCTTTAGCACGCCCGAAACACCTGAGACACTGGTCGTTCGCCTGGACGATCGTGAGGTCGGCGTCGAGGACCAGGATCAGGTTCTTCGTGAAGCAGAGAAACGCCGAGAGCGGCACACGCTGCGCAAGAGAATAGACCTTGGCGTTGCCGACGAGCCGTGCCTCGACATGGCCTTCCGCTTGCAGCACCTCGAGGTGTTTCGAGACCGAGTTCCGGTTTGCCCCGAGGGCCTTCGCGATCTCGGTGATCGTCATGCCCTTCGGCCGGAACTTGAGGGCCCGCAGGACCCTTCCCGGGATGTCCCGTTCCGGCTGCATACCACACCCAGGCGGAACACTTCCTCATTACATAAAACGTCTCTCCCTCTGTGGGGGTGCAACCCCCTGTGGAGCGCTCCCCTCCTTTCCGGCATGAACCGGTGGTTACGGTCGCCCGGATGCCTCCCACCGGACCGCCGGTCATGGAAAGCAGGGGTGGTAGTACACGGGTTATTATGGGCGAAAGGCACATCATGTACGCAACAGGCCGGCAGCCCGGGGTGCATCATCGATGGAGATCAACGAACTCGTCAGCATAACGCAGGGAACGCTCGCTATCATGAACCCCACCTCGGCCGAGAAGGTGCTCGCCGCGGGGCGAGCGGCGGGGCTCCGGGAGGGCTCCCGCGTCGTGGAGGTCGGGTGCGGGAACGGGACGATCCTCGCTCTCTGGGGGCGCGAGTACGGGATATCCGGCCTCGGCATCGAGGCCCGCGAGGATGCCTGCGCCCGGGCGGAGGAGACGTTCCGGGCCGCGGGGCTCGGCGACCGGCTTTCCGTCCGGTGCATGGATGCCCGTAGCTACGTCCCCGACGAGCCGTTCGACTGCGCCGCCTCGATCGGTGCGTCCCACATCCGGGGCGGCTTTTCAGCGACGCTCGACGCGCTGCTTGATCTCGTCCACGACGAGGGGACCATCGTCATCGGCGACCGCTGCTGGCAATCCGATCGCATCCCGCCGGAGTTTGCCCGGGAATGGCCCGATGTCCTGACCGAGTACGAGATCGTCGGTGCCGTTCGGGAGGCCGGGTTCGACGTCGCCGCCGCCGTCCGGTCGAGCGCGGACGACTGGGACCGCTACGAGTCGGGGATCTGGCAGTCGGTCCTCTCCTGGCTCGGCGAGCACCCCGATCACCCCGACCGCGACTTCATGATCGACTACCTCCACCGCATCCAGGACGAGTACTTCGGCTACGGCCGCGAGCACATGGGCTGGGCGCTCTACGTCCTGGTGCCCGGGTTTTATTGAGCAGTTCGGACTTCCCGGGGCACCCCCGGCTGCGGCCGGAAAGATTGTATTGCCCGCCCGCCGAAGTCCCCCGGCATGGAGGTTCATGTCGGCACGAGCGGCTGGTCGTACGCGTGGAACCGGGGGAGGAGCCTTGCGTGGTTCGTCGAGCATTCGGGTCTCGACGCCGTCGAGCTGAACACAAGTTTCTACGGGTTCCCGTCGGAGAAATCGGTGCGCTCCTGGGCCGCTGCAGGGTCGGGGTTGCGGTGGAGCGTCAAGGTGAACCGGTCGATCACCCACCGGCACCGGTTCAACGAAAAGGCCGTCCCCGTATGGGAACGATTCCTGGAGAGGTTTCTCCCGCTCGATGATCTCGTCGACTTCTACCTTTTCCAGGCCCCGCCGGCGTTCGCGGACGTCGACCGAATTATCGCATTCATCGAGGCGGTCGATCTTGGACGCCGGTGTGCCATAGAGATCAGGAATCCTGCGGTGCTCGGCGACGACGAGGCGTGCCGGAGGCTGCAGGAGTCGGCCGTCCTGGTCTCGGCCGACTCGCCCGATTTTTGGGAGCGGATATTTCCCGGCGATACCGTCTACCTCAGGATGCACGGTCGGGAAGGCTGGTACCGGCACGACTATGCAGAGGGTGAACTCGCCGCCATCCGGGATCGGATTGCCGTTATCGGCCCGGAACGGGCGTATATCTTCTTCAACAACGATCACGCCATGCTCGAGGACGCGAAAGCCATGGCGCGCCTCTTCTGGTGTAAGCCACCCGTCTGACGGCAAAAAACGACTGTCTTTTCATTATGCCGTCATTTTTTCGTTTTTTTCAATTCAGGGGTCGTGACGCAATATTCCTGCGGGAAAATACCCGGCCTTTTGAAAGTTGTTCGGCGAATTAGGGCGAAAACGGGGGTTTATCGGCGATATAAAATAGAATTGTATAAATATCGCATGCATCATCTAATATCTTGGGGAACTATTACCCCGGTGACATGAGAGAACTGTAGACGCGAGTGGGGCACGTCCCGGTGGGAAGTGCTCGCACTCACTCGTCGCATGCGGTATTTGCCGCGTTTGGGCGGTTGGGTGGGAATCCACCCCCTGCACCCCCTCGAACGTCGGTGCGCGCTCTTTTTCGTTCCGGTACGCGCAACCGGAGGGAACCTTCCTGTCCCCGTGCTCTCGCCCGCAGTCCCTTTCCGTGGGCTTCTACGTTCAGACGGTTGCTGACAGCCCGGCTACATATACAGTGCCTGGAGAGCGACGACCTCGGCGCTGTCCTTTGCCCCCGAGTAGTCCTCGAGAGGCTCGGCGTTCACCTCGAGGAACCGCAGCCCCCACCCGAACGGGGCGAGGATCTCGTGTGCCTGCCCCTTCTCGCCGAGGATGTAGAGCGCCGCGGCCATCGCCTCCACCGAGGTGAGCCGAAACGGCCGGCCGAAGTTCACCGGGTTTGCGGCCACGAGGAAGGGGAGCGCCCGGCGGTTGCGCCAGGAGGCGACGGCCCCGGTATCGAGCACCTCCCAGGAGCAGTCGAGCGCAGTTATCGAGGGGAGGTCCCGGTCGGCGGGGGATACCGCCTGCTCCGCCGTCGGATCGAGGAGGAGGGTCTGACGGGGGATCTTTGCGATGCTTGTTGCGATCCGGACAAGCCCGCGCCGGGCGAGTTTTTTCACCGTGCATTTCCGGGGATCGCAGGTGTCGTCCCGGTAGGCGTAGAGCGGTATCATCTGTCTTGTTATGGTACGCCGTCGAGGTACTATCAATGTACGTGCTCGTCGCTCCCTGCATCCGGAACCCCGCGTGCCGCGCCCGCGGGATAACGACCGATGAGGACATCCGCTGCTTTAATCGTGCCGTGGAGCGGTGCCGGCGCTTCTCGATCGAGATGGTTCCGCTCCCCTGCCCGGAGACGATCTACCTCGGTCCCGACCGCGAACCGGGCTCGTTCCTCGATAGGTTCGCGACCGACGAGTTTGCCGCCCTCCTTGATGGGCTCGAATCAGAGGTCCGCACCGCGATACGGGCGCGGGGGGAGCCGCCCATCGCGATCGTCGGGGTGGACTCCTCCCCGACCTGCGGGGTGAACGCCACCTACTACTCATCGGTAAAACAGCCCGGACGTGGGGCGTTTCTCGCCAGGTTCCCGGACATCCCGGCGATCGACGTGAAGGAGTTCGCCCGCTACCGGGTCTACCTCGCCGCCCCGCTCTTCTCGGAGGCGGAGCGGGCCTACAACCTCGCGCTCTGCGATCTTCTCGAGGAACACCTCTTCGACGTCTACCTCCCCCAGGAGGTGGGGGATACGAGCCGCACCCGGAGCCGGGAGGAGCATCGGGACATCTTTGCGCAGCACACCGCGGCCCTCCGCGACGTCGATACCGTCGTCGCCGTCATCGACGGCGCGGACGCCGATTCGGGAACCTCGTGGGAGATGGGGTACGCGTATGCTCTCGGGAAGAAGGTCGTCGCGCTCCGCAGCGATTTCCGGGTCGTCGGCCACCACGAGCGGGTCAACCTGATGCTCGAAGAGTCCGCGGCCGTGGTCACGGCAAAAGAGGATCTTCCCCGGGCGCTCGGATCGCTTTTTACGGTGTCATCCTGACGCCGGCCGCCCCTCTTCCATCGAGAAGACGTTCTCCCCATCCCGGCGTAAGTTATGCCGTCTTTCTCGGTAATCTCAGCATACCCGCTCATTTAACGGATTTTCGTTCTGATAAAGGGATAGATGCCGCTCTCGCTTTTCTGACGTCTTGCAGAGCGCAAAAAGAGGTATTGTAGGGTGTGTGATAACCATGCGGTGGCAGCGGGGGGTCCCGGGGCGGTTGTGCCGCCCGCCCCGGCGCCGCGTCCACCGTGCCGGTATGAGTGTTTAGAGAGGTGTGCCTGTGTGCACCGGGTCTCTTCCGGTGCTTCGTGACGTTGATGCAGTCAGCGTGGTGAATGTTGCGTTCACCGTTCCCAGCCGTTCTTGCGCCGGCCCGGCCCGCCGTGCCTGTGCGGTCCGGGTTGTCGGAGAGATTCCCCGTCTCTCGACTCTGGGGATCATGAGTTGATCCGCCAGGCATATATTGCTTTCGGTCATTGCCTTGCATTATGATGTGGCGTTGTGTGTAGCGTCATAGCATGCAGCACTGCAAAACCCTATATCTCCCGGCGCGAAACACTGTTTGCACATGGATCCCACTACCGACGCACTCTCTCTCCTGCTCAGGGCCTTGAAAGAGCATCCGCGCGGCATGTCGGTCTCCGATCTCGCCACTGCCGTTGGGATCAACCGGAACACCGTCTCCCGGTACCTCGACGTCCTCCTGGTATCGGGGCAGGTGGAGATGGAGACCTACGGGAAGGCCAAGGTCTTCTACCTCTCGCAGAGGGTTCCCATCGCCGCCATGCTCAACTTCTCGTCGGATCTCGTGTTGGTGCTCGACCGGGATCGCCGGATTGTCCAGGCAAACGACGCCGTCTGTTCGTTTGCGGGGAGGGAACGAGACGATATCATCGGGAACTCTATCGAGACGTCGCCGCTCGCCGCGTTCGACCACCCGCTGATACGGAGCCGGATCGTCGACGCCCTGAACGGTCGTGAGGTCACCGAAGAACTCCGGTTTCTGCGGCAGGACGAGGAACTCTTCTTCAGGATCAAGTTCCTCCCCACCGTCTTCAACGACGGGGCGCCGGGGGTCACCATCATCCTCGAGGACATCACCGAGGGGCGGCGATCGGAGGAGGCGCTGCGCGAGAGCGAGCTCCTCTTTCGGAGCCTCGTCGAGAACATCAGCGACCTGATCCTGAACGTCGACGAAGCCTGCACGTTCACCTACGTCAGCCCCAAAAGCCGGGAGATCCTCGGTTACGCACCCGAAGAGATGCTTCGAAAGACTCCGTGCGATTTCATGTCCCCGGAGAAGGCGGAACCTGTCAGGGAACAGTTTTCCGCACTTTTAGCCGAGCCGAGACCGCGAGTCCTCTTCGAATGGACGATGCTCCACCGGGACGGGAGCCCCGTCGTTCTCGAGGTGAGCGCAACACCGTTCTACGACGTGATCGGCGACTTCACCGGCTACCGGATGGTCTGCCGCGACGTCACCGAACGGGCACGTGGTGCAAAACGGGTAGCCCAGTGGAAGTCGTTCCTCTACTCCGTGGTCAACAACATCCCGAGCATGGTCTTTGTCCGGGAAGTAGAAGAGAACACGTTCGTCTTCTCCAACAAGGCCGCCGAGACGTTTCTGGGGCTGACGCAGGAGGAGATGGCGGGAAAACGAGCCGCGGAGATCTTCCCGCCGGAGATGGCGTCCTTCTTCGCCGACGGCGACCGGGAACTCGTGGAGCGGGCGGCCGTCCTTGAAAAGGAGATCCGGACAGAGGGCGGGCGGACCATCTCCATGAAGAAGATCCCGATCTTCAGTTCAAGGGGCATGCCGAAATACATGCTCGGGATCGCCGAGGACGTCACCGATCGAGCCGCCGCGGAGCATCTCCTGATCGCCGAGCGGGACCGTGCGCAGGGATACCTGGAGGCGGCAGGCGTGATGATCGCGGTGATCGGGGCGGACGGCACCATCGACCTCGTCAACCGGAAGGCGAGCGAGATCCTGGGATACGCCGAAGAAGATCTCGCCGGAAAGAACTGGTTTGCAACGGTCGTTCCCGAGCGGCTGCGCGACCGGCTTGTGCAGAACTTCAACCGTCTCGTGGCCTGCGGTGTCGAACCTCCGCCGTTCGAGGAGAGTCCGGTCGTCACGCGGGACGGGGGGGAGCGGCCGATACTCTGGCACAACGCTCTTCTCCGGGACACGGACGGCAACGTCGTGGCGATGGTGAGTTCGGGCGAGGAGGTTGTGGAGTAGCGGCCGTCCCGGAAACCATGGCCGGTGTGGAGAATCCCGTCCGATCCTTCGGTTTCTGCGGCTTCCCCTTCATTTTTGCTGTCTCAGGGGTCACCTCTTAAATACGCCGCGGGGTACATAGAGTAGTGGTGACAACGTTGGACATTATTTCCATTGTCCTTATCGTCGTCGTGGTGTTGATCGTCATCGGCGTCGCGGCGGCAGCAATCGGCATCTACAACCGGTTCTTCTCCCTCAAAAACTCCGCCGAAGCGACGGTCGGTCAGGTGAAGGTCGCGATGAAGAAGCGGCTGGACATGATCGAGCAGCTCCTCGGCGCGGTGAAGAGCTACGCGGCCTTCGAGAAGGAGACCCTGACCGGGGTGACCGAGATGCGGGCGCGCATCGGCAGCGCCGGCCCGGGCGACCTGAACGAACTCGAGCGCGAATCGCGCTCGGTTCTCGGGCGGCTGCTCGCGGTCGCGGAGAACTACCCCGATCTCAAGACTTCCCAGACGGTGCAGAACCTGATGGGTGCGGTCCAGGGTGTCGAGGACGAGATCGCCCGGCACCGCTACACCTACAACAACATCGCCCAGCAGTACAACACCATGACCGACACGGTCCCCTCGAACCTGATCGCCGGCGCCATGGGCTTTACGAAGCTCGAGTACCTGGAGTTCGGCGAGGAGATCGAGCGGGCCCCGACGATATCGTTCTGATAAACCATGCGGATAACTGAACGGCAGCAAATTCTCACCCTCCTCGCCGTCACCCTGGTTGTCGGGGTGCTGGCGGTCGTCGGAGCGAATGCGCTCCCTGCCCTCTTCCGGGGGAATCTGGAGGTCGAGCAGT
Organism: Methanoculleus sp. MH98A; assembly: GCF_000691865.1. Classification (GTDB taxonomy): domain Archaea; phylum Halobacteriota; class Methanomicrobia; order Methanomicrobiales; family Methanoculleaceae; genus Methanoculleus. The sequence goes on along the minus strand of NZ_JMIO01000022.1, from coordinate 8,237 downwards.
ATGACGCAGTCTTTTACCAGAACGGAACCCTGATCGAGCGCTACACCTACGACGTCCGCGCCGCGGGCGAGTACCGGATGCTCTTCCGTTACTGGGATGCTCCGCTCGCCTTCTCCGCAATCGGCCAGCCGCATATCGAGTTTTCCGGGATGACTGCTCCGCCCGGAACCATCGGCTACGTCAAGGATTACTGGGGAGAGGTGCGCCCGGCCGCCGGGAGCGCGACCCCATCCGATATCGCGGCGATCCGGAATCTTGCGTTCGATAGCGAAGTGGGCCTCTACAACCCCGACTACTTCGCCCCGGGCACCTATACGGTGGAGTACCGCTACACTGTCCGGCCGCCGATCGAGTATGACAGCCAGTGGGCGCACCTGAACTTGAAACTCGTGGACGAGCACGTCCCTTACCGCGACCTCCGGATCACGCTGCCGTTCGCCGGGCAGATCGAGGAGGTCTACACGCATCCCCCGACCCTTGAGGTCGAGCGGACGGCGGAGTCCGTCGTCGTCACGGGGGCCGCCCCGCAGGACGATGCGCTGAATATCGAGATGGTTCTCGACCCCGCCTTCATGGAAGGGATAGATGGGTTCCCCGGGTACGTCCCGGAGGTGCGGCAGCAGGCAGCCGACGCCAACCGCTGGCCCCCGATCCTGTATGCGGCGGCGAACGTCCTCTACGGCCTTGCGACCGTCCTCGTCCTCGCGATGCCGTTCATCCTTCTCGGCGTCTACCTCCGCTACGGCAGGGAGAAGCAGTTTACCGTGCCGGAGTACCTGAGTTTCACGCCGAACACCGCGCTCAAGCCCTGGCAGGTGAACCTCCTCTTCAAGGGCGACGCCCTCGAGTTTGACGATAACGGGTTCTACGCGACGGTCCTCGATCTTCACCGGCAGGAGAAGATCGTGGTGGCCGAAAAGCCAGACGGCGAAGGCGTCACGGTCCGGATCGTCTCGGGGGAGTCGGCCGACCCCTACGAGCAGCGGGTGCTCACCTTCCTCGCCAATATCGCCGACGATCACGTCGTGGACACCGCCGAACTCGAGGAGTTCGCCCGGACCGCCCGCCGGAGCCCCGGCTACCAGCGCCGGATCGTGCAGTACCAGCAGTCGCTTGCCGGCCTGACCCGGGACGTGGACACCTCGCTCGCCCACCGGTATATCAAGGACGGGCGGACGATGATCCTCCCGCTCGTCTTCCTCGGCGCCATCCCCTGCGGACTATCCATCCTCGCGTTCATCCTCGCGCCGGGTGCGGCCTATCTCCTGATTCCGGCGGGTGTCCTCTCCTTCATCGCCGCGGTCCAGGTCGGGGTCGCGGCCCTCTTCCCCTCGACGCTGTTCGGGTTCTGGAAAGGCGACCGTTACCGGGAGAAACTCGAGTGGGACGCGTTTGCCTACTTCCTCTCGGACCTCGCCCTGATCCGGCAGTACTCTCCCGCCGATCTCTCGATGTGGGGGGAGTGGCTGGTCTACGGGACGGCGCTCGGCCTCGGCGATAAGGTTGAGGAAGCGATGAAGAACCTGCATATCAACCTCCCGGACGTCGGGGTGCCGCTCTACTCGAACATGCCGGTGATCTTTGCCCCGATCGTCCTCTACTCCCCGCCGTCGAGCGGCGGCGGCAGCGGCGGATTCGGTGGCGGCGGGTCGTTCGGCGGTGGCGGCGGCTTTGGGGGCGGCGGCGTCGGGGGACGCTGACACTCTCTTCCGACACTTTTTTCGCCCGATATGTGGCTGTCCTGCCGAATAACTCCGAATTTGTTCGTAGTTAAGGAAACCTACTTACCTCCCCCGGCGTAATGTATCCCTGTTGATGCCTATGACGGGATCCAATCCGAACTACCTGGTTATCTTCCTCGTTCTCTTCGGGGCTGTCGTTGCATGCGGGTGCATGGCTGCCGGAGGAGAGGACGAGCCGGCCGATCGCATCTCCGGGAACGGCACGATCACGTTCGTCGATCTCGAAGGCGGGTTCTACGGGATCGTCGCCGATGACGGCGAACGCTACCTCCCCGCCGACCTCCCGACTGAATGCCGGCAGGACGGCCTCCGTGTCGCGTTCGCCGTCGAACCCGCGAGCGAGACGGCAACCATCCAGCAGTGGGGGACGCCGGTCGAGGTTGTCGAGATCGCGGCGGGCGACACCCGCCGGACGGTCGCGGCCAACGGCACGATCACGTTCGTCGATCTCGAAGGCGGGTTCTATGGTATCGTCACCGACGACGGCAGGAATTTCCTGCCCCGAAACCTCCCGGCGGAGTACCGGCGGGACGGTCTTTTAGTGCAGTTCAGCGCCGACGTGCAGGACGATGCCGCGGGAATCCAGATGTGGGGAACCCCGGTCGAGATCCGGTCGATCGAGGTGATTGAAGGCGTCCTGCTCGTCTCCGGGAACGCCACGGTCACCTACATCGACCTCGAGGGCGGGTTCTACGGCCTCGTCGCCGACGACGGCAACTACCTCCCGGTCAACCTGAACGAGTCCTGGCGGGTCGACGGCACGAACGTGACGTTCGTCGCCCGGATCAAGGAGAATACCATGACCATCCAGCAGTGGGGCACTCCCGTCGAGGTCATCGCCATCGAGAGGGCAGGGAACGCGACCTACGTCGCGAAGACCGGGACGGTCACCCACATCGACCTCGAAGGCGGGTTCTACGGTATCGTCGCCGACGACGGGGAGCGCTACCTCCCGCTCGATCTCGACGAGGCCTACCGTGTCGACGGGATGCGCCTCACCTTCGTCGGCGAAGCCGCCCGCGATACCGCGACCATCCAGCAGTGGGGGACGCCGATCGAAGTCATCGCCGTCCCGTGGATCTCCGCCGCGTGCGGCGGGAACGTCGGGATCGCGAACCCGGCCGCGGTCTGGTGCACGGAGCAGGGCCACACCTACGAGATCCGGAAGAACCCCGACGGCAGCGAGTACGGTGTCTGTATCTTTGCAAACGGGACAGAGATGGATGCCTGGGACTACTACCGGCAGACTCACTAACCATTCTTTTTTGAGCCCTGTTGAAATGCTTTCCACAACCTCTGGATAACACTCGGTTTTCAATAGAGGTCGGGGCATGGCCTCGCGCGAAGCCGCGAAGAACGCGAAAGAGGCCGTCAATACCTATCCAGACTTCGCGACTTCGCGGCTTCGCGTGAGTCGGTGAGGTATGGATGATCTGGAGGTAATTCATTCTCTGGGTGAAGGATTTCAACAAAGCCCTTTTTTGGAGAACGTAAGCGTCGCGTGAACCTCGGTACAAAACGAGCGCTTTTTTTCCCTCTCGCGCCGATACAAGACCATGGACGTAACGGTCAGTGAGCGGGACGATACGGCGGTCGTATCGGTTGACGGCAGAACAGCGGGCGACAAGAAGAAGGAAGAGGGGAAGACGCCTCTATGAGAGTGGATCCCGAAGCCCTGGTCCTGATTCTCCGCGACGGTGAAACCGCCGACCGGATGGCAGCGGCGGCGAACCTCGCCGCCCTCGGCCGGGACGCTCTCCCGCCGCTTCTTTCGGCGCTCGACGATCCCGACTCCCGCCTCCGTATGTGGGCGGCCTACACCCTCGGGATGATCGGGGATGCGGAAGCGGTCCCGGCGCTCGTGCAGGCGCTCGAGGACGCCGATCCGGGCGTCGCAAAATGGGCGGCGGCCGCCCTCCGCGGCATCAGGGATGCTGACGGCGGCTGCGGCTGCCGGTTCTGCTGACCTCTTTTACCGCCGCCTGGCGGCGAGCGCCAGGGCGAGCCCGGCCGCAGCTACGGCCAGGGCGGCCGGAAGCGGCGCTGCGGTCGGTGTCGGGGTTGCCGGCTCCGTCGTCGCGGTTGTGACCGGTGTTACCGTCTCCGTTGCCGTCGGTTCGGTCGTGGGCACGGTCGTCTCCGTTGGTGTTGCCGTCGGCGTGGCCGTCACGGTTGCGGTGGGTGTCGGCGTTGCGGTCGTATCCACCCCGACGCGGTTTGCTACCGTGAACGCCACCCGCTCGGAGTCTGGAGCGTAGGCGTCGAACCCCGAAGGCGTCCTCCACACCGCCCTGACGGAGTAGGTCCCCGGCTCACCGAGGCCACCGAGCCGGACTGCGCCCGGCCTGCCCGGATCATCGGTGTAGAACCGGGTCGAACTGACGTTTAACCCCGCGAAGTTGCGTCCTCCGATGACGGTGGTCTCGGCGCCGCCCGGCGTGGTGAGCACGAGGTCAATCGTCGCCGGGTAGACGCCGCCCGCCTGGTAGAACGCCCCGACGTCGGGAGAGGACACCCTGAACGCTATCCGGGTGTTCGGGGAGACGGTCAGCCCTTCCAGGGGTTCGTTGTGGTAGGGGTTCGCGAGCACCACGTCGAGGAAGAGTCTCGGTTCGCGGATCATGACCTGTGCCGTCGTCCCGTCCTCGGGGTTGTAGGCGTAGTATGTTCCGTAGTCCTCCTGCAGGTAGATATCCTGCACCTCGAAGTTGGTGTCGTCGGTGACCGGGATGCTCCTCGTGACTCCCCGGTCGGGGTTGTCGTCCTGGTATCGCCGCAGTTCCGTGACCGGGTTATCCGTGGTCGCGTTCCTCAGCTGCGAGAGGTCGAGCCCCTCTTCGTAGATAAAGATCGCATCGTGGGGCTGGATGTCGCGGATCGTCGGGCCGCGGGCTCCGGCCTGCCCCACGCAAAGGGCAATGATGCAGATGGCGAGGAGGATGACGAGGCCTCGCCTGCGGATCCACTCTGGTGCCATGGTATTTCGTATGGCTGATTCTGCTGATATAGGTTGGTATGGTGGCGCGGCGGCTTCTCTCCGCCGGGACGGGTTCCGGCCGCGCCCGGATCGGCCTGTCCCGACGGAGCACGGTTTAAGTTGCCCGAATTCCTGGGAAATCCTTTAAATGCGCCGGAATTCGATTCCTTATACTTAAATAATTTCTTCTCCCATTTCTGATAATGAGCAGGGTCGCCTTTATCATCGCATCAATCCTCGTCTTCTTCGTGGTACTGGCGATTCCCGTTGATCCCACCATCCTTGCGCCCGAGGCCAAAGCCGTCGCGGCAGTGACCATCCTGATGGTCCTGTTCTGGGTCACGGGCGTCATCCCCCTTGAGGCGACCGCCCTGCTTCCGCTGGTTCTCTTCCCGGTGCTCGGGGTTCTCTCCCCGGTGGAGGTGGCGGAGTCATACGGTAACGAGGTAATCTTCCTCTTCCTCGGGGGGTTCATCATCGCCATGTCGATGCAGCGGTGGGGCCTGCACCGGCGTATCGCCCTGCATATCATACGTCTCGTGGGAACGAGCCCGAAGCGCCTGGTGCTCGGGTTCATGGTCGCCACGGCGTTTCTCTCGATGTGGATCTCGAACACGGCAACCGCGATGATGATGATCCCGATCGCGGTCGCGATCATCCTGACGATCATCCCCGGGACCGACAAAGCCCTTGAGAATCTCGACGGGAAAGAGCAGGCTCTCGCCCGGTGTCTCCTCCTCTCCATCCCCTACGCCGCGAGCATCGGGGGGATCGCCACGATCATCGGCACGCCCCCGAACGGGATCTTCATCTCCCAGCTCGCGACGATCTTTCCCGACGCGCCCACCATCGATTTCTTCACCTGGATGAAGTTCGGCGTCCCGTTCGCCGCCGTATTCCTCGTCATTGCCTGGCTCTGGCTCATCGAGGTTCCCTACCGCCGGATGGGGTCGAGCCTCCCGAGCGCCAAAGGGATCATCCGCGAGGAGCTCGAGAAACTCGGTTCGATCTCCACCGGGGAGCGGTGGACGCTCATCGTCTTTACCCTGACCGCCCTCGCATGGGTATTTGCGCAGACGAAAGAGATCGGCGGGTTCGTCGTCCCGGGCCTGGACATGATCTTCCCCGGGATCAAGGACTCCACCATCGCGATCTTCGGGGCCCTCCTCCTCTTCGTCCTCCCGGTCGACGCGAAGAAAGGCATCTTTACGATGGAATGGGAATGGGCGGTGAAGATCCCCTGGGGCATCCTCCTCCTCTTCGGCGGCGGCATCGCTCTCTCGAACGGGTTCCTCGCGAGCGGACTTGCCGCAACGATCGTCGAGTCGCTCACGCTCATCCACGGGCTCCCGGTCATCCTCCTGATCCTCATCGTGGCGCTGGGAGTCTCGTTTGCATCGGAAATCGCCTCGAACACGGCCATGGCCGCCGTTCTGATGCCGATCATGGCGGTCACGGCCGTCAGCATGGGCTTAAACCCGATCGTCCTGATGATGACCGCCGCGGTCTGCGCATCCATGGCGTTCATGCTCCCGGTCGCCACCCCGCCGAACGCCGTCGCCTACGGAAGCGGCTACATCTCCGCAAGAGACCTGCTCCGGTCCGGCTGGGCGCTCGACCTCATCGGCGTGGCGCTCTGGATGGTCTGCCTCTACACGATCGTCCTCTGGGCACTCGGGGTTCCCCTGGACATTCCCGCCTGGGCGCTCTGATCCCCCGGCACCTATTTTATCCCCCGCGTCTATCCCGGCCGGATGACAGGCAACAGATATCATGACCCGGCGGTCGAGACGCTTGCGAGATCGGATCTCGACGCGATGATCGAAGAACGGATTCGCCTGACCGTCCGGTATGCAGTGGAGCACTCACCCTTCTACCGCCGGTGGTTCGAGCGGCACAACATCCGCCCGGAGGCAATCCGGGAGCACGAGGATCTCCGCGATCTGCCCATCATCTCCGGGGCGACGATCCGGCGATACCAGCCCCCGCATGAGCAGGAGTTCTGCTTCAGGAGCGTTCCCTGGGAGGCGGTCTTCACGGTCAACGAGACCTCCGGGACGAGCGGTATCCCGAAGAGTTTCTTCCTCACCTGGGAGGACTGGGAGCGGTATGCGGAGAAGTACGCCCGGCTCTTTGTCTCGCAGGGGTTCGAGGCCGGCGACCGGGTGGTGGTCTGCGCCTCCTACGGGATGAACGTCGGCGCGAACACCATGACCCTCGCCGCCCGGGACATCGGGATGGCGATCATCCCGGAGGGGAAGTGCACCTTCCCGGTCAGGGTGATGGCGCAGTACCGCCCGACGGCGATGATCGGGAGCGTCTTCAAGCTTCTGCGGCTCGCCCGCAGGATGGAGGCGGAAGGCCACCCGCCACAGGACGCGGGCGTGAAACGACTGGTCGTCGGGGGCGAGAGTTTCGCCCCGGAATCGAGGCGCTACCTGGAGGAGGTCTGGGGATGTCCGGTCTACAACTCCTACGGGAGCACCGAAGGGACGATGTGCGGCGAGTGCACCCGCCAGGCAGGTCTCCACGTCCCCGAGGATCTGGTTCACTTCGACCTCTACGACCCCGGGATGAACCGGTTCGTCCATGACGGCGAGACCGGGCGGCTGGTCTACACGACGCTCCTTGCTCCGGGCAAGCGGGCGGGGACGCTCCTCATCAACTACGATACGGAGGATACCTGCTCGGTCGTCTCCCGGGAGCGGTGCGGGTGCGGGCGGACGCACATGCGGATCGCCTCCCCCCGGCGCGAGGCGGAGACGGTCCGGATCGGGGATATCGCGCTCAACCGCGTGGACGTGGAGGCGGCGGTCTTTGCGCCCGAGAACATGGCCCGCCTGAACGGGGAGTACGAAGCGTTCGTCTACGGCGGCGACGAGGCGGGGGAGACCGTCCTCCGGGTGAGCGTGGAGTGTCTCGACCCCGCCCGCGTCGATGCGGGCGAGGTCGAGGAGACGTTCCTTGCCGCCCTCCTGCGGTCGGTTCCGGCCCTTTCGGGGGCATACGAGGACGGCTCTCTCCAGATCCTCTGCACCGTCACGCCGCCGGGCGGGCTCGAACTCCACCGGGCGCCCGGCCGGCCGAAGCGGATCGTGGACCGGCGGTGAGGTTGCGGGAAGTACGGAAGGACTCTGTTGCGGCAGGAGGTTGAGGTAGCGAAACGAATAATAAGGTAGGTGAGAGAGAACCATGTGAGAGCGATGGCCAAGAAAAGGATCTACAACCCCGTTACAGGGAAGTACTATGAGTTAAGGCAAAGGTCGTCTGTTAACGGGGAGACAGGGCAGATCAAGGGCTTGTGGAACTCCAAGAGGAAGGCTGGAAAACGAGTCTGAGGAGGAATCACAATCGTCCAACGCATCTGGTGCATCGATACGAATATCCTTGCCCCCTGGGTAATGCACAACAGTGGTGTTTTAACTCTTTTTTGCGATCGATACGGGTTATCTGAAGAGTTCAAAGAGGTCTATCTGGCCAGATATTCGCAGTCGATATCGTTTATCGATGAGGTCATC
>NZ_JMIO01000021.1 GCF_000691865.1 Methanoculleus sp. MH98A | reverse complement strand
CCCTGGGTAATGCACAACAGTGGTGTTTTAACTCTTTTTTGCGATCGATACGGGTTATCTGAAGAGTTCAAAGAGGTCTATCTGGCCAGATATTCGCAGTCGATATCGTTTATCGATGAGGTCATCTCACAACAGCATAAAAAACCTCTTTGTGACTTTTATATATCGTATCTCGCCCTAAACGAGCTTTTTTCTGCCATAAGAGATGAACTACGGACGATAATCCTTTTCAAAAACGGCCTGCCCATCTCCCGCTGGCGTGACGGGAGAAATTTCCCTGAGATTCCTGATGAATGTACGGAAGCTATCTATGCAAAGATCCAGAGTACGTTCGATGTATTGTTTGAAAATGGCGCAATCGTGCCACTTTCAGATGAGCCTGGAGAGAACGGAGATAACTTCTCCGAGATATTCGCGTGGCTGATCTTCAGCAGTAAGGGGATTGAAACCCAGGATGCAATTCTGTTAACAACTGCCATCCTTGTCCGGGCAGAGTGTTTTGTCACCAAAGATGACAAACTGCGCAGAGAAGTTAGAGATACTCTTAAACAGAGGTATAATATCGAGTTGCTTCAGCCGGGATCTGCGTTGAGCAGATTAAGAAGCATGAGGAAAAGAGGAAGCTTCTATACAAAGCACCTCTCCTACCGCTAACCATAGGCCTGCGGTTTTGGGTGCAAAGACACGCCAGGGCTCTAACCCGCGACAGTCATGGTGACCCGGGCTCGCGCAAGGCGCGAAGAGAAGGAAGTCGTTAGGCGTAACGGTAAAAATGGCTGCGTTCCCCTACCGCCGCCGCACCAGGTAGCCCGCCAGCCCTGCCGCGAGGGCAGCCGCCGCCGGGAGAGCGGGTCCTGCCGCGGTCGGCGTGGGGGTCGTCGTCACCGTCGTCGTCGACGGCGTGGTGGCGGCCGGGGTCACCGTCGGTGTCGGGGTCACCGCCGCCGCCTCGACGACGGTGAAGGTGGTGCTTGCGGTGGCGTCGCCCTCGACCCACTCCACGGTCACGCTGTACTCCCCGGGCTCGAACCCGGTCGTGTCCACGTCAAACGACCAGGAGTTCGCGGTGTCGTCCCCCTCCTCTACGACGGCCGTCCCCGACGTCCCTCCCTGCACCGAGGCGTTCCCCGGGCCGAACCCGATCGGCGTCACCGTAACGAGCAGGCGGTTGCCGGGGGCGAGGTTCGTCGTCCCGCCGATGGTGACCGTCTCGTTGGCGGCGACGGTCCCGATCTCGCCGATGCCCGTCTGCTGTGCGGCGGCCGTACCGCAGATGCATGCCGCGAGCACGAGCGCGGCCGCGATTCCGGCAAATCTTCTGAGACTCATGCCTCCTTTCACCTCACTCCCTTCTTCCTGCACGGCAGGATAAGAAGTTACCCGGGCCCGGCCGTCCGGCCGGGCATTCCTCTTTACGGGAATACCCCGTCTGTTCTCTCTCCCCTGCGGCGCCGGCCTGTTCCTTCTCCTCAAGCCCGCTTCCTGACCACCCTGCGCCGGGGCAAGCTACTTACCTTCGGCCCCCGTAGCGGGGTGAGACGGAGGAAGTTGTTTGGTAGAGATGCAGCGCGTGCCTGGAGTCGACCGCGGCAGAGTGGTGCTTTACGCCCTGAGCACCTGCGGGTGGTGTGCCCGGACAAAGGAACTTCTCACCGACCTCGGCGTCGGGTTCTCGTACGTCTATGTGGATCTGCTTGCAGGCGAGGAGCGCGATCGCGTGGTCCGGGAGGTCGAACGCTGGAACCCCCGGGTCTCGTTTCCGACGGTCGTCATCGACGAGGCGAAGGTGATCGTGGGGTTCAGGGAAGAGGAGATCCGGGAGGCGGTCGGTGCCCGGCATAGTGAGTGACGGCGAGGTGGACCGGCTCATGCGCGACCTCGAAGCCGAGGCGGAGGCCGGCGGATACCACCTCAATCCCGACCGGGGGTTCACCCGCGATCTCGTCAGGGGTCTGCTTGCGAACCGGGAGCGTTACGGCTACATCTCCTGCCCCTGCAGGCTTGCTTCGGGAGACCGGGACGACGACCTCGACATCATCTGTCCCTGCGACTACCGGGACCCCGATCTCGCCGATTACGGGGCCTGCTACTGCGCGCTCTACGTCACCGCCGATGTGGAGAGCGGGAAGCGTGCCGCTGCCCCCGTCCCGGAACGCCGGCCGGGGCCTGCGGAGCGCGATCGGCAGAAAGAGGAGCGCGTTGCGGCGGGCCGCGCACCGGGAACCCTGAAGTATCCGGTCTGGCGGTGCCGGGTCTGCGGCTACCTCTGCGCCCGGAACGAGCCGCCCGAGACCTGCCCCATCTGCCGGGTCTCCCGCGACCGGTTCGAGCGGTTCATGTGAGCCGGGCAGGGCAGGCGTAGAACGCGGGTACCGCGCTCCCGGATGACCGGGGCCGGAGCGCGACCCCGATACCCGCGCCGCCGCTCCCGGTCCGAATTACCGCCCATCTCGTGATGGCCGCATGTCCCGCTGCGGAGAGATGATGCTTTTTGGATTTTCTGCCGTGCAAACCCCGCGCGGCGGCGCGCCGTGCGGTGAAATCCGATCAGATGCATTCTTCCCCCTCCCCCCGGCCCCCTCACCCGGCCGAAGGAGGAGATGAACCGCGCTATACCGGAAAAAACCTCACGTGACCGCCGGGCGATCCAGAGGTGTCATATATCGGACAGGGTGATTATCCTGTATGCCGAGCGTGCGGATCAATGACGGAGACCTCCCTTCCGGTTCCGGCGTGGAGGGGGGGCGGAAGAAGAAGCCCGACGAGACCCCGACCCCTGATCGCCGGGAGCCCGAACGGGAGTCTGCGAAGAAGGAAGAAAGCCGCGGGAAGCCCCGGCGGGGACAGCCCCTCTTCGGAGATGGCGACGACGCCGATATCTTCTACACGAAGACGAAGTAGTTCATTTCAGCACCCGGATGTCCCCGGAGGAGGCCACCACCACCTCCCGTTTCCCGCGATAGGTCTGAACGACCCCGTACAGCGTTACGTTCTCGTTTTCGTGCAGTTCGAGCCCGGCGACCACGTTCTCCGGCAGGAAGACCGCGGTGCCGTTGACGGTGAGGATCAGGTGTCCGCCGGTCGAAGTCGTCCTGATCTCTTCGATGCTTCCCTCGAGGAGAACCAGCGCCCCGTCCGGGACCTCCTGTGAATACGGCTCCGCCACCAGCGATCGTCCGACGGCGTCGAAGAGGACGTGTGCCGCAAGCACGATCCCGACGACGCATACGAGGGCGGCAAGTGCCGTTTTCTCCTGCCGTTCCAGCATGGTAAATCCTATCGACTCCCGGGCTAATAACTTCCGTCAGTTTGATATGTTAACAGTGTTAACTACCCTGTATGGATGATGTGAACCTTCCCCCCTCCTCGAGAAAGATCCTCCTCCTGCTCGAGGACGGGGGTGCCCTGACCCACAAGGAGCTCGTCCGCCTCAGCAGTCTTGCCCCTCGCACCGTCCGCTATGCGTTAAAGCGACTCAAGGATAACGACATGATCGTGGAGAAGTTTAACTTCAGGGATGCCCGGCAGATCCTCTACGAGTACAAAGACTCCCAGATGGTGTCTGCGCAATGACCGAGCCTTTCTCCTGCGACATTATGCGGTGCGACACCCTCGCGCGAAGGCTGCTCCCTCAGATGCGCGCCGAGATGGTCTACCGCCTGGTGAACGAGCGCGGGATCAGCCAGAGTGAGGCCTCAAAGCGCCTCGGAATCAGCAGGGCAGCGATATCCCAGTACATGAGCCGGAAGCGCGGATTTAACCGGGAAGACCTTCCCGAAAACCTGGAATCGGTCATTGAGAGATGGGTTTCTGCCGTCGCCTCGGGCGAAGGGACGATAACCATCTGCGACGTCTGCCGCTCCGCCGATCTTTCCAACGAACGGTGAGGTATCAGGTGCGCTTCCGCCGGTAGAGGTAGAGCCCCGTCAGCGCGGCGAGTATACATGCCGCCGCCGCTATTTTGAGCCGGTCGGTTCCCGGAGCGCCGCTCGCTTTACTCCTGTTCGAAGCGTCCCAGTCGTCATTGAAGACAGCCAGGTAATACGCGGCGATCTCCGGATGCTCGACGATCACGCCCGCTTCGCGGTTGAACGCCGGTGAGTTGGCGTTCCAGTTGATGCTGCTGACGAGCACCGCCCGGCCGTCGACGATGACGCCCTTGTTGTGGATCTTCGCCAGGTTGTTCGCTTCGAGGTCGGCGAGCCGGGCCTCGAGCGGCAGCCCTTCGGCCGCGGCAAGCCGGTTGATGAGTTCGACCATCTCGTCGTTGTCGGCGTCGCCCTCCGTGTTGAACCAGGCGGCGTCGAGGAGCACCCGCACCGCAACGCCCCGCCGGGAGGCGTCGATCGCGGCCGCGAGATAGGGGTTGAAGTCACAGGCGGTCTCGTTCGTGATGTAGGCCTGCTCGATCGCGATGCTCTCCTCTGCCCCCTCGATCAGTTCGAGGATGAGGACGCTCGTATCCGGGGATACGACCGGCGTCACCCGCGCCCCCTCCGCGCGGCAGGGAGCGAACTCGATCTCATAGTCGGGTGCCCAGGGCGTGTAGAGTTCGGCCGCCGTGCCCTCGAGCGGGACGATGTCGCCGCCCGCCGCATCGAAGAGGAAGACCTCGCGGAAGTAGGCCGTGAGTTCGGGGTCTTTCAGGAGGACCCCCCACCCGCGGTTGCCCTGCAGCCCCGCCGCCGGGTAGCCGCCGGGCTTGAAGTTCTCGCTCCCGACGAGGACGGTGCTTCCGTCGATGACGAGATACTTGGCGTGGTCGTAGCGGTATTTTGCGTGGGCGGCATCGGTCGTCGTCATCGAGAGAACCGGGATGCCGCTCCGGTTGAGGGCGCCCGCGACGGCGCGCCCCTCCGGCGAGACGCCGCCCACCGGACCGCCCTCGAGGAGGACGGTCACGGCTACGCCTCTATCAAGGGCGCAGATGAGGTCGTTTGCCATCTTTTCGTCGGTGAACTCGTAGACATTCACCAGGATCTCGCACTCCGCCTCCGTGACGGCCGCCGCGAAGACCTCGTAGGAGCAGTCCGGGGCGACGAACGCGGTCACCGCGACGCCCTCGAACGTTTGGGGCTTGAGGCGGGACTGACCGATAGAGAGCGGGCGCGGGTCCCAGACGCCGTCCTCGAAGTAGTGAATCTGCCTTCCCGGGGACGGACGTCGCCGGGCCAGGCGATCTGCTGGACGAGGGTGGTTCCCCGGTAGAGGAGGAGTTCGTCCGCCCGGTTTGCCATCAGGAGGTTCCCGTTCGGGATCACGTCCGGCACGGCCGGCGTCCGCGCCTCGATCTCGAAGTCGGGGAGGTGGCCGTGCGATTGCTCGAACGCGGGCCCGCTCCTCGCGACCGTCAGCCGTCCGCCGATCCGCGTTCCGGGCGGGAACCGGTAGCCGCCCTCACCGTCCGAGAGGACGTAGCCGTCGAGGATCCCCGTTCCTCGAGCACCAGGTACTCGTCGGGGTCGCCGGAGAGGTAGGGGTCCGGGCAGAACTCGACGATCTGGATACCCCCGGCCGTGCCGGCAAGGAGGCAGAGGAGCAGGACGGCGGCGGCGATCCGGCGCATACGCAGGGTTATGTCTTCTCCGGTTTAATAGCAGAGCGATATGACTTTGCCCGCATCCCCGCTGGTCGTCAAGGTGGGCGGAAGCCTCTTCAACCGGGTCGTCCCCCTGCTCGACATCTTCAGGGAGGCCGGACGCCCGGTGCTGATCGTGCCCGGCGGCGGGAAGTTCGCCGACCTCGTCCGACGGCTCGACGTCTCCGAGGACGCCGCCCACTGGATGGCGATCGCCGGCATGGAGCAGTTTGCGTGGTACATCGCCTCGCACGGCATCCCGGCAACCTCCGCCCTCGCGCCTCCCGCGGAGGCGACGGTCCTCCTCCCCTACTGCGCTCTCCGCGAGATCGATCCCCTCCCCCACACCTGGAACGTCACCTCCGACACCATCGCCGCCTGGGTCGCCCGCGAACTCTCGGCCGACCTGCTTCTCCTGAAATCGGTCGACGGCATCCACCACCGCCGGAGGCTCCTCGCACGCGTCGAGGATCCCTCGCTCGTCTCCGACGATGTCGATCCCGCGTTCATCCGGTTTGTCTTCGATCACGACCTCCGGGCCCGGGTGGTCAACGGCAGGCACGGCGATCGCGTCCGCGGTGCGCTCCGTGACGAGCCGGTCGTCGGGACTCTCGTCGATCCGAGATTTTAATTGCTGCGGCGGCGATATGATAAGTTAACATTCGAGGAAGCAACGATGACAACGAGAGACCGATGTACCTCCTGCAACGCCACACTGGCCGAGGGCGGTTCCACCTGGTTCCCGTGCCCGGTGTGCGCGCACGAGATCAGCCGATGCTACCGGTGCAGGGAACAGAGCATAGGGTATACATGCCCGAAGTGCGGGTTCCAGGGGCCATAACCATGGGAAACGTAGCCATAATCGTGAAGATAATGCCGGAATCCCCGGAAGTCGACCGTGAAGCGCTCAAAGCGGCGGTCAAGGCGGCCGTCCCGGTCGACGATATCCGGGAAGAGCCGATCGGCTTCGGTCTCGTGGCATTGAAAGCCGCCGTAGTCGTCCCCGACAAAGCCGGGGCTCCCGATGAGGTCGAAGCGGCGCTCCAGAAGATAGAAGGCGTCGCAAGCGCCGAGATCGTTGAATCCACTCTTGTGTAAGTGGGACTTTCGATACCCACTTTTCTAACGAACTTCTTCGAGCCGTTCCATCACGTCGGCAGTGACCTTGCGGATCTTCTTGACCGACTCGCGGAACCCGACGACTTCGTTCTCTTCGAGGCTGAGCGGAACCGGAAAGACGCCGTCCCGGTTGATGCGGGCGGGTACGCCGATGCAGACGTCGCCGATCCCGTGGATCTCACTTTTGATGTAGCTTGAGACGGTGAGGATACGGTTCTCGTCCCCGAGGATCGTCTTTACCAGGGTTGCAATCGCTTCTCCCGGCCCGTGGACGGTAGACCCCTTATCCCTGATGATCGCCTCGCCGCTCGTTCTGACGGCCTCGATCATCTCCTGCACGGGCAGTCCCGAGAAGGTGGGCAGGTTGCTTATCCGGATGCCGCCGATCGTCGTCGCCGACCAGAGCGGAACCATGCTGTCGCCGTGCTCGCCGATGATACGGGTATGCACCTCGCTGACGTGGACCCGGAAGTAGTGCGCGATAAGGGATTTCAAGCGCATCGAATCGAGATGCGTTCCGAGGCCGAAGATCTGTCTCGGCTGAAGCCCCGAGTATTTCAGGGCGACGGCTGTCATGACGTCGACGGGATTTGTCACGAGAAAGAGAATGGCGTCGGGCGATGACCGGCCGATCGTCTCGGCGGTCTCGGCAATGATCTTTGCGTTCTCAAAGGCCAGGTCGTTCCTGTCCTGGCCGGGCCGGCGGGGTACGCCTGCCGTGCAGATGATGACATCCGAGTCTTTTGCGTCGAGAACGCTCGTACCGTACGAGAGGCGGACGTCAGTGCCTCGTGCAGCGAACGAGTCGGATAAGTCACGGCAGCAGCCCGCGAGAAAATCTTCGCGTCCGGGCCTCCCGACGAGCAGCATATCGCTGACGTACGGGATCTCGGATATGGTGTGGGCCGCAAATACGCCGACGTTCCCTGTAGCCCCGAGAATCGTTACTTTTGCCATGGAAATCGCCGTTGGGGACACGTCCTTGGTCGACCGTGCGCACAAGCATTCACCGCAGCATCCCTCCTCCACCCCGCAACCCCATGGGCGCCGAACGTCCACGGTAAGTCTGCTCCCTTCCGGGCCTGAACCGGTACCCGCGGCAAAAGGTCGCCGCCCCCTCCGGGGCATTGATCCCTTTCCGCCGACCTCATGGGACGAGGCTTCTCAGTCGGGACGCAGAGGATCCTGCAGGCCGCTGCGGCCTTCCTCAGACTTCGCCCCCCGCCGACGACGGTTTCGGGTAACAGGTGACGCCGAGCCACCCGGGCTAGTCCCCGTATATACTGGAGTCTATGGGATAAAAATAGCTCCGCCCACCTGAGCCCGCCAGACCCCGGTGATCTCTTCGACCTTCCCGGCGTCCGCTTTCTCGAAGGGGTCGAGGGCGGTAAGGTCGATTTGGGGCGGGAGGACGGTCGAAAGCAGTTGCAGATCCCCATGGTAGACCTCGATCTCCTGCGCCCCGGCGGCGGTGGCGACCCTGATGGGGTCCCGCGCGACCGGCCGGCGGCGGAGGTCGTCGTATGACCGGTGCATCGCCACCTCCCCGATACCGAGGAACTCCCGGTTCACCCGGAAGTTGCAGGCGGTCCAGTAGGCAGCCGCGTACCAGGCGTCGTTCGCAATCACATGGGGTACTCCCGCCCGGGCGGCGGCGAGGCCGAGGGTGCCGGCGCCGGAGCAGGCGTCGACGAACGTCCGGGGGCGGTGCCGGTCAATCTCGCGCTCGAGCGAGAAGATCTTTTCGTCCCGGTCCCGGGGGAACTCGACGTGCAGGGCAGACTGCTGCTTGTAGACGGCGACGGGTCCCGCGCGGGTCGGGAAGACGTCGGCCCGGACGTCGCATCCGGCAAGCAGGGTGTGCCCGGCAGGTTCGGCATCGGTATCGCTGATCCCCGGTGCTCCGGCACCCGTCCTGACGACGCCCCGGACCTCCGGAACCTCGGCGACCAGACGGGCGGCGGCATGCTTCCCGGCCGACCGGGAGAGGAGGACGAGCGAATCGGGTGGGAGGTAGGGGGCGGAGCGCATGGCGAACCCGGGATGAACGAGCGGGGTTCCGGCCGCGGCGAGGGGTTCGGTCCCGGCAAGATCCCCTTCGGCGGCCATCACCCGGTAGATATGGGCGAAAACCTCGTCGATGAACCGCCTGGCGCAGGAGGGGCAGGGTTCGGCGGGAGAGAGGTCGGGGGGCGGGCTCCTCTTGTCGTAGACGAGTCCCATGCAGTCGGGGCACGGGGCGAAACGGCCCGGAAGTTCCGCGAAGAGTGTGCGGGCGTCAGTGACGCAGTCGTGCCCGCAGATCGGACAATGCATACACGATTGTGTTGGAGCCCGCGGTATATAGGCGTTTCACGCCGCCCGCGGCGCCGTGACTACGAGCCCTTCGCGAAGCCAGCCCCAGGCGTCCCGGAGGCGGGTCTCCGGGAAGTAGCGCACGTCGACCCCGTTAAAACCGACAAAGAGCCCCGGCAGGTGGTTCATCCATTCCCGCCACCGCTCTCCGCCGACGACGGCAATCCGGTCGACCCTCTCCATCCCGGGCCACTGCTTGAAGGCTTCCCAGCCCTCCCCCGGCCTCCAGCTGCGGAACCCCTCGATCTTTAAGAGGATCCGGACGTTCCGATTTTCTTGCATCGCGCGTTCCAGTTCCGGGATCAGGACGGTGGCGTAATCACTCTCGCTCAACTTTCCGTCGAACCGGAACCCGAGAACACTTCCCGAACTTTCCTTCATCCGGTCAAGCATGGGTGCCCCTATAGCCCTCTGAAGAAAAAAAGGTATGGCTGACCGCCGGTGATATCCCGCCGGGTATGTATATACCCTGCGGGGAGATAGACGGGAACGTCCTGTTCCGACAGGGGGTCTCTCGAGTGGAACTGCTGGTCTCGATAGGGTTCATCCTGGCGCTCAACATCGTGTTTGCCGTCACGATTGTCTTCTTCGAGCGGAGAAACCCGACAGCGACGACGGCCTGGCTGGTCGTTCTCTTCCTGCTGCCCCCTGTCGGGTTCGCTCTCTACCTCTTCTTCGGGCAGAACTACACCCGGCAGAGGATGTTCGTCGTCAAACAGCATGAGGACCGCTGTTTTCTCCAGGAAACCTTCGAGGAACAGCACCGGGCGCTCGCCGGCAATCATCACCGGTTCACCACCCCGGCGGCGGAGGAGTTCCGCGACGCAATCTTCCTCCTCCTCCGGAACAACCGGGCCTACCTGACCGAGGGGAACCGGGTCGACGTCTACACCCGGGGCGAGGATAAGTTCGACGCGCTCTTTGCCGCGATCCGGGGAGCACGCCATAGCATCCACCTGGAATACTTCGTCATCAACGACGACGAACTCGGGCGGGCGGTCGTCCGTGCCCTTGCAGAGAAGGCGCGGGCGGGCGTCGAGGTCCGTCTCCTCTTCGATGCGATGGGCTCCCGGGCCGGGGGCGGGTCGCGGAAGGCGTTCTTTGAACTGGCGGACGCGGGGGGGAAGATCGGCGTCTTCTTTCCCTCGGTTTACCGGATAAACTACCGCAATCACCGAAAGATCGCCGTCATCGACGGGGAGATAGGGTTCATCGGCGGGTTCAACATCGGTGACGATTATCTCGGGAAGGGGCCGCTCGGCCGCTGGCGCGATACCGCCGTCCGGATCACGGGAGAAGCCGTCCGGATGCTCCAGCTCCGGTTCTTCCTCGACTGGCACTACGTGACCGGCGAGTATCCGGGCCTCGAGACCTGCTACTTTCCCCGGGAGAGCACTCCCGGCACGACGCCCATCCAGATCGTCTCCGGCGGCCCGGATACCCGGTGGAACCCGATAAAGGAGGGCTACCTCAAACTGATCAACTCCGCCCGGGAATCGATCTGCATCCAGACGCCTTACTTCATACCGGACGAGAGCGTCGCCGACGCCCTGCGGCTCGCGGCGCTCTCCGGGGTCGATGTCCGGATCATGATCCCCTGCAAGCCCGATCACCCGTTCGTCTACTGGGCGACCCTCTCGTTCATCGGCGACCTGCTGGATGCCGGGGTGCGGGCCTACACCTACGACGGGGGGTTTCTCCACGCGAAGACGATCGTCGTCGACAAAAAAGCGTGTTCGGTCGGGAGCGCGAACTGGGACGTCCGGAGTTTCCGGCTGAACTTCGAGGCAAACGCGTTCTTCTACGACGCGGCCGTCGGGGCGGATCTCGTGCGGGCGTTCGAGGAGGATCTTGCCATCTGCACCGAGATCACGCCGGAGACCTACCTGGCGCGCCCTCTCGGCGTCCGGGTGAAGGAGTCGGTCTCCCGCCTCTTCTCGCCGCTCGGGTGAGACCCTTCACCGGTTCAGCCGCCCTTCGACGAACTTCCTGATCCGGGGGAGGCCCTGCTCCCAGCGGGCCTGGAGGATGGGGACGGTGTAGGGGAGATGGTGCGGGAGGACCGCGGTCCCCATCACCGCCTTCTCGAAGAGCGGCCGCTCGCGCCCGATGATGACGGTCTTTTTTGCCCGGATGGCGTCCAGGAGCTCTTCGACGGTATCGGCCTCGGCGCAGGTGACGACCCCCCCGAGTTCGAAGAGGAGGTGGCCGTCGGTTCCGCCGGTCCGCCCGAGACCGTGGGCGACGGCGAGCCCGGCCGCCTTCAGGTTGTGGCTCCGGGCCATCCCGCCGCAGATCACCTCGAGGGCGTCGAGGCGCGAGAAGACCTCTTCGCCGATGCACTCACCGGCGACGCACCGCTCGACTCCCCGGTTCAGGAAGGCGTAGCCGCAGGGGTGCGCCTCGGCGGCGATACAGGCGTAGCCTTCCCGACGGTCGAGGATCTCGGCGGTATCGAGGCGTATCGCAGTGAACGGGCCGTTCCTCCGATTTCTCTCGACGTGGCGCCGGTAGAAGTCCCGCAGGTCGGACGCCGAGTAAAAGTAGAGCAGGATGTGCGGGCCGTCGTTGGCGCTGACCTCGATCCCGGGGACGAGGGGAACCCGGATACCCTGCCGCTGTGCCTCGGAGACGCCGCCGACCTGGTTATGGTCGGTAATCGCAAGCCCGATTCCCTGCCGTGCCGCGAGTTTCAGCGCATCACGCACACGGGTGGCGGAGTCGGAGTGCCGGGTATGAAAGTGAAGGTCCGCCGGGAACAGCCCGAGGCGCCGGATCTCTTCGGGCAGGGGTTTCTGGAATACGATATCTTTATAATACTGCATGGGGTGTCTGTCTGATCACCGATAGGTCGCCCGGGATGAAAAAGGGTTGCCTGTTCTCCGGGAACGGGCCGGGCCGGCACCTATCTCATCTCCGGTTCAGCGGGTATCGGCTCCCGCAGCCAGCCGATGGCGCCGTCCAGGTGGCCTTCGGTGAAATAGCGGACGTCGATACCCGTAAATCCCACGAAGAGTCCCGGCAGGTGGTTCATCCACTCTTCCCACTTCTCCCCGCCGACGATCGCGATCCGATCGACCTTCTCCATCCCCGGCCAGTCCTTGAGCCTCTCCCAGTAGCCGTGCGACTTCCAGCCGTGAAAGTTCACGATGTGAAAGAGTATCCGGAGCACCGGCTGGCTTCTCTTTGCGTCCTCGAGCGCCGGGATCAGCGTCCCGTCGTAATCTCCTGCCGTCATCTCGCCGTCGAACCGGAACCCGACGACGTTTTCCGCACCTGTTGCGATCCCTTCGAGCATGGCGCCCCCTCTCCGGGGCGGATTAAAAAAAGGTTCCGGCCGTCATTCGACCGGCCCCTCTTCCGGGACCACCAGCCTGCCGGTGATCTCCTCCTTTGAGAACCGTGAGAGGTAACGGTTCCCGGCGAGTGCGACGATGACCGACCCGATGAGGACGAAGATCATATCGAGCATGGTGTCATCGAGCCCGTGCTGGAGGTTCGTCCCGAGGAAGGTGTCGAAGAGCCACTCGTAAATCTCCCAGAACCCTTCCATCGCCATCGCGGCGATGACGACGAACCCGACGATCATCCACCGGGAGAGGTTCAACCTGCTGAACCGGTCGAGCAGCAGGACGATGACGAAGGCGAGCACCGAGACGGTTATACCGGAGATGAGGTGGGCGATCTTGTCGTAGTAGGGGTAGTAGAGCATGTAGAACCCCCGGCTCTCGCCGGCGATGTGGAGGTAGAGCGAGAGGACTATGAGGAGGTTGACCTGCCAGGGGAGCGTGATGCTCCACCGGCGGGTAACGACGGCGGGAACCAGGGTCAGGCCGAGCGCGATGACGCCGGTAAAGACCTGCGAGTATTCGCCGAGCGAGAGCGCGAGGAGGATGTTTGCGGCGATGAGGAACTGGAAGAGGTAGGCGAGGTAGAGGCCGGCAGGTCTCTTCATGGATCACGGGTTGGGCGGCGTCCTGTAAACATCTTGTGCCGCCGCTACCTCCCCGGGTCACCGTTGCCCATCATCTCCCCGATCCACCGGGTCTCTTCCCAGCTCTCGAGGAAGAGTTTCACCGCGATCGTCAGCGGTATGGCGAGAAAGATACCGACCGCACCGAGGATGAATCCCCAGAAGATGACGGAGAAGAGGACGACGAACGGGGAGAGGTTGAGTTCCCGCCCGGCTATCCGGGGGAGGAAGAGGTTTTCTGCAGCGGCGTCGATGAGGGCGACGGCAGCGATGACGGCAACCGCCCCGGCCGGCCCGAACTCGATGAGCGCGAGGAGGGTGGGGGGGATCGCGGCCACGACCAGGCCTATGTAGGGGACGTAACTCAGGACGAAGGCGATGAACCCCCAGAGCACCGCGAAGTCGACCCCGAGGAGGGTGAGAAAGAGCCAGGTCCCGACGCCGGTGATCAGGTTCACCTTCGTCCTGACCACCACGTAGTCGATGAGGATTGCACCTGACTGCGATAGGTGCCGGTAGGGGGTGCTCTCCGCTCCCAGGTAGCGCGCGAGAACCGCCGCAAGACGGGGTCCTTCCAGGAGAAGGAACCCGATCCCGACGAAGACGAGGAAGACGTCGACGGCGATGCTCCCGATCTGCCGGGCAAGTTCGGTCGCCTGCTGGAAGACGAGCCCCTGGTCGATGTAATCCCATATCGTGAATCTGCCGATATCGATGCCATAGTCGGTGAGGACGGCCGCCTGGGCTTCGAGGCTCGCCTGGTACTGCGGAAGGGTTCGGATGAACCCGGTAAAGGCCGCACCGAGGAAGATGATCATTCCGGCGAAGATCCCGATGAGCCCCGCGACTACCGTTGCGGCACCGAGGAGCGGGGGAACTCCCCGCCGGGTCAGCCATCTCATGGCGGGGGCGGTGATCATTGCGAAGAAGACGGCGACGAGGAGCGGGCCGAGGATCGGTGTGGCCACCCGTATCCCCGCGAGCACGATGATGACCGCCGCCCCGACGATCGCGATGCGGGCAGGGGGAGGGAGGTTCCCGGCGATGTTCACAGGAACGGTATGGGTGCTCCACAGGGAAAGAGTTTTCCGGCAGGGCTCTCACGCTCCGGCCTCCGCCGCCCGGATAGCCACCCGGAGCGACTCGCCGATGACCGGTGTCGCAGGGAAGATGTTCCCGGGGCCGATGGCCCCGGTTACGCCTCCCTCTTCAAGTCCTGCAAGGAGGCGGGGGTCGACCTCGGCGAGGATGAGCCGGTTCCCCCCGGCCGTGACCTTCCGGGCGTAGCGCGCCAGCATCCTGAAAAGCCCGGTTCCGGCCTCGACCCTTCGGGAGAGGGCGAGGATGACGACGGCGCCCTCTGCCCCTTCCGGGGACGGGAGCGACCGCTCGATGGCACGGATGGTGGCGAAGTAGACGCTCCCGGAGACCAAGAGGACGGTGATGCTGTCGTCCGGCAGCCGTCCGGGCGCCGGTTCTTCCCGGAACATCCCCTCCTCGACCGGAACGAGGCGGACCACGGTCGCCTCCCGGGTGGAGGTGACCAGGTAGATGGCAAGCGAGAGGATGACGCCGATGTAGATGCTGTACTGGAGCGGGAGAACCTGGGTTGAGATGAAGGTGGCGAGCATCGCCCAGCGCCCGGGGCGGGAGTACCTCCAGATGCAGGCGATCTCGCGGGGCTGGTAGATGAGTTCGGCCCCGATGAGGATCAGGATCCCGGCGAGGGCCGGGAGGGGGATCTGTTCCGCGAGCGGTCCCGCGACGACGATGACCGCTCCGACGAGGGCGCCTGAGATGAGGTTTGCCGCCCGGGTCTCTGCCCCCGCGGCGACGTTGAGCGCCGTCGCGGAGAGGGAGCCCGCCGACGGGGCGCACTGGAGGAAACTCGTGAGAATGTTGGTGATTCCCTGTCCGGAGAAGTCCCGGTTCACGTCGGCGATGGTGCCGTCCGGCTCCGGGGTCGTCTCGGTGACCCCGACGGCCATCACGAGCCCGATGATGGCGAGGGCGAGCGCCGGGACGAGGAGCCCGGGCACGAGGGCGATGTCGGGGATGACGGGTACCGGGAGGCCGGCGGGGATGGCGGCGATGTCGCCGACGATCGCGACTTCCGGGAACGCGATCCTGACGAGGAAGGCCGCGATGATGACCGGGAGGAGGAGCGAGACGGAGTTGAGGCGCGGCACCCGCTGGAGAGCGAGGGCGAGAGCGATGGTGAGGAGGCCGACGAAGAGCGCCTGCGGCTGGATCTCTCCCGCGTGGAGGAGCAGGTCGGGGATGGCGAGGATCTGGATTTCTTCCCGCGGGAGTTGGTGGCCGGTGAGGTTTCCGAGCTGGCCGAGGACGATGAGGAGCGCCGCGCCGGTGACGAACCCGGTGAGGACGGCGTTCGAGACGAACCGGGTCAGGCTGCCTGCCCGGACAAGCCCGAACCCGAGCTGGAAGAGCCCGACGAGGAGGGTGAGGACGAAGAGGGTGGCCGGGACGTCGGTCTCCGGGACGGGAGCGAGGACCGAGTAGATCGAGACCGCGAGGACGTTTGAGAGCATCACCTTGAGGTAGGTGGAGCCGGTGAGGAACGCCCCGATCGCCGTCGAGAACGCGGCGGTGTAGAGGCCGTAGACGGGGTTGACCCCGGCGACGAGGGCGAACCCCATCCCCTGCGGGATGCCGACGAGGGCGGTGGTAGCCCCGGCGGCGAGGTCGGCCGGGAGGCTCCTCCTCCAGTTCGTCTCACCGGCGGGCATGCCCGGTTGTGGGTGCGGGGTGCGGGATATAGGTTGCCCCGGGATACTGTGGTCCAGGTGGTTACGACGTCGCCGTGGAAGGGCGAGGGTTTTAGCTAGATCACGAGGCTCGAGGGGCGTAGTAGATCGGTGTGGAACGGCGATCGGGCTGTATATGCGGCGTTCAGGGCGGGTAGGCACACTGGTCCAGGCGGTTAAGGCGTCGCCCTGATCAGGCGGCGTCACAATCAGCTAGACCACGACTCGACCGCCACATCCCGGAACACCGGATCTGCCGCATTGAATATTTTAATATATTTTTACACATATGTGTAATAATCGAGGTGATACACCATGCCAGGATTTGATGGAACCGGCCCGGCCGGCCGTGGCCCGATGACGGGTGGCCGGCGGGGGCGGTGCGTCCTGCCCGGGACGTCTGTGGCGGAAGGCGAATCTTCCACGCCGGTGCTTCGCGGTATCGGCCGGGGCGGCATCCCGTGGGGGTGCGGCCGCGGTTTTCGTCGCGGCGGCCGGTGATAGCGGCCGGTGCCGGAGCGAAGGCACTATCTGCACGGGAGACCGATCTCTACTCAGGAGATCGGTAGCATGAACGAGAGAGAACCCGGCGAGGGGCGTGGCCGCCGCCAGCGGGGCCGGCCCCGTGTTCGCCGGATGATCGGGGATCAGGGGGCGTTCCGGTGTTTCGGCCCGCTCTGTGGGGAACCCGGCGAGTTCGTCGTCGTCCTCCCCGAGGAGGTGGAGGCCCTGCGGCTCGTCGACCTCCAGGGGCTCGCACAGGAGGAGGCCGCCGTCGCCCTCGGTGTCTCCCGAAAGACCCTCTGGCGCGACCTCCACGGGGCGCGGGCGAAGGTCGCCGACGCCTGGTGCACGGGAAGACGATCCGGATCGTCGGGTGCGGCCGCGAGCGGGAGGAGGGGTGCCCGGAAGACGAGGATGCCTCCTTTGAGCCGTCGCCCTGACCGGAGATGAGGGCATACGCTCTGTATTTTTTAAACGGTTTAAACCCGATATGGTCGCGTATGACTAGTTCATTCCCATATCGCGCAGTTGATTGGCGGTTTCATCAAACGACTGGTGGATAATAAAATATTGCACCCGCCCGGCTTTGACGCACTCTCTGACGGCACGTTCCCGTTTACTCAGGTTGGCGGCTTTACCCGTTTTGATCTCGACGAACACCACGTTCTGCACTTCATCGGCGTCGGATAGTCCGTCAAAGACGATGAGATCGACCGGCGTCCCCAAAAACCGTGCATCCTTCGGATTGTAGGGGAAATCCGGGAAATACGGGATGAGGCACTCCGTGATCTTCCCCCGGGTCACCGACTGGCTGCGCCTGACCGCGTCGGTGCGGATATTCCCCTCTTCGTCCTGTCTCCACGCTTCAAACAGAATCTTTGCTTTTTCGTCCGAAAGGCGCCTGAGTTCCTGCTCTTTCCAGGTCTCGATATCCTCTCGCTCCCTCTGGCGCCAGGATTCAAATATCTCTCGTGCGTTCTGCTCGACCCGACCCTGAATCCTGGAGTACCTGTAGAATAGGACTAAGACAGCAAGAAACAGCAACAGGATTACGGCCCATTCGATCATAGTCCCAGGAAACTCTCACGTCCCGGTAGATAGGCCTTTCTAACGGTTCCCTGCAATGCACCGGGCGAACCCCGGTTCGCGGAACCGTTTTACGGAACCACTTTGCGGAGCCGGCCCTTCACCTGCCGGATCTTCTCACGGCTACTCGTAAAACATGGGCCCGGAGGGATTCGAACCCACGACCGCCCGGTTATGAGCCGGGCGCTCTGACCGGACTAAGCTACGGGCCCGAGAATTGCGGTGCAGCCGACCTGAATTCGGAAACGGCGCATTCAGTTCAGATCTCCGGGGCATTCCCGGAATCTCACTGCATATAAATATTGTTTTTTGATCATAAAAACATTGTGCGCGTTCTGCAGGGCGCCCGCATACCCGACAGGCGCAACGTCCAGAAATCCGCCGTCCAAACCTGCTGATGGATCTCCGGCACCCGGAGTATGGGAGACTGCCTGCAGAATGCTCCGGGAAACTCCTTACTGCATCTTCTGGTGCTGCTCTTTCCACCGCATCCAGTTGTTGTAGGCGTCCATATCCTTCTGCTTGAGGATGTCCTGGACACTGTTGTCGATCTCGGTGGTCGTCATCCCGCTGTGCGTGCTCCCCTGGATCTGCTGGGTGATCTCGTCCGCCAGTTGCTGGTTTGCTCCGGCGTTCTGCACCGACCTCCTGATCTTGTCAGGGTTGAACTGCTCCTCCTGGTTGTTGGTCTTCCGGACCATGGTCTGCTGCCAGGGCCGGGACTCCATCTGCTGTCCTGCCATTCTCATCACCACATCAATTATCGGTTCTCTCTTCCCGCTCGAGGCCCGGGTGCCCGTTGTATCCCGGATTACGGTTTCCGGGGGCTTCACCCGGCCCCGATTCGGTTGCAAGCTGCAGCCTGCCGGCCAACAGTGGGATATCGGATACTTATAAGTTGCGGCCGCCGGCCATCGTCTTCTTCCCGTCGAAGCAATGGATTAACGGCGCCTTCTTGGGCGGTGAAGAATCGAACGGCTCTTTTTCGTGGGGTATGCCGGCGACGCTGCGATCCCGATCCGCGACCGCCCGGGGACAAACGTCCCGATCCACAGAATCCGGGAATGACAGCGCTGGTGAACCACCCCGCCCTGAAGGGGGGCTTCCTGCTTTACATTTCTTCGGCCACACGCGAAGCCGCGAAGAACGCGAAGCGCGACGGCCCGGGCTCAAGAAACCCGGGGGGTTCGCGCCTTCGCGCCTTCGCGTGAGTAGGCAGTTCGCGCCGCCCCTCGTTCCGTGCCGGGCCGGTCCTTACGCACCTTCGGTGTCCCGGATGGCCGCGAGCACCTCCCGCTTCTTCTCATCAAGGAGGCTCCTCGTATCCGCCTCGATGTTCAGCCGCACTACCGGCTCGGTGTGGGAGCGGCGGATATTGAACCACCAGTCAGGATAGGTCGCCGTCAGCCCGTCGAGCCGGTCAAGCTCCGCATCCCGGTAGCGCGCCGCAAGCACCGCGAGCACCGCCGCCGGTTCGCTCACCGTCAGGTTGATCTCCCCGGTCGAGGGGTAGCGGTCGAGGGGCTCAACAAGTTCGGAGAGCGTTCTGCCGCTCGCGGCGAGGATGTTTGCAACCATGACCAGCGTGAGAAGCCCGTTGTCGGTAAACCCCACATCCCGGTAGTAGTAGTGCCCGGAGAGTTCCCCGGCGAAGAGGGCGTCCTCCTCGCGCATCGCGGCCTTGATGAAGGCGTGGCCGACCCTCGAGCGGACGCCCCGGCCCCCGGCCCGCTCGATCGCTTCCCGGACCGCCCGACTCGACCGGAGATCGTAGAGTATCGCCGTTCCCGGATTCTCTTCGAGCAGGAACTCCGCGACGAGGCCGGTCACCAGGTCTTCCCGGACGCGCTCGCCCCGCTCGTCAATGAGCCCGCACCGGTCGCCGTCGCCGTCGAACGCCACCCCCATATCCGCGCCCTCGGCCACGACCCGTTCCTGCAGTTCCCGGGTGGTCTCCGGGTCGAGCGGGTTTGCGTGGTGGTGAGGGAACCGGCCGTCGGGCTCGAGGTACATCGGCACAAGCCGCCACGCAGGGATCCGGTCGAAGAGCCGGGGGATCTCCGGCCCGGCCATCCCGTTCCCCGCGTCCACGACGACCGTGAGCGGCTTCGGCGCCCGGACGAACCCGGCCACCGCCCCGATGTAGGCGTCCAGCATCCCGGTCTCGCGGGACGATCCCCCGGCGCGGGCGACCTCCTCCTCCCCGACCCGGGTCTCCAGGAGCGGCAGGTCGCGGTCGCCGGAGAGGGGGATGGCGTTTTCGCGGGCGAGTTTGAACCCGTTCATCTCCCCGGGAAGGTGGGAGGCCGTCACCATCGCCCCGCCGTCGAACTTCCCGGCGATGACGGCGTAGTTGAGAAGGGGCGTGCTCGCCATCCCGATATCGGCGACCTCCGCCCCGGCTTCGACCGCACCCCGGATGAACGCCCGCGAAAGCGGCTCCGAGGATGGGCGCATGTCCCGCCCGACGACGATCCGCTCCGCCGCAAGAAGGGCTACAAATGCGTTCCCGATCTTCTTCGCCGTCGTCTCATCGAGCTCGTCCGGGTAGCGCCCCCGGATGTCGTAGGCCCGAAAGATCCCGGTCATTCACGCCTCCCCCCGGAGCGGCGAGATCGCCCGCAGCCGATCGATGATCCCGGGGAGCACTTCAAGGACGTAGTCGACGTCTTCCTCGGTGTTCGCGTGCCCGAGGGTGAGGCGGAGCGAGCCGTGGGCGCGCTCCGGCGCCAGACCGCACGAGGTCAGGACGTGCGAGGCTCAAGCGACGCCGAGGTGCAGGCGCTCCCCGTCGAGGCGGCAACCCCGAGGGCGTCGAGCATGAGGAGGATTGACTCCCCCTCGACGTAGCGGAACGCGACGTTCACGTTGTTTGCCAGCCGTTCGGTCGGGTGGCCGTTTAAGCGGGTGTCCGGGATCGCATCCAGGATCCCCCGGATCAACCGGTCCCGCATCGCGGCAAGCCTGGGGGCGTTCCGGGGCATCCCGGCGACCGCGAGTTCGATCGCCCGCCCGAGCCCCACGATCCCGGGAACGTTCTCGGTTCCGGCTCGCCGGCCCTGCTCCTGCGCCCCGCCGTCCATGAACGTCCCGATCCGGGTTCCCCGCCTGACGTAGAGCGTCCCCGTCCCCTTCGGGCCGCCGAACTTGTGGGCGGAGAGGGCGAGGAGGTCGGCTCCCATCTCGTCCACGTCCACCGGGAAAGCCCCGATCGCCTGGACGGCATCGGTATGGAACGGGATTGTATGGTCGTGTGCGACTTCCGCGATCGCCCTGATAGGCTGAATCGTCCCGATCTCGTTGTTCGCGGCCATCACCGAGACGAGGATGGTCGCATCGGTGATCGCCTCCTCGACTCTTTCCGGCTCCACCCGGCCGAACTCGTCGACCGGGAGGTAGGTGACCCGGTAGCCCTGCTTCTCGAGGCTCCGGCAGGTATGGAGGACGGCGTGGTGCTCGATCGAGGAGGTGACGATATGGTCGCCCTTCTTTCGGCTCGCCGCCGCCGCCCCCTTGATCGCCCAGTTGTCGGCCTCCGTCCCGCCCGACGTGAAGAAGACCTCTTCGGGGGTCGCGCCGATCGCTGCCGCCGCCTTTTCCCGCGCCTCCTCCACAGCCTCCTCCGCCTCGCGGGCGAGGGAGTAGAGCGAGGAGGGGTTCCCGAACCGCTCCGAGAAGTAGGGGAGCATCGCCTCGAGGACCTCCGGCCGCACCGGCGTCGTCGCCGCATGGTCCATGTAGACCGACCGTTTCCGCTCCATTCCGGTCACTTCGCCATCGTCGGCTGGAACCCGCGCATCGTCTCGGCCATCTCCCTCAGGCGCCGGTCCACCAGGTAGTTCACCGTCCCCTCCTCGTAGGTGCCGTCTTTTTGGCGCACACCCGCCGGGACGCCCGTGAGAACCTCGATC
The DNA here is from genome assembly GCF_000691865.1 of Methanoculleus sp. MH98A. Lineage (GTDB taxonomy): Archaea > Halobacteriota > Methanomicrobia > Methanomicrobiales > Methanoculleaceae > Methanoculleus. Next base: position 31,133 of record NZ_JMIO01000021.1, on the reverse strand, counting down.
CCCTCGTCGATCGTCCGCACCGGGTAGATCCGGAACTTCCCGGCCTTCGCGGCCTCGACGACCTCTTCTTTTAGCATCAGGTTCTGGACGTTGCTTGCCGGGATCAGCGCCCCCTGGTTCCCGTCGAGCCCTTTGGCCTTGCAGACCTCAAAGAACCCCTCCAGTTTCTCGTTCACGCCCCCGATCGCCTGCACCTCGCCCTTCTGGTTCACCGAGCCCGTGACGGCGAGGTACTGCTTCAGCGGAAGCCCCGAGAGCGCCGAGAGGAGGGCGTAGAGCTCCGTGCTCGACGCGGAGTCCCCCTCGATCCCCTCGTAACTCTGCTCGAAGACGAGCCGGGCGGAGAGGGAAAGCGGCTTATCGTGTGCATAGTTGTTGTTGAGGTAACCGTTGATGATCAGGACGCCTTTGGTGTGGATCGGCCCGCCGAGCGCAGCCTCCCGCTCGATGTCCATGATACCCTCGCGGCCGACCCCGATACTCGCGGTCACCTTCGATGGCCGGCCGAACGCGAAGTCCCCGAGCCCGATGACCGAGAGGCCGTTCACCTGCCCGACCTTCTCGCCTTCGGTATCGATGAGGAAGATCCCCCGCCGGATCGCCTCCTCGATCTTTTTCTGGATCAGGTTTGAACGGTAGACTTTCTCCTCAATCGCCTTCGTGACGTGTTTTTTCTCGATCTGCTCGCTCCCGTCTTCTGCGGCGTAGAAGTTCGCCTCGCGGATGAGGTCGGCGACCGCCGAGAACCGGGTCGAGAGTTTCTCCCTGTCAGCAGCGATTCTCGACCCGTACTCGATCACCCGGGCGATCGCCTCCCGCTCGAGGTGCCGGAGTTCCTCCTCCCGGACGAGGTTGCAGATGAAGTCGGCGTATTTATTGGCGTTCTCGTCGTTTCGCTCCATCACGATGTCGAAGTCGGCCTTGACCTTGAAGAGCTCCTTGAAGTCGGTGTCCAGCCGGTAGAGGAGCTGGTAGATCATCGGCGTCCCGATGAGGGCCACCTTGATATCGAGAGGGATGGGTTCGGGCTTGATCGTCTTTGCCGTGATGAACCCCATCCGCTCCCCTGGCTCCTCTATGACGGCCTCCCCTGTCTTCAGCGCCGTCTTGAGCCCGTCCCAGGAGAGCGGGGCGCGCAGGAGGTCTTCGACGTCGAGAACGAGGTAGCCGCCGTTGGCCCGGTGCAGCGAGCCCGGCCGGATCATCGTGAAGTCGGTCGTGAAGATCCCGAACTGCACCTCTTTCTCGATCTTTCCAAGAAGGTTCTGGTAGGTGGGATTCTGCTCGAAGATCACCGGCGCGCCTTCTATAGCGGCGTTGTCGACGACGACGTTCACCTCGTACTTCCGAAATGGAATCTCACGCATGAGGGCCTGGAACTGGGGCGGGACGCCCTGCTGCTCGGGGAGACCGAGGAACAGCTGGGTGTTCTCGAGGATGTCGTTCTGGACGGCGTCGATGTACCCGGGGACTTCCGGGACGTCGGCATACTTCTCCTTGAGTTCGGCGACGAGGTTGCCTATCGCGTAGAGGGCGATGTCGTGGTTTAAGTCCTTGACCGCCTCGGCGCCCTGCCGCTCGATATCCTGTACCTGCCGGAGCGTGCTCCGGAGGTCGGCGTTCAACGCGTCACGCCGCCGCTGGACCTCCGCCCGCACCTCGTCGGGAAGGGTGATGAACTCCTCCTCGGGGACCGGCCTCCCGTCGATGACCGGGATGGTCAGGAGGCCGATGGGGCTCATCTGGATGACGAACCCCGCCTCCTGGGCTTTCTGGTTGATCCGGGCGATGAGATCCGTCCTGTTCCCCTGGAGCGCCTGAAGCGTTTCGTCCCGCCGTTTGGCGTACTCTTCGCTCTGGAACGCCCGGGGAAGCGCCTGCCGCGCCTCCTCGATGAATCGTTTCATCTCCTCCCGGAACTCCGTTCCTCTCCCGGCAGGGAGAGCGACGGCGTTGGGCTCGTACTGGTTCTCGAAGTTATGAACGTAGACCCAGTCACGCGCCCGGGGCTTGGCCTTCGCAAGTTCGTCGAGGAAACTCCGAACGGCCCTCATCCTGCCGGTTCCCTGAGCGCCCGCGGCGTAGACGTTGAACCCGGCCTCCCGGATCTCAAGGCCGAACTGCAGCGCCCGGAGCGCCCGTTCCTGGCCGATAATCTCCTCAAGCGGCCGCATCTCCTCGGTGCTGGCGCATTCCACCTTTCCCGGTTCGTAGACGTTCCGGTACTCTCCGATATCCAAGGGCTGAATCATCAATCTCACCAGGTTTCTGCAACTTACACCGCTGGATGTCGCTCGTCTTAAAAAAGGTTCCCCGGCCCGGCACCGGATGGTATCAATAGGTGGTTTTACTTTCTTTCGCGCGTATGTGTAGTACGTTTGTATGCGGCCGATGCCGTACACGGGGCCGCGTAAATCCGGTGATAGCATGAGGATAGCAATTGCACAGGACGAAAACCAGGTGTCCGAACACTTCGGGCACTGCCAGGGATACGCCATATTCGACGTCGAAGATTCGATCATCTACAGGAGGGACGATCTCCCGAGTCCCGGCCACGAACCCGGCCGGCTCCCGGTCTTTCTCGCGGAGCACGGGGTCAACCTGATCATCGCCGGCGGGATGGGGCCGCGAGCCGTCGAACTCTTCAACGAAAACGGCATTCAGGTTCTCCTCGGCGTCAGTGGAAACGTTGATTACGTGGCACAGGATTATATTGCTGGCCGCCTTTCTCCGGGGAAGAGCTCCTGCCACCACGAAGACGGCGGCGAGTGCGACGGGCACCACTGAGGCGGGTGCACCAACCATAGTATTATGCTCATATGAGCAAAAATCACCAGAGGAGTGTATTAGCATGATAGTCGGTATCACGGCACGTGCAGCAGGCACGGACGCCCCGGTCGAGCAGCGGTTCGGCCGGGCACCTTACTTCGTCTTCGTCGACACGGAGACGGGGAAAGCGGAATCGATCGAAAATCCCCTCGTCGACGCTGCCGGCGGGGTCGGACCCCGGGCGGTCCAGATGTTTTCGGAGCACGGTGCGACGGTGGTCATCACCGGCCAGGTCGGTGGGAATGCCGCCCGGGCCCTTGGAATGGGTGGAATCAAGGCCTACGCCTACCGCGGAAGCGGCAGCGTGGCCGATGCCCTCGCGGAGTATACCGCCGGGAACCTGCAGCTGCTCCCCCTTTGAAGTGGAACCCAGCATGAAAATTGCGATTGCAAGCGGGAAGGGCGGTACCGGGAAGAGCACGGTGGCGGCGAACCTCGCCTGCACGCTCGCCCTCTCCCGCGAGGTGGCGCTCGTCGACTGCGATGTCGAGGAGCCGAACCTCCACCTTTTCTTCCCGGACTCCGCCGAAGACGTGCCGGTGACGACTTTGGTTCCGGAGATCGATCCGGCTCTCTGCACCCTTTGCGGAGAGTGCGGGAAGTTCTGCCGGTTTGGGGCGCTCTCGGTCTTGAAAGACCGTGTCCTCCTCTTCCCGGAGCTCTGCCACTCCTGCGGGGGCTGTTCCCTGGTCTGCCCGCAGGGGGCGATCAGGGAGGTTCCGCGCACCATCGGCCGGGTAGCGTGCTCCTGCCCGCTCTCCCGCCTTACTCTGGTGAGCGGCGTCTTGAACGAGGGGGAGGTGATGGCTCCGACGGTCATACGGGCGGCGAAGATGCTCGCGGAAGGACACCCGCTCATCCTCTACGATGCCTCCCCGGGGATCGCCTGCCCGGTGATCGAGACGCTGGAGGGGGTCGATGCCTGCATCCTGGTGACGGAGTCGACCCCGTTCGGGCTGCACGATCTCCGCCTCGCGGCCGAGGTTGTGGAGAGTACCGGCATCCCGGCCGGCGTCGTGATCAACCGCAGCGACGGCCGGGACGAGGAGACCCTCGACTTCTGCCGGGAGCGTGGGCTTCCCATCCTTATGACCATCCCGTTCTCGCGGGAGATCGCCGCCATCCAGAACAGGGGCGGGCTTATCTGCCGCGATCTTCCCGGGTGGGAGGAGCGGTTCGCCGATCTCTTTGAAGCGGTCGTGAAGATTGCGGGGGTGAACCCATGATCCGGCTTGCGATCGTGAGCGGCAAGGGCGGCACCGGGAAGACGATGGTGGCGGCGGCGCTTGCGGATATCAGCGGAGTGCCGCAGGTCCTCGCCGACTGCGACGTGGACGCCGCGAACCTGGAACTCCTCTTCGAGCCCCGGCGGCTCACGACGGAAGAGTTCCGGGGGCTCGAGGTGGCCCGGATCGACCCGGAGCAGTGCCGTGGCTGCGGAATCTGCGCGGATCACTGCCGGTTCGGGGCAATCGTGTGCCGGGACGACGTCTGGGAAGTTGACCCCCTGCACTGCGAAGGCTGCGCTGTCTGCACGTATGTCTGCCCTATGGGAGCGATCTCGATGGAACAGCGCGTCTGCGGCGAGATCTACACCTCGGTGACCGACCGGGGCAACCTCGCCCATGCCCGGCTCTTCCCGGGCTCGGGGAACTCGGGACTGCTCGTCACCGAGGTGAGGAAGCGGGCGACGAGCCTTGCGGACGGCGCCGATCTGCTGCTCGCCGACGGCCCGCCGGGGATAGGTTGCCCGCTGATCGCGACGATCAGCGGTGTGGACGCAGTCCTCATCGTCACGGAGCCGGGGGTCTCGGCGCTCCACGATCTTGAGCGGCTGGTGACGGTCTGCCGTCGGTTCGACGTCCAGATCTTCGTCGCGATCAACCGGTTCGATCTGGCGGAGGATATCTGCAAGAGGATCGAGGACTACTGCGAGAAGGAAGGCATCGTGGTGGCCGGCAAGATCCCGTTCGATTCGGCGGTGGTCGACGCCGTCCGGAACGGCCGCCCCGTGACCCGGAGCGACTCGCCGGCGACGGATGCCCTCCGGGCGCTCCGGGATACCCTCTTTGCCGAACTCGGGCTTATATAAGCCCCCTCCTCATTTTTTCTACAGGCCGTTCCACTCGAGAGCGGCGCTGTTCGATCTATGGCGTCGTTCCGGTGTTTTCCGGGATCAACGTCCGAAAAAAGAGATTATTGGTTTAGAACCGGGGTTTTCTGTGCTTCGGGAGGCAGTCCTGGCAATACACAGGTCTGCCTTCGGTCGGCTTGAAGGGGACTTCGCACTCCTTACCGCAGTCCGAGCAGATGGTCTTTGTCATTTCACGGGGGCCGCCGAAGTTCCTGGGACCGCCGAAATTTCTGTTTCCTCTGTTATAATCCATTGGATTGCTCATGCAGATAGAACACTGCCTGTAGAGTTATGATTGGATAGTATATAGTGTAGCTCATCGGCCTCTGGGGGGGTGATCGAGATCTTACCCCGGCGATCTGCCGGCCTGCCCGCATGAGATGCAATCCGGGCCCGGAGAAGGTGCAGCAGCATGGTGTTGCCGGATAGTTTCCCCCTCATACGGGATGTCCCTGCCTGTGTGAGTGCCGGAACGGGTATGCGTGGTTAGTCTCCGGAGTATATCTCGTCAGCCGTTGCCGCAAGAAGAGATCGGAGTTCGGGAATTTGCCGCTTAATGATAAACCAGACGGTCTCAAGGTCGACGCCGAAATAATGGTGGATAACGATATTTCTGACCCCTACGATCCTCTTCCATGGGATCTGGGGATATTCTGCCCGAACCGGTTCGGGAACCTGTCCGCATGCCTCTCCAATGATCTCGAGGTTACGGATCACCGCATCGATGGTCTTTTGGTCCCGGAAGAAATCTTCCTTTGAGTATCCTGTGGTATACTCCTCGATACGCCCGATAGCCTCCAGGATATCCGCAATCAGCAGAGCCCCGTCGCGCCTAGACATACACTGCCTCCGCGTCGACAGCCTGCATGAGTCGCGGCCGCCGGGCGATCCCACCCTTCAGCGCGAGATCTACGGGGAGACCGAGGATCCTCTCCAGATCCTCCTTGAGGTCCACGACATCCCAGCCGAGCGGCTCGTCGAGCTCGACCAGGATGTCGAGGTCGCTTTCCGTGCCCTGTTCGTTCCGAACATACGAGCCGAAGATCCCGATCTCGCGGACGCGATACCGTTCTCGAAGGTACGGCTTCGCTTTTTTGAGCGCATCGATGATCGACCGCACGGTCCAGTGCGGGGGGATATCCTCCGGTCTCTGTGGCATTTCTCCGGGCTTCCTTGAGAGGTTATAGGTGAAGAGACTGTTTAACGTTTCTCCGGCCGGTGCCCCCAAGGTTTATGCAGCTGCAGGCGACTATCTCGCCCGGTGCATGATGATGAATGGTTCGCGGCTGAGGTACAGGGTCGAAGTTCTCGGCGACCGCGGCGGCATCGAACGCTACGGCCCGTTCAACGCGCAGAAGGCGCGGGAGTTCTTCGAGGTCGAGGAGAGCCTCGGCGGGACCGCCCGGATCGCACGGCTGGAAGAGGGGATCCGGGAGACGTGGAAGGTCATCGCCGAATGCGGCGACTGGGGCGGCGACGGGCGAGAGTCGTATGGCGTGCAGAGCACAAAGGCGCCGCAGTGAGCGGAAGGCCGCTCATTCCTGCGGCCTCATCCCGGCGGCTGCAAAGACGGTCTCTCTCCCCACGCGCATCATCATCTCCCCGAACCGCTCGCCCGGCAGTGCGTTCTCCCGGAACCAGTCAATCAGCCGTCCGACGATCGCGACCGCCTCTTCTTCGGCGACCAGTCCGTCGGCCCCGGTGCCGACCCGGAGCACCCTGCCCGACTTTCCGCCGAGGAAGAAGCGCAGTCCCTCCGAAGCGACGCCGATCGCCCCTGTGGGACAGACGGATATGCAGTCGCCGCACCCGATGCAGTCCTCCTCTGAGAAGAGGGCCCCGCCGTCGGCGACCAGGACGGCTCCTTCCCGGCAGACCTTCTCGCACGCCCCGCACCCTTCGCATTCGTCGGCAAACAGGGGAAACCGCCCCCCCATGATCCCGATATCGTTGAGCTGGACCTTTGCGCAGTTGTTCGGGCACCCCGCGATCGAGATCTTCAGTTTCCGGGGGAGATCGCACCCCCCGTACCGCTCCTCGATCGCCCGGGCGAGCCCCTGGGTGTCGCAGCACCCATGCCTGCAGATCGTACCCTTGCAGGCGACGACCGACCGCAGAGTGGCTCCGGTACTCCCGGGCTCTATCCCTGCCTCCCGAAGCCGTTCTGCAACCTCTCCTGTATCCCGCCGGTCGATGCCGGGGAGTTCCACGTTGAGCCGGGCCGTCAGCCCGACCGTACCGTCCCCGAACTCCTCTGCGATCCGGGATACCGCCGCCATCTGCGGCGCGGTCATCACGCCGGCGAGGATCTTTCCCCGGACGGCGACCTTTCCTTTCTCCCGGAGGCGGATGACCCCCGGATTGTTCTTCTTTGCGTCGGCCATATCCCGGTTGTAGTGGTATGGCGGGATCTCAGGTTAAATCATCCTGTGGGAAGGCGAGCGCAAACCGCATATACCCGGGACCACGATAGCGGGGCGTGAACCTCCTCCTCCAGGCGTGGGACGTGCTCCTCTGGGTGGGGCTCCTCAAAGGGCTGCAGATGGCCCTCTGGCCCCGGCTCCGCCCGGCACTCGGGGACTTTGCCTACCCGGCGGCCTACCCTGCCTCCCTCCTCCTTTTCGCCCTCGCGACCTGGTACTGCGGCCTCCTCCGCGTCCCGGTCGCTCTTGCCCTCTTCCTCTTCGTCGGTCTCGCCGTATACGGCATCCGGCGGGGCGATTACCGGTCAGGTGAGATCCGGAGTTTCCTCTTCTGGGACGCGGTCTTTGCCGTCGGGTTCCTCTTCGCCCTTTCCGTCCGGTTCGTAAACCCGCCCGTCGGCTACTTCAGCGAGCAGTACATGAACCACGCCTTCCTCGCGAGCGTCATCCGTGAGCCCGTCGTGCCCCCGCTCGACCCCTGGTTTGCGGGCGGCCACCTCACCGTCTACTACTACCTCGGCCACTGGCTGATGGGCTCCATCGCCATCGTCACCGGCACACCGTCGGAGGTGGCCTTCAACCTGATTCCGGGGACGGTCTATGGGACGGCATTTGTCGCGCTCTACGCTCTCGGGCACCTCATCACCGGACGCTGGCGGTGGCTTCCCCTCGCGGTCCTCCTCCTCGTCCCGCCGTCGGTCGTCTGGTTCGTCGCCAGAGGGAGCGATCTCTATTACGCCTTCCAGGATACCAACTGGATCATCCCCGGCGGCCGGGTCGAGTTTCCGGTCTTCTCTCTCTTCCTCGGGAACGTCCACGCCTTCGAGATGGCCGTGTTCAACCAGGTCTTCCTCATCTTCCTCCTCGGGTTCATGTGGTGCCGGTGGGGCGGGCTCGGCATCCGGGGCCGCTGGAGCCTCATCCTCCTTCTCGGCCTCTCCGTCGGCTCGATGCCGCTCCTCTGCTCCTGGGACGCTCTCGTCTACGCTCCCGCCGTTGCCGCCTTCCTCCTCGCCGTCCTGGCCCGCGAGCGTGACCGCTCCACCCTCGCCGCCGCCGTTGCGGTCCCCGCGGTCGCCTTTCTCGTCTACCTCCCCTACTACCTCGACCTCGAGCCCGCGGGTATCGGCGGGATCGGATGGGGTCTCCCTCCCACCGACCCGCTTGCCTTCCTCGCGATCTGGGGTTTTTTCCTCGCGATCATCTATGCCGCCGTCGCCCCCGATATCCGGCGGGTCCCGGTGGCGCTCGCCGTCGCCGTCCCGGCACTTGCCGCCGGCTACGCCGTACTCGCCATCCTCCTGGTCCCGCTCGCCTACCTCCTTCTCCGCCGGGAGCGCTCGTTCCCGTCCCTCCTCTGCATTGCTGGGCTTGCGGTCCTCGCCTTCTGCGAGATCTTTTATTTCCAGGAGATGCTCGGGGGCGACTACAGCCGGTTCAACACCATCTTCAAGTTCTACTTCGACGCCTGGATCCTGCTCGGGACAGGCTCCCTCCTCCTCGCCGGAAAGTGGCTTGCAGGCCGGCGGCCGGTCCCGGCGGCGGCACGGAAGGGCGCTGCCGTCGCCGCAGCCATCGCTCTCGTCGCCGCCCCGGTCGCCCTCGACGTCGATATCGGCCGGGGACTCCTCGGGATCGACTATCCTCCGGCGGGCTACCACACCCTGGACGGGCTCGCCTACCTCGAAGCCACGCGGCCGGGGGAGGCCGCGGCGATCGACTTCCTCCGGACGCTCGACGGCGATCACCGGATCGTCGAGGCGGAAAACGGAGATTACGGCTACTACTCGAGGGTCTCGTCGTTTTCCGGTATCCCGACGATCCTCGGGCAGATCGGGCATGAACTGACATGGCGGGGAAACGGTCCCTGGTACACGGAGCGCCCGGCGGAGATCCGGGCGATCTACGAGGATCCCGAACGGACTCTTGCGCTCATGGAGAAGTACAACGCGACCCTCCTCTACGTCGGCGAGCCCGAGCACGAGCGTTACGACGTCCGGCTGCCGGACCGGGGGCTCCGCCTCATCTACGACGAGGGGGGTGTCAGGATCTACGAACGGGCAGGGTAACGTTTATATGGTCGACCCCGACAGGAAGGGCGCATGACACGAGCAGCCGTAGTCATGATATCCGTCCTCGTGGTCCTCGCCCTGGCAGGCGTTGCCGGGGCTGCGGTGTACCCGAACGGCGGAACCGATCTCACGCAGACTCCCGCTCCAGAAGCGGGGAATGTAACGGCCACCGCCGGGAACCTGACGAACGCCGGGTCGCCCTACGCGGCGGGGTACCTGAACAACACCTCGATCACCCGGCTTGCCGGGGAGAACGAGACGGTTAACGTGAGTCTCGAGCCCGTGGCCGAAGGTTTCGTCGCGCCGCTGATGCTGACGGACGCCGGCGACGGCACGGGCAGGCTCTTTGTCGTCGACCAGGTCGGCACGGTCTCGATCATCGATGCAAACGGCACCCTCGTTGAGGAGCCGTTCCTGGACGTCCGCGACCGCATGGTCAACCTCACCCCGTCCTACGACGAGCGCGGGCTCCTTTCGATTGCCTTCCACCCCGAGTTTGGGGAGAACGGGCGGGTCTTTGCGTTCTACACCGCGCCCCTCCGCGAGGAGGCGCCTGATGACTGGGACAGCACGAACCGCCTCTCCGCGTTCGAGGTCGACCCCACGAACCCCGACCGGGTCAACACGACCTCCGAGGAGATCCTGATCGAGATCGACAAGCCGCAGTCCAACCACAACGGCGGGAGCATCGCGTTTGGTCCCCGTGACGGCTACCTCTACGTGCCGCTCGGGGACGGCGGCGCGGCGAACGACAACGGTACCGGCCACACCCCGGAGATCGGGAACGCCCAGGATCTGACAAACATCTACGGCAGCGTGCTCCGGATCGACGTGGACAACGTCACCGCGGAGAACGTGACGGAGCCGCCGGAGAACGCCACCTGGACGACGGCGGCGGGATCGCTCTACGGGATCCCGGCGGACAACCCGTTCGTCGCGAACGAAAGCATCCCGCCCGAGATCTACGCCTACGGTCTCCGGAACCCGGCGTACATCACGTTCGACGCCGAAGGCAACCTCTTTGTGGCGGATGCCGGCCAGAACCTCTTTGAGGAAGTCTCGCTTGTGGTGAACGGCGGCAACTACGGGTGGCGCCTCCGGGAGGGAACCCTCTGCTTCGATCCGGAGAACCCCGAAACACCCCCGGCGACCTGCCCGGCAAACGGCTCCTCCGGCGAACCCCTGATCGGCCCCGTCATCGAGGGCGGCCATGACCTGGGTGTTGTCTTCGTCGGTGGCCGGGTCTACAACGGGACGGCGCTCCCGGACCTTGCGGGACGCTACGTCTTCGGCTACTGGAGCACCGGCTTCGACGTCGCGAACGCCACCCTGCTCGTCGCGACGCCCCCGGCGGAGTGGAACGCAACGGCCTTCCCGGACTCTGCAGAGAACCTCACGCCCGAAGACGTTGCGATGTGGAGCCTGCAGAGGCTCAACGTGACCGGGACGCCCGCGGGAACCCTGGACGCCTACCTCCTGGGGTTCGGTGAGGGTGGAGAGTCGGAACTCTACGCGCTCACGTCCGAAGACGCGGGCCCGGATGCCGCCAACGCGACCGGGACGGTCTGGAAGATCGTCCCGGCGAACGTGACGGAGACGCCGACTCCGACAGCAAACGTGACGGTGGTTCCGGGTGCGGGTGTGACCACAACCCCGACCGCGACCGGGAATGTGACCGTAACGCCGACTGAAAACGTTACGGCGGTTCCGACTGCGAACGTGACCACGACACCTGCCGTGACCACGAACGTGACCGCAACCCCGACTGGAAACGCTACGCCGGCCGCGGCCGGGAACGTTACCGTGGGGGTTGCTGCCGAAGCCCTTGCCTTCAACACGTCCACCATCACCGTCCCGGCGGGAGCGAACGTGACGATGGTCTTCGATAACCAGGATACGGGTATCCCGCACAACGTCGCGTTCTACACCGATTCTTCCGCGGCCGATGCAATCTTCGTCGGCGAGATCATCGACGGCCCGGACCAGGTGACTTACACCTTCACGGCGCCGGAGGAGCCCGGAACCTATTACTTCCGGTGCGACGTCCACCCCTCGATGGACGGGGAGTTCGTTGTTGAGTAGAGGCCCCCTCCCTTTTTAGAGTGCACCGGGAGATCGCTCTGGCGCCGGCCGGGACAACCTTTATGCCTCCCGGTCTCCTGGAGGGGGACTCATGGCACGAACAACCACAGGCACGGCACCCGTCGCGGGGGTGCTGGCGTGACCCCGGAAGCGGCCCGCGCCGTCGCGAGGGTGACCGTCGCAATCGCGGCCGAGAACTTCGGCTTCAGCACGGAGATAATAACGGTCCCTGCAGGCGCGGAGGTGACGATCGAGTTCGACAACCGGGATGACGGGGTTCCGCACAACGTCGCGGTCTACACGGATTCTTCCGCGGCTGAAGCGATCTTTGTCGGCGAGATTGTCACGGGCCCGGTTCGGACCACTTACACCTTCACGGCGCCCGAGACCCCGGGAAACTACTTCTTCCGGTGCGACGTCCACCCCGCGATGCACGGGGCGTTCATCGTGGCGTAGGGGGCCCCGCCGGCAACCTTCGGGTTCGCGGCGTTCGCACCCGGTTCCAGAACGTCGGAGCCGGGCGCGGGGTCCCTCTTCAACGTCGTCTGGATGCAGAAGGACCTCTAGAGGAGGGCACCCGCGATGATCGCCGCGGCATAAACGAGCAGCGATGCGTGCATGAGCGGGAGCGCCCGCATCGCCGCGTCCGCGCTCTTCCCACTGAGGATGAGGTAGTTTGCGGCCCCGAGGAGGATGAGCCCCATCGCGAACCCGGCAATGGCGATCGGCCCGAGCGCGAGGCCGAAGACGAGCGCCATACCCGCGTGAATGGCCGAGAAGCCGAGAACCCAGGCGCCTGCACTTCTCATGCCGTAGAGAACCGGAGTCGGGTCCTCCGGAGCCGACCCGGTCAGACCGAAGGTCAGACTCGGGATCGTCGCCATCCCCCGGGCGCGGTCGTTTTCGATATCGGCGATGTCGTTTGCCCCGAGGTGCGCGAGCGTCCAGGGGTAGAAGAAGAGGAAGAAGAGGAGAGCGGTCGTGTCCGGATTCCCGTACACCAGGTAGCCGGCGACGGGGAAGAGGGCGAAATCCGTCCGCCCGACGATCTGGGCGATGGGGATCTTCTGATCCCGCTTCTTGGCCTGGTAGAAGTACTCGGCCAGGTACGAGTAGCCCATGATCCCGAGGACGTAGAGGTTGTGGGGAGCGGGGAGGGTCGCGGCGAGGGCGGCCGCGAGGCCGGCGAGGAGGAGGAAGAGGGCGTTGGCCGCCCGGGGGGAGAGTTTTCCCGCCGGTATCGGTCGCTCGCCGAACGGCCGCCAGTAGCGAGTGAGCGAACCGTTGACGTCCCTCCTGTCGTACTCCCGGTCGACGTAATCGTTCAGGACGAGCCCGGCTTCGAACCCGAGGAGGCCGATCAGCGCTGCCCGGCCGACGAGTTCCCACGAGAACCCGCCGTAGTTGGCGAACGCGAGCGCCAGCCCCGAGCAGAAGAGCAGGGGCCAGACGAAGAAGAAATGAGCCCGGGTCAGGTCGGCGAGCGCCGCGAGGGTCTCTCTCATGATGGCAGGATCATGGGTTCTACGCCAGCGCTCAAAAAATGTTGCAGCAGGGTTAAGTCTGCAGCCGGTGCATTCCACGATCATGAAGACCTACCGCTGCTCGATATGCGGGCATATCTACGACGAAAAGGCCGGCGATCAGGACGCCCCGGCGGGAACCGCGTTTGAAGGCCTCCCCGAAGACTGGCGCTGCCCGGTCTGCCTTGCCGAGAAGAGCAGGTTTTCCGTCTTCGCCTCCCCTCTCGCACGGCTCGGGCTCTGAACCGTCCCGTGCTGCTGCCCGCCACTCTCCTGCCGGGCGGGCTCTCCTGTCCACCTCTTTTTCCGGGTATTTGTACGAATCCGAACTCATTTCGGGTGGGACCCATCACTCCCGAACACCTTATCGAATATACAGGGAACAGGAGACCATGAAGATGAAAAACACAGGACATGAGATGACAAAGAAGAGTTCTCCCCGGATACGGAGTCGGAATTCCCGCTCAGGGGAGTTTTGAGATGAGCAGCGGCGCTTCGATCCGCGGTGTCCGGGACCCGGAGGCGATCCAGGAGTTCATCCGTCGCATCTCCGGCCCGGTTCCGGAGCGGCAGGAAGACCGGCGGCGGTCCGGGTAGCCCGGGCCGGGCCCGTACTCCCGGAGGGTTTTGGTTTTTGCTATGAACCGAACACCTCTCTCGTTTTCAGGGCAAAACCGAACAGAATGCGGGGAGGGTACATGCTTCCCGAACGACACACAGGATAAGTGGCGGCAGAATCCGACAGGAGACAAAAAGATGAAGCCACAGGAATCAGCCCCGCAGAGGGGGGGAGAACCCGGGCAGGTGTTCGCCGTGATCGCGCGCATCGACATGGATGGTGGTTGTCAGGCAGCCTCTGGCCCGAAGATCCTCCGGATCGTCTCCCGGGAGGAGGGAGCCGGTCCGGCATCGCACCGTGCCGCCCGAAATCCCGGAGGTGGTCCGGTGTAGCCGTTCGCTGAAGTTTAGCATTCTCCCGGGTTCTCACTCGGGTTGGGGGGAGGATGGAATAATCATGGTAGAGCCTCACTCCGTACACGTACCGGATCAACAACGTCGGATAAGCATATCCCTTTCTTTTTCTTATCGCAAAACCCCTGTGGGGTCCAGCCCCACGTTTTGTGCGGCAGACAGAATCCCGGTAATTCGTTAAAATGTTTGAGACGGTCCTCAAGAGGTCCAAACTATCGACTTCCTTTCGAAGCCTGATGGTTTCTCATGTTCTGGCCCTTCGGGCCATCGCACTTCGCGTTCTTCGCGGCTTCACGTGAAGCCGCATCGACCGATCTCGGATGTCATAATTGGTGAAGGCCGCTGCTCGTCCGGGACCCGGTTGCTTTTCGGTTTATTCATCTCTTCCGAAATCTCTCCGGGGAATCCCCGGTTTTCCGAAAAGTGTTCGGCTCTGGTTGATTACGGCCGAATTGGATACCCGTTTTGTGAGAGAATGCAACTGACCGATTTGTTTCCGAACGAACGCGCCCGGGTTGTTGCGATCGAAGGCGGACAGTGTCTCTGCCAGCATCTCGCGCTGCGCGGGCTTGCCGGGGGGTGCATCCTCACAGCACTCTCCGGCCGATTTGGCCCGGTTGTCGTCAGGATCGGCGGCGAGACACTTGTTCTCGGCCGGGGAATGGCACAGAAAATTCAGGTACAGAAGGTGTAATTTCGTGAAAAGATTGTCCGAACTGGAATATGGCGAATCCGGCGTTGTCCGGGAGATCCGTGCCTCGCAGCACGAACTCAACTGCCTTGGGATCAGGATGAAAAAACAGGTGAAGATGATCACCCGCCAGCCCATCAAAGGGCCCGTTGTCGTCGTCGTCGACGATATGGAAGTGGCCATGGGTCTGGATACCGCCGAAGGGGTTGTCATCGAGACCGGGGAACACGAGGGGTCTTGAGCATGGCGGATACGTCCAGGACCGTGCTGATGATGGGCAACCCGAACGTCGGGAAGAGCGCTCTCTTCAACAGGCTCACCGGGGGGGATGCGGTCGTCTCCAACTACCCGGGAACGACGGTCGACTACACGAAAGGCGTTCTCATCGAGAACGGGCAGGAATACGAGGTCATCGATGCGCCGGGAACATACTCCCTTGAGGCACGGGATGCCGCCGAAGACGTGGCCGTCCGGCTGATCTCGGAGAACCCGGGTGCAACGGTTCTGGTCGTCCTCGATGCGACCCGGGTCGAGCGGGGCCTCTATCTGGCTCTGGAAGTGATCGAACGGGGATGTCCGGTGATCATCGCGCTGAACATGATCGATGCCGCACGCGAACGGCAGATCACGGTCGACACCCGCGTGCTCCAGAGGATCCTCGGCGTGCCGGTGGTACCAACATCGGCCGTCAGCGGCGAAGGCGCCCGGGATCTTGCGGGGATGCTGCGCAAGGCGCAGAAGGTTGATATTGAGACCGTGCGGGCCCGGGCAGACGGACAGTTCGATACGCCGGAACAGTCCGGCGGATGTACCGGGTGCGGGGGGTGCTAGGATGGCGCTTCCCGTGCAGGAACGGTGGGACCTTGTCGATATAATTGCCCGTAAAACAGTGGCCGCCGGAGCATACCGGCAGAACCTCGGCGACGTTCTCGGCGACCTCACCGTCAGGCCGCTCACCGGCATACCCGTCGCGTTCGCCGTGCTCTACGCGTTCTGGAGCATCTTCTCCTCGTTTGCGGGCGCCCTCGTCACGGATGGGTTCATGGTCAAGGTCTTCGACAGCCACTGGCTCCCGTGGCTCCAGGGGGCCTGGTCCGACCCGGCGAGCATCCACTACTTCCTCTTCGTCGGCGACCCGCTGGCTGAAAATTGTTTCGAAGCGTTCGGGATGCTCACGTCGGGTCTCTTCGTCGCGATCGGGGTGGTTCTGCCGGCTATCATCATCTTCTACCTGATGATGACGGTCCTTGAGGACTCCGGCTACCTCCCGCGCCTCGCCGTCCTGATGGATACCGTCTTCCACCGGATCGGGCTGCATGGCTACGCCATCGTCCCGGTGATCCTCGGGCTCGGGTGCAACACCCCGGCGGTGACGGCGACCCGCGTTCTGGAGACGAGAAAACAGCGGTTCATCATGATGACCCTGCTTGCCATATTCATCCCCTGCGGCGCCCAGCTCGGCGTGATGCTCGAGGTCATCCCCGATGCGGTAGGGTGGGTCATGCTCTTCCTGCTTATCGGGTTCGGGATCTTCGGGTTTATCCTCGACCGGATCATCCCCGGCAGCAACCCCGAGATCCTCATCGACGTCCCGCCCTACCACTGGCCGCTGTGGGAGAACGTCACGAAAAAACTCATGAACCGGACGAAGAGTTTCCTCAAAGATGCGGTTCCGTTCGTCCTCTTCGGGGTACTGGTCGTCAACGTTCTCTATCTGGCCGGGATCATCGGTGCACTTGCCGATCTCTTCGAACCGCTCTTCGTCACCTGGTTCGGGGTGCCGAAGGAGACGGTGGGGCCGCTCGTTGCGGCCTTCCTCCGGAAAGACCTCGCGGTCGCCCAGCTCTCCGCCATTGCCATGACGCCGTACCAGATGATCACCGCCGTGGTGCTCGTCTCCATCTACTTCCCCTGCGTGGCCACCTTCGTGGTGATGCTGCGGGAGGGGTGGAAGGAACTTGCCGCGGCGGTTGCAGTGCTCGTGGCGACGGTCTTCATCTACGGCGGACTGATCCATGCCGTCGGCATCCTCATGGGGGTTGCATAAATGAACCGGAATTCCAGTATGTTTACACTCTACACCGGGCTGCTCGGCCTCGTTACGCTTGCGTTCGGCCTCGCCGACATCCTCGTCTGGGCCGGGGCGAGTCCCGGCTTTTCAATCGGCATTCTTGAGATCGCCGGCGGCGACTTCTTCCGCTGGGCATGGGGAGGCGCCATTCTGGTCTTCGGCGGCCTGTTCATGCTCGGCAGCCTGAGGGGCCGTGGAACCATGGAACAGTTCGGGAAGATAGTGCTCGGTGCGGCCATGATCTGGATCATTGCCGGCACCGATATCTTCGCCCGGCTCTGCGAGAGCATTCCCGCCGGCGAGGAGGCGCCGGAGTTCTTCAACTCGGTTGCCGGGTTCGTCGGCGGGTTTGCCCCACCCTACTCGCCGGCGATCCTCCTCCTGCCGTTTACGCTGGGGATCGTCTACTTCCTCTTCAACGGGAGGTTCGATGAGATATGAGGAGAGAAGGATTCATTGTGTTGATTGCCGCCCTGATGCTCTGCCAGGGCGCTCTTGCCCACATGCCCGGCGCCGATCCGGCGCCCGAGGCGGATCTCGGTCCGATTGTTGTTCTGGATAACGGTGTCCCGGTGGAGATCGGCATCGACGATATTGCGGCATATCATGGTGGGCTGGAAGGAAAAGAGCCCGATGCCTGCATCTGCTGCGTCTGCATGTACAGGGTCCTGCTGGCCGGTATTAGCGAGGTTTGGGGCGATGAAATCCCCGAACGGTCCGATATAGGAGTGCAGAGCCGCCTGGTTTCGGACGGAGCTCTCCATACCGCCTGGTACGTGACCGGCATCGGCCCCGGGATGGACGCCGGTTCCGCCGGTCGGTTGACGCTGGTTGCCCCCAACGGGTCTGCACTGACCGACTATTCAACACAGGCGAGGATGGGGATTGCAAAGAATCGGTGCCTTGGCGACTACCGGTTTGAAGTAACCCGGCTTTCCACGGGTGAGTCCGCGACGCTCACGCTCTGCGAGGACCTCTTTCCGGAAGGCTTCTTCGAGCTGCGCAGGGCGGTGAACGTTGATAAGACTGCGACTGAGGCCCAGAGTGCCGAATTCCTGGAGAAGTGGTCTTTTCTCAGGGCCGATCTCCTGCAGAAACCGGACTACGAGTTGTTCAACGAGATCGAGCCGCCTGAAGAGGAGGAACCGGATGTCCTGGGCGGCGGGGTATTTCTGGCCCTGCTCTGCATAACGGGTGCAGGTATCGTGCTGATGGGGAAGAAGCGCAGGTAGTGTGCATGGATACCCTGGATGAGACGGTCCACAGGATCGCCGCCTCTTTTTAACGCAACAATTCCGAAAGGGACCGGATCGAAAGCCGGGTGGAGATGACCCGGCAGAGGAATCTCGGCCTGTGTCCTGACGAAATGCACTGAAACCAGATTACGTTTCGTCAAACTGATGGAACGCTGATATATGGGTTCGTCCCAAAAGATCATATATCGTTTGCCGTATGAAACATATGTGCCGTATGAGACACCGGGGATGTGTGGGAAACCTCAGCAGGAGGGTCGAGGACTACCTGGAGGCCATCCTCAACGTCACGCTTGAGAAAGGGTATGCCCGCACCAAGGACGTGGCGTGCGAACTGGATATCGGCCCGTCGACGGTTGTGGAGATGTTCCAGAAACTCGACGGTATGGGTCTTGTCGAGTACCGGCGCTATGAAGGAGTGGTTCTGAAGCCTGCAGGGCGCGAGGTTGCCGAAGTCATCAAATTCCGTCACGATACTTTAAAGGAATTCCTGATGGCCATCAACGTCCCGGAGAAGGTTGCCAATTCCGATGCCTGTTACATGGAGCACGAACTCCACCCGGAGACGATACAGCAGATCCGGCTGCTGGTGGAGGCACTTCAATCAGATTCCGGGATCTGCGAACGTATCCGGCGGAAAACGCCCGCGCGGGAGAAACAGTCTGCATGACCCCCGTTCTCGCCGCGATCGCGGTCTGCCTCCTTGCAAACGCCGTCTCGTTCCTTGCATATTACCGCGACAAACGATCGGCGAAACGATCGGCGTGGAGAACCCCGGAGAAGACGCTCCTTGCTATCGCCCTTGTCGGGCCGTTCGGCGCCTATGCCGCGATGCGTGCCTTCCGGCACAAGACCCAGAAGACAGCGTTCAAGCTCGTCCCTGTTTTCCTCTGCCTGCACCTCGTGCTTGCCGCCGCGCTTGTTACGGGTCTTGTGTGACCCTAAATCAACGACTAAGGATTTACATGAGGGCAAAGGTATAATCACTCAGTTATCTCACCATATCGTATGACGTATGAGTACGGGCCGCTCTCCCGCCCGCTCGGGGAGACCCTCGCGGCGCTGCAGGAAGGGCTCATGCGCGAGTACCGTCTGGAGTACCTCCCCGCTCACCGGCGTTCGGCCCGCCGATCGCGGCGGCTCCGGCGGATACGGGGGTGGTGCAGGGAGATTGGCCGCCTGGTGGAGCAGGCCGCCTGTGTGGCAGAGCGCACCCTTCCCCGTATCGAGCGGGAGATCGGGCATGCCTTCCGCGGCCCGGACGGGCTTGCCCGGGTTCTGATGGCCCCTTCTACAAAACGGCTCTTTTCGGATATCCTCTCCGGGTTCCCTGAAGACGCGCTCCCGATCCGTGCAAACGACCTGGCAATGTTCGGGAGTTTCGCCGACGATTCCCACGCCCTTGCTCTCATCGGCGACGTCACCCTGCGGCTGAAGGTCCTCCCCGGCGAAGACGTCGGGGCGGCAGGCCTTGCCGCTCTCTGCGACCGGTGGAGCCTCCACGAGAGCCGGATCGGTTCCGGGTTCCGCCGCTCTCCGGACGGCGAGACCCTCGAGCAGGAGAAGGAGACCCTTGCCCGGGCGGTTCTCGGCCTCATCTACGTCGAAGGGGGCGTCGATGCGTTGCGGGCCGTGGTGCCGCTCCTCGCGCACGGCCGGAATGGGTAGGGACCGGAAAAAGGCTATATACCCGCTCCTCCCATGCCGCAACGGGAGACTCTTTCATGGATACCCGTGCCCTCCGAGATTTCATCCGGCTCGGCCGGTTCCCCTTCCTCCTCTCGGGCTTTGTCCCGTTCACCGCCGGGGGGCTCCTCGCGTTTCTCCTCGGGGCGCGGTTCACCCCGGCCCAGTTCCTCATCGGTTACGCGGCGATGGCGGCGGCGCACCTCTCCGTTCACTACAGCAACGACTACTTCGACGCCGACGCCGACCGGTTCGTCGAGACGACGCCGATATCCGGGGGGAGCGGCGTCCTCGCCGCCAACCCCGGCCTGAAACCCGCCGCGCTCTTCTCGGCCGTCGCCCTGATGGCGGTCTCGATCCTGATCGGATACTTCTTCGTGACCGTCTATGGCTACCCGGTCGTCTTCCTCGTCTTCGGTATAGCAGGGAACCTGCTGGGCTGGTTCTACACGGCGCCGCCGCTTGCGTTTGCCTACCACAAACTCGGCGAGATCACGAACATGATCACCTTTGGCCTCCTGATGCCGGGGGCGGGATATTTCGTCGCGATGGGAACGCTTGATGCCGCCTTCTTCGCCTTCGCCGTTCCGCTCTGCCTTTACGGGCTCGTCTTCATCACGAGCGTCGAGATCCCGGATCGGGAAGGCGACATCGCCGGGGGCAAGCGGACGCTCGTCGTGAGGAGGGGCCGCGTCTTCGGCTTTGCGCTCATCGCACTCGCGGCATCCCTCGCGACCGCGGCGCTCACCGCCTTCGCCCTCACCGATTTCTTCGCGCCCGTGGACTTTTGGCCGGTGGCACTCATATCCTTCATCCCGCTTGGGATTGCTCTTTTGGGGTTCTTGAACCGGTGTGCGGAACGGGCGTGTGCCCTTCCCTTCGCAGTCGCGAATATCGTGGGTTACTTCCTCTTCCAGGGGCTTGTCGTCGTCTACTTCGCCCTCGTGGCCGTTACGGGCTGACCGGGCCGCCCGCGTAGGAGAGCACCGGTTCGACGGGGACGTACCTCCTGACGACGACGTTGTCGGCGTAGAAGTGGTGCGGATCGCCGGAGTACCACGCCGAAGACCCGATCAGGGCAAAAGAATCAAAGACCGTATCGTTTTCGACCGGTGATCCGTCGGAAAACCGCATGGGTGCGCTACCCAGGTACTCGCCGTCCATCCAGGCATGTTCGGTGGCGTTCGGCGTGTCCAGAACGACCCTGATGCGGTACCAGGTATCTGTTCCGGCAGGAGCGTCGGCGGAGAAGTTCCGGTGGACACCGTCATAGTGCTGCACGGACCCGTTCCTGAGGTGAAGGGCGTAGAGCCGGTTGGTCCCGTTCCAGGCCTGGATGTAGCCCGAACCGCACCACCGCCCGAACTCACTGACCCGGAAGTCCCCCTCGATGACGATCGGGCCCGCGGAGATATTCACGGTACAGACCCTTCTGTCGTTGAACTCCGGGAGATCCGGTTTGGAGACGTTGATATCCCCGGCGTATGCACCGTCGCGGACGATGCCGGACTGAACCTCGGCGCTCGAACCGCAGGATGACCACCGCGAGAGGTTGCCGCGCTCGTAGTCCTCGAAGAAGAGGAAGACCGCGTCGGGATCGCCGGCGTCCCGGGCCTCCGGGTTGCTATAAAGCATCGTGATCGCCGTCGCGTTCGCCGGGAGGGCGAGCCAGACGCGGGCATGGGAGCCGGCGGTCGCGTTCTCGATCCAGTAGGGGATAGGCGTCCCGTCTCTCTCCGTAAAGCGAATGTCGGCGAAATCCGGCCGCATTCCGGGGAGGTAGGTTGCGTTGAAGGGGACCGCAAGATAATCGACGTCGGAGGGGTTGTCGACCGACACCGTCCGGTGGTGGGCGAAGACCCCGGCGGTATCGCCGCCCAACCAGTAGTGCGGGATCACGTCCGCGAGTGTATCAGTAACGGTGCCGGCGGCGTGCGGGATCTCCGCAGCCGCCCCGGAACCGGCCGCGAGGAGCAGCACGGCGCCCCCTCCGATAAGAACGATCCAGATGGCATCCATGGTAATCCGCCCCCCGTGGGAACCCGCTCCTATATCCAACTAGCGGCTGCCGCACCCCAACGCTGATGCTTCGTGGAAGAGCACGGTACACCGGTTAATGCCGTGAACGAGACCATCGCGATCATCGGGGGAGGTCCCGCCGGGCTCTTCTGCGCCCTGCAGGCGGCAGGAGCCGGGGGGGACGTCGTCCTCTTCGAGAAAAAGCCCGCGCCGGGCAAAAAGCTCCTCATTGCCGGGTCGGGGCAGTGCAATCTCACCCACGACGGTGAGATCGGCGATTTCCTCTCTCATTACGGTGACCACGGGGCGTTCCTCCGGCCCGCGCTCATGAACTTCACGAACCGGGATCTCATCGCGTTTTTTGCCGACCGCGGCCTTCGGATGGAAACCGAGCCCCGGGGTAAGGTCTTCCCGGAGACCCGGACGTCCGCCGACGTCCTCGCCGTCCTCCTCACGGAGTGCGCCGCTCGCGGGGTGGAGATACGGTGCAACGACCCTGTCCTTGCCGTCGAACGCGACGGCGACGGGTTCATCGTCCGGACGGCGAAGGCGGCCGTCCGGGCCGGCGTCCTCGTCCTCGCCACCGGCGGGGCCTCCTACCCTGCCACCGGCTCGACCGGTGACGGCTACGCCTTCGCCCGGGCGCTCGGGCAGCCGACAACGGAGGTCGCCCCGGCGCTTGCCCCGGTCTACGTCGAGGACTACCCGTTCGCCGACCTTGCCGGGATCTCCTTTCAGAACCTCACCCTCTCCGTCTACCGCGACGGTAAGCGGGTCGGGCGGCACGCCGGCGATCTCCTCTTCACGCACACCGGGCTCTCGGGCCCGGGCATCCTCGATCTCTCCCGCTCCATCCGCCCCCGCGACGAACTCCGGGTCACGTTCCTCCCCGGGGCGAGCGCGGAGGAGGTGCGAAAGCATCTCGCCGACGCGATTGCGGCGGGCGGGGCCCGGCAGGTAAAGACCGTGCTCTGCGATCTCGCCCTCCCCGAACGGTTCGTCCGGCGGCTGCTCGACCTCGCCGGGATTCCGGCGGGAGAGACCTGCGCCCAGCTCCGGAAAAATTCCCGGAACGCGCTCGCCGCATCCCTCGCGGAGTACCCGTTCCGGGTGGAGAGGCTCGGCGGGTTCAACGAAGCGATGGTGACGCGGGGCGGGGTCGCTCTCGAGGGAATCAACAAAAAAACGATGGCGTCAAAGATCGTCGAAAACCTCTACTGCATCGGCGAGACACTCGATATCGACGGCGACACCGGCGGCTATAATCTCCAGGCCGCGTTCTCCACGGCAGCACTTGCCGCAGGGCATATCGCCGGCGTTTACGCTTCCCGGTGACCTCCGGGACCCCCGGTTCTCTCAACCGTACATCATAAGATCCATCTCTCGCGGGGTGCGCGTGTGGGCCTCTTTCCTCGATCATAATCCGGCAAATCATATATCCGCCATATATATCTCTGCAAGAAAAATAGAATGCCTGATATATCTGAGGAATCATTAAAATATATTGGGAAAATAACGTGGTTTGGGGCATTCTTAACGCGATTTTCCTTCTCTCCCTCCTCATCCCTCAGGGTTACCTGATCTATGACGGGGGAGAAGGGGTTGGTGAGTTCGGCACTGTGAGCGAAGCAGAAATAGACAGGATTGTCCTCCTTTCCGAACCCCTCCCGGAGCAAACCCGGGACACCCTCATCGACCGGGTGGACAGAACGACGTTCGCCTGCGTCGACGGTTCCCCCCGCCTGTTTCCTGCGGGCCTCAACGCGACCCTTGCCTGCGGGGTAGGCGACTGCACCGATCTCGCGCTCCTCAGGGCGGAAGTTCTCTGCCGGAACGGCGTCCCCGCCCGGCCGGTTCACGGCATCATGGTCTGGGATACGGAAGCGTTCAGGACAAACGCCCTCCACGTCGAGATCCTCGGGAAGGGCGTTGCCGTCCACGACTGGGTCGAACTCGGCGACGGCCGGACAATGGGCGCGTATGAAGGAAATCCTGTGGTCCGGTGCGTGAAAATCGGGGAAGGGGTCTGTTTCCAGCCTCTCTTCGAGGCGCTGGGCTACCTCTGACGATCTTCGCCCCTCGCGCAGGAACGTTCAATACCAGGCGCGTCATATGAGCGGTATGAGCTTACTCACGGGACTCCTTGCTCTGATCCTGGTGATCGTCCTTGCGTTCGTCCTCTACAAGGCCGTGAAAAGCGTGACCGGCCTCATCATCAACGCCGTCGTGGGCGTGATCCTGCTCTGGCTGATCAACCTCCTCGACCTGATGCAACTCGTCGGCCGGCCCGACATCCCGATCAACATCATCACCGTCCTGATCTGTGCAATCGGCGGGATATTCGGTGTCATCATCACGGTGGTGCTGCACCTCCTCGGGATACCGCTGACGCTCTGAGAACTACGCAGCCGGGGCGGCAACCCCCGCGATCGTCCGGGCGAACTCCTCGATCGTCGGGCCGAACCGCCCGGCATCGACCTCGCTCTCGACCGTCACGGCCGACGAGACGAACCGCATCCCCTTTGCCTCAAGGCTTTTTCTCACGATCTCGACGGCGTTCTCCCCCCCGGAACCGCCCATCTCCGCGAGGACCGAGAAGGGTTTTCCCGCGGCGTTCTTGACCCCGGCGAGGTACTCGTTCACGTAGGGCGGAACCTTCCGCGACCAGACAGGGGTCGCGACGACCAGAAAGTCGACGTCGGAGAGATCCGTCTTCATCGGCCGGATCTCCGCCCGCATCCCGAACATCGCCATCATGGCTTTCCTGAACGTTCCCACCTCAGAGGCCGGCTCTATCGTCGCAAGCCTGCCCCCTACGCGTTTTGCAAGCGCCGTCGCCACCTTCTCCGTATGCCCCTCGCCGGAGTAGTATACGATGAGGATCATCACCATCCCTCCGGGCGGGGTAGTGCACTCATCCCATATAGAGCAGCAGGACGCGGAACCATCATATCCTTCGCGCCCACATTCTCAGGGTATGCAGGAATACGGCCCCGGCATCGTCGGCGAAGTCCGGTTTTCCCGCCAGGACGGCGGGTACTACGTAGAACTCTATGACCAGGACGGGAGTCCCGTCGGGAAGACCGGGTTCTGGATGACCGAGGCGAAGGCAAAAGAGGCGGCCCGGCGGCTCGCCGCGAAACTTGGCGGGGAGTGATGCGTCACCGCGCGTCCGGGTGCGCCTCTGCGTAGCGGACGAGGCCGGCGATGCACCGGTTTTGCGGCGTTGCGATGCCGTGGCGCTCCCCGAGGTGTGCCACGTAGCCGTTGAGGAGGTCGATCTCCGTTCGCCGGCCCAGCCGGAGGTCGTGGTACATGGAGGGGTAGACCGCGGCGAAGTCGGGCACCTGCACGCGGAAGAGGTAGTCGAGGTAGTCGTCGGCGGTCGCCCAGGGGAGCCGCACCCCTTCGGCACCGGCGACGGCGAAGGTCTCGCGAACGAGGCCGTCGACGATCTCCCGGATGTCTTTTTCTGCTGCGACCCCGACCGGGGCGCGGAGGAGAGCGCAGATCGGGTTCACCGCGATGTTGAGGAGGGCTTTCGTCCATTTGCCGGAGCGGATATCGCTGTCGCCCTCGACCGGGATCCCGGCGGAGCGGATGATCCCGATCAGCGTCCGAGGGCCTCCCCGCCCCCGCCGGACCAGACCCCGAGGTGCATCGGGGCGCTCTCGCTCAGGACCCGGACGTGCCCCGGGCCCGCGACCGAGAAGTTCGTCGTCACGGTTCCGCCGATGACGGTATCGGTGTACTCAGCGATGATCTCTTCGTTCCCGATCCCGTTCTGGAGGCTTGCCGTCGGCCTGCCCCGGATCGCCCCGGCGTACTCCTCGCAGATCGCCCGGGTGCCGGTGCCCTTCGCGGTGACGATGACGAAGTCAACCGCCGGCGGAACGTCGGCCGGCCCCGTGACCGGTACAATCCCCCCGACGGTCCCGTCTCCCCAGACGCCTTCCATCACGAGCCCCCGCTCCCGGATCGCGCCGGCATGCACCGGGCGGCAGGCAGCGTAGACCGTCGCGACCGCGGCTAGTTTTCCGGCGAGCGAGAGGCCGACCGCCCCCGCGCCGAGGATCAGGATGGTCGGGCGTTTTAGTGGTTCCATTTTTCCCGTAGCTGCTGTTGGATCTAAAAGACGATAACGGTGTACGCTACAGCCCCGAGCCCCAGGAAACCGGATGGCGAACGCTTTTCGTCCCGGGTGCCGAGTTACCCTACCGGATGAAGCATGTCACGAAGGTCGACGGCCGCCGCCAGCCGTTCGACCCGGGGAGGGTGCAGCGGACGCTCCGGAACATGGGCGTCGGCGCGGAGGATGCAGAACGGATTGCCCACGAGATCGAGGAGTCGGTGCCGGACGGAGTGAAGACCGGAACGGTCCTCCGGATGATCCGCTCCCGTGCCCGGGCAGTCCGCCCCGCCGTCGCGCACCGGACGAACCTCCGCAGAGCGCTTGGCCTTCTGCGCTCCAAACCGGACTTCGAGGAGTTCGTGCGGGTCCTCCTCCGGGAGCACGGCTACCGGGTGGAGACCGGGTGCATCCTCGCCGGACTCTGCGGGGAGCATGAAGTGGACGCCATCGCAGAGAAAGACGGCGCCACCATCTTTGTCGAGGTGAAGCACCACGCAAGCCACCACCGGGTGACCGGCCTCGACGAAGGCCGGATCGCCCGGGCTATCATCGAGGATCTCCAGGAGGGGTTCCGGTCCGGGCGCTGCACCGTCTCGATCGACGGCGCCTGATCGTCTGCAACACCAAACTCTCCGGGCATGCGAAGCGCTACGCCACCTGCCGGGGGATCGGGCATATCGGGTGGGACTACCCGGAGGAGCAGAACCTCCGGACGATGATCGAGAAGACGCAGTCCTACCCGGTCACGATCGTTACCGGGGTGAGCCGGTCGGTCTCGGCCAGGCTGGCCGCTGCCGGGTTCGTCACGGCAAAACAGGTCGCCTACGGCGACGCCGCGGCCATCGCCCGCGATGCGGGCGTCCCTCTCAAGGAGGTGCTGTTGATCGCCGGGCGGGCGCGTGCCATCCTTGAGGCGTGAGATCAGGCGAGCGCCCGGAGTTGCTCCCCGGTCGGGTTGATGAGGACGATCTCGGGCTGGCAGTTGAACCGGAGTTCCACTCCCGCAACACTCGAGGTGCAGACCCCGCGGGAGATATAGGTGGGCGTCCTCCCGTCGCCGTCGAAGAGGCCGGCAAGTTCGATGACGCCGAAGTCGTTGAGCTGTTTGACGACCGGGAAGAGGAACTGACCGCCGTGGGTGTGGCCGGCGAGGATGAGGTCGGCGTCCCAGTCCGCCCGGCACGAGGTTCGTGAACGAGGTAGACGGTGAATGCATCGGTTGCCGGGACGTCGGGCGGGTCTGCCATCCCCGCCCACCCGTCGTCGACGCCGACGATGACGATCTCCTCGTTTCCGACACTTGTGCGGACGTAATCGTTCCTGAGGACGCGCACCCCGTTCTCCTCCAGCGCTGCGGTGAGATTGTCGGCAAACGCGGTGTCGGCGGAACCGTCGTTCAAGGCGGAGACGTCGTAGGCGTCGGCGGTGACCACGGCCGACGCCCGGGTGGCGAGCGTCCTCTCGATGCCCGTCGGGCCGTCGATCCCCACCCGGTAGTCGTGGTTCCCGAGCACGGCATAGGCC
This sequence comes from Methanoculleus sp. MH98A, assembly GCF_000691865.1. GTDB lineage: Archaea > Halobacteriota > Methanomicrobia > Methanomicrobiales > Methanoculleaceae > Methanoculleus. The sequence goes on along the minus strand of NZ_JMIO01000021.1, from coordinate 3,722 downwards.
GGGGCGTCGAGCGAGTTCCATACCTCCTGAGAGGCGAAGTCTTCCTCTTCGCCGGTGACGAAGTCGCCGCCGATCAGGACGAGCGAGGGGTTCAGGCGGTTGACCTCGCGGATCACCTCCCGGACGTGGTCGATGTTGGACGCCCTGACGTGGGGATCGGTGATATAGACGATGCCTTCGGGCGCCCCCTCGATATCAAGAACGGTCACCTCGACGGCACGTGCTTCCCAGGCCATGTAGCCCGTCATGGAAGGAAGCACGATAAGCAAGAATACTGCCATATGTCGCGCACCGGGTGCCTTCAGATTCACTACATTTTATTCTGATTTTCGAATATAAATACGATCCGCAGGATCGGATCCGGGCGGGTCAGCGGCTGCGAGCCGGATCGATCGGATCGCCCAGGATCTCGGAGGGTTCCGCACCGGAGGGCGGTTCGGCGAAGAACCGGACAAATCGATGTTCTTCGCCCCTCGCGACGACGATTGCGGCGAAGGCGGCGACGATCGCCCCCCCGGCGAGATCGACGATGAGATCCGACATGGTATCGGTGTTGCCGAGCTGGAGGGTCGTGCCGAAGATCTGGTCGACCGCAAACTCGTAGATCTCCCAGACGGCCCCTGCCGCCAGCGTCGACGTCAGGATGAAGACGGCGGTTGCCGGACCCGTCAGCTGGATCTCCCCCCGGCGTTCGGCGAGGAGCGCGAGAAAGAAGGCAATAAGCCCGACGGTGACCGAAGCGACGATGTGAGCAAGTTTGTCGTAGTAGGGCGCGAGGGTGACGTAATACTCCCCGACGTGTCCCATGACATGGATATAGAAGGAGACGGCGACGAGGAGGTTGATCTCCCAGGGAAGGCAGAGGCGCAGATTCCTCGTCATGAGGGACGGTGTTGTCGTCAGGAGAAACGCGAAGGTTGCCGAGATCGCGAGGAAGTACTCGCCTGCCAGGATGCTCGAGGCTGCGCTCAGGAGTATGAGACCCTGGATGATGTAGGTGAGGTAGATCCCGCGCGGGGAGTTCGGGCATGCCATGGAGACGTTGGGTGGATACTTCAGACAAATATACATAACCGCCCCGGCGGCAATCTCCGGGGATTGCGCTCAGGCTCCGTCGCGGTCAACCGGAGCGGGACCGCCGCTCGTTGCGCTTGCGGGAGAATATTTGATAACCTAGCAGTTGTATAAATTTGACACACAAAAGACCGGATACTCTGGAACATGGGGTTGATGAACTGACAGATCCTACGAAGCGCAAACCCGGGTCCAATGGAGGGGAAGCGGGGGATGAAGTTATCCGTGTGCGCCTGCCGAACAAGAGGAATCGGGAGATGTTCGGGAGCGCCGAACTGATGCTCGGGGCAAACCATATCAAGATCCGCTGCTTTGACGGGGTGACACGCACCGGGCGGATCAAGGGCAAGATCAAGAAGAAAGTCTGGATCCGGGAAGGAGACGTTCTGGTGATCGTCCCCTGGAGTTTCCAGGACGAGAAGTGCGATATCGTCTACCGATACACGAAACCCCAGGTAGAGTGGCTCCGGAAGAACCGGTATCTCTGATATCTTTTTTATCCGTAGCCTATTGCCCGCCGGAAAATCGGGCAGCGGCCGCAGAAGTGCTGTATCGGGTTCAAAAAAAAGATTAGATGTCGCGAATCTTGATCCTGTACTCTTTTATGACGAGTTTACTGACGTCGGTCCGTTCGTATTTACCATCAATGGCGGTCTTATCCATCCCGACCGAGGTGCCGGTCAGGTAGTTCTCCCATGCCGTCGAGTAGTCGCCCGACGAGCCGCCCGTATACTCTACCGTCACGTTGTCTCCGGGCCAAACCGGTATCGACTGCGTACTCGAATCTTCCAGGCTCATCCTCACCGTTGTCATCCCGGACTTCGCCATATACGTGTCGGTGGTGATGTTCATGACGTAGATGACGAACGTCTTTGTAGAGTCGTCGTAGAACCATCGCGGTTCGGCAAGCATCGCCGACCCCGCCGCCCAATCCTGGCGTATCATCACCGCGCCGTTCTCGAGGGTGATCACCCCGGTGCCCCGGTCGGAGCGGTAGGTCAGGGCGCCCAGGTAGTAGTCCTGCTGGAAATCGGCAGTCCCGTTCGTGACGTTGATGTAGCCGCCGTAATCGCTGGCGTTGATCACCTCGAACGTCCCGCCGCTCACCTGGAGCGCCGTCTCCTTGTAGGGCACGTTCTTGAAGCAGAGGCTCTTCATGTCGTTCTGGATGACGATCATCGCCCGCTCCATGTTTCTTACGTCGGTGTTGCTCTGCTCCTTGACGAGCACCGGGTAGCCGTAGAGCGTGACGAGCCCGATGCCGCTGATAACGATCCCGAGGATCAGGACGAACCCGATCGCCTCCGATACCGCCTTCTCATTTATCTTCATGAAGATTCGCCTCCCCTAAAACCCTCTATAGTCATACTGGATCATGTTCCATCCCGCGCCGGTGGTGTTGCCGGTCACGCCCTTCGTCGCTCCGATGCCGGCGATGGCGATCTTGCTCTGGATGCCGCCGCCCTGCACCTGGATCTCCTGGCTCGCCCGGCTCGGCCCCGTCATGCCCACGTCCACGAAATAGTCCGCCCCGGCCACATCGTCGGGGATGTCGAACTTCGTCTCGATCGTCCCGTTGCCGGGCGCGATCACGTAGAGGTCGACGATCCGGGTGCTGACCCCGTTCCCGATGTCTATGAAGGCGTGGTAGCGGAGATTGTTCGCCGGCCCCTCCATGAAGACGGCGTTGACGGTGAAGATCATGACGACCATCAGCAGGAGGAGCATGCCGCTGACGATGACGTACTCCATCAGCCTCGTGACGCCCTCTTCGTTCACCGGTTCAGTAATACACGGTCTCATCGTACTTCGTCACCCCGTTGTGGTAGTGGATGTGTATCGGGCAGAGCGTGCGCCCGGAGATCTCCTCTGGTGTAGTGTTCCAGAAGTGCACCACGGCGTTCTTCCGCTCAAGGGATATCCTGACGATATCGTCCACGTAATGCTGCTGTTCCAGAGGGGTGAGTCCCTCCTCATAACTGTCATAATAGTCGAATATCGCCAATCGCAGGTCACGGATATCGTTCTTCGGGAACTCGAGCACCCCTTCCGCGGTCGTCTGCCCGACGAGTGCCGACTGGTTGATGATCAGCGCGAGGAAGAACAACCCCACGGCGACGAGAAGCCCCATCAGGACGATCCACTGGCCGTCTTCGTTCATGCACGCCATAAGAGCACCTCCACGAGGACGGCTTGGGGGCGATCTTCGATGCTTACCCCTGGTAAAACCGCAGGTCTCCCTGAGAGTTGGACCCACCGCGTCACCCGCACGGCGGATTCCCTTCCCGTCCAGGAACCGTCATCCGGTGTTGCAACGAGCTGATATTCTTTGATATCATCTCCGGAGCGATAGGTGACGTTTGCGCTCATGTGCAGGTCATCAGTATCACCAGCCATCATGTTGCAGTAGTCCAGGAACATGTCCTCAAAACCGGTACTATTATCATCGTTGACGAAAGTCTCCAGATCACTCTTTGTTCCGTTAGTGTCCGGCGTATCCATCATCGCGAGCACGTCGCTCCCGAGCTGCTCGAGCTGCATATCCGTGATGTGGGTATCTCCGGGGGTGTAGACGCTCGTCGTGCTGATGACGATGTACGCGGTGAGGAGCATGATGATCCCGGCCGCGACACCCTCCATCGTGTAGA
>NZ_JMIO01000020.1 GCF_000691865.1 Methanoculleus sp. MH98A | reverse complement strand
GCCGGGAGTTATATATATTATCATTTTGTGCTCTCCAAACGACACGTACTGCACAGGTAGTGCAAAACGGAGAGGTGTAAAGGGTTCTCCAGGACATCTGGTGATTCTTCTTCCTTACCTCCCAGGGGGCTTCAGCAGGGGGAAGTTAAACCGGAATATTTAAATATCCGGTTTCCGTGATTGAGCGCGATTCCGCCTCCCCGGAACGTACAGAAATATATATGTCCGTCCGCCCACATATTTATCAATAGTTTTGGATGATATTCATGCTTCTTTCGCGACAAAGGTCACTCAGGGCATGCGAAGGTATCAGGCGGGGAGTATAACCTCATGCGAGTGCTGACGATAGGGTTGGGCGGTGCCGGCTCAAGGATTGTGGATCAACTCTACGACCACGACCGGCGCAGCAGGGTCTACTGCATGAGTGCGGTAGCGATCGATATCGACCCGAACTCCCTGCTGCAACTCCGCCATCTCCCGGACCCCGCAAGGATCTTCTTCCCGCGGGTCGATATCTCGGACCGCGCTCATGTCACGGACGTGATCGATATCGAGGAGGTGATGACCCGCCTCCAGAGCATGGATACAATGGAGATCGATGCCATCCTCTTCTGTTGCGGGCTCGGGGGCAGCGTCATCGATATCGCGCCGCTCATCATCAACGAGATCCGGAAATCCTACGTGGAGCCGATCTTCGCTCTCGCCATCCTGCCGTGCCTGGAGGAAGGGAAGCGGGTCTCGGCCAAGGCCGCCGATGACCTCGAAGTGCTTCAGGAAATCGTCGATGCCGTCGTCCTCTTCGATAACGAGACCTGGTCGCAGAAGATCAAGGCAGCCGCCGCTGCAGCCGAGGCCGAGAACACCGGTGTCATGGGCCAGCTGCGCCAGTTGCCCATAGGGTCGGACCCGAGAACGCACTACAGTATGCTCAACGAGAGGATTGCGCGCCAGATCGGCCTTCTTCTTCGCGCAGGAGAATTCAACGAGTCCGGGCTCGACGTCGCCGAGGTCGTTCTGGATGCCGGGGAGGTCTTGAACACCCTGAAGGGGAACGGGTTCGTCGCGGTCGGCTACGCCACGGAGCGGCTGCCGACCGGATGGCTGAACGTCCTCCACCGGCGACAGTCGCTGAAAGACTTCATTCAGGGTTCGCAGGAGAAGGCCGCCCGGATCATCTCCCTCGCCAAAAAAGCGGTCTATGAAGACGTATCGGTTCCCTGCGACCTCACGAGCGCCGACAAGGCACTGGTGCTGATCGCCGGGCCTTCGGCCGAACTCTCGATGAAGGGGTTCCAGACCGTCCGAAAGTGGATCGATCGGAGCATCGCCGGGCTCGAGATGCGGTCGGGCGACTATCCGGTGAAGAACACGTCGTTTGTGGGGATCATCATCGTGCTCTCGGGGATCACCAACATCCCCCGGATCGAGGAGGTCCGGGACATCCGGACGGAATACCAGCTTGAATGCGAGGAAGAACGATTGAGGGCGGAAGAAGAGGTGCGGCTGCGTGAAGAGGAGGCGGCACGGGCAACCGGTGCCGTCCCCCAGGTGCCGGATGACGAGGGCGCCCTGGGCTTTGCCTCACCTCTTGAATCGGCATATCTCGAGGAGATCGAATACATGGCGGGACCAACCACACCGGAGAAGGATGAGATGATCACGCTCCCGGGCAGCGGCGGGAGCGGCCGGAAGCGCAAGGACGATACCATCGATATGCTCCCGAAAGCCGAGACGAAGCAGGATGAAGGCCCCGTCGTCCTTCCGCCGAAGCCGGGCGGGCGGGAGATCGATCTCACCGGGTCGGCCTCGATCACCTCGTCGGTGCCCGCCCCGAAGAACGCTACCTTCGGCCTCAAAGGGATCAACATCGAAAAGACAGGCCCAAAAGACGATGCGGTAACATATTCCACATCCTTAAAACCCGTGCAGCGGCCGAAAGACGGGGCGTTTTCCGCAGATGCGGGCACCCTGGACCGCGGAATACAGCGGCCGAAAGAAGGGGTGTTCACCGGCGATCACGTTACGCTCGGCCACGGGATGCAGCGGCCGAAGGACGGTCTCTTCGAGGAAGCCGGCCTGCACATGCGCGAAGGGATGCCCTTACCGAAGGACGGTTCGCTGGGCCGGAAGGGATTTGCCAGATCCGGCCCTCACCCCAAGGAGGTCGATCCCTCGCGCGGAAAACTCGAGGTGATCGACACGGCCGCCCGGCAGAAGAGCAGGGAGGAGAAAAAAACGGACGACGACACGGACGGCGGGATCACCTGGATCCAGTAGCGTCCGCTATTTTTTCGAACGGTATGGTTCCCGCACCAACCTCGGTTTTGATGGCGTAGCCTTTCTCAATGGCGTTCCCCACCATGTTCATGCCGCTGAGCGCAACGACGGAGAGACGGTAGGGGTGTTTCGGGAGGTTGAACTCACCGATGCCCCCTCCGGCGGGGAAGGTGAACCCGCACTCCTCCATCAGGCCGACGGTCACCTCCACCCGGTATCGTGCGGCCGCGGGCACCGCACGGACGTTCGCAAGCGCGACGCCGGCCCGGGTCGTCACCAGCCTTTTGATCGAGGTGAGCCCGGCGGATATGAAGAGATGGAGCGGGTCGACCGACGTCCCGCGGTAACCGATGAGATCGAGGAACCCGGCGGAGCCGTGCTCATCGACGGCAATCCTGCCGGCATACTCGAGCCTCGTCGGGATACCCATCTTCTGGAGGACGCCGTCCAGGGTGACGCTGCAGGCCGTCATGATCCCGGCGTGGCCGTCGGGTATGCGGGGATCGGAATCGACGATCCGGTAGGCGGAGAGAAACCCGTAACCCGCCGCCGCCACCTCGTCGAAGGCTGCCGTGACGCCCTGGAGGTCTTCTTCCCGCACGAAGGAGAGGTTGTAGGCGACGCTCCCCGTGGCGGTCGCCGGGTCGAAGGTGCTCCGGAAGGCGAGCTGCTCGAGCCTCGATATGATGAACCCGAGCCTTTGATCGACGAGCGCGCTCTCGCTCTCGGCGATCCCCGCCTCGGTGAGGAGGCGCCCCCGGTTCCCGACCTTCTCCGTAAACCCCATCTCGTCGAGGTACTGGAGGTAGTACTGGACGGCGCGGTCGCTCAGGACGAAACCGCGTTCGGCCATCTTCTCGCTCAACCGTTTCGCTCCCAGCGGTTCGTGCGATTCCGCGAGAATCCGCAGGATCTCAAGGTACTTCCGTTCCGAACGTATCGACGGGGTCATCGTGTATGCACCGTGCCAACACTATCCTGGTACCGCCCCTGATAGAGCCGGTCGCCGTTCAACACTTCCTGCAGGATCATCTGCACGATCCGGTCGCCTCTGGAAAGGCGGATCTCCTCTGCGCCGGCGTTCGTCAGGCAGAGCGTCAGCTGGCCGCGGAACCCGGGGTCGACGAACCCGCCGCCGAGGAGGACGCCGCGACGCGCGAGCGAGGAGCGGCACCTGAGGGTTGCCGCGAGGTCTCGCGGGAGTTCCACACGCTCGATCGAGGGAACGAGGGTGCATGCGCCGCGCGGGAGCACGGTCTCTTCGGCCGCGCGGAGGTCGTAGGATGCGGGCTGCTGGGACGCACCGTGGTACGGCTCGATGACGAGATCGCCGTTTTCGCGCCGGCAAGCGATTTCGCTGGACGAGAGGATCATTGTATAGAGTACTGGCACAAAAACGCTTAATAACTTATGATAGAAACCGAAGAGGGGACCCATGGGGTAGTGGACATCCTTTTGGGCTTCGAACCCAAGGACGCGGGTTCAATTCCCGCTGGGTCCGTTGTTTTTTGGGGTGCGTGGTCCACGCACCCGAATATCGTTACATGAGCCGGATGTATGCCCTGTGCCGCTCTCCAACCTGGATGGGCGCAAAGAGCAATCCGGCATCGGGGACGTCGTCCGCAAAGGCGCGCACCCGGATCCGGTATTCACCCGGCGGGAGTTCCCGGGCATAGAGCGAGGAGGTTTCACCGGTCACGGTGTCGAACCGGACCCAGGAGAGGCCGCCGTCGTTCGAGTACTCCACAAACTCGGTCACGGTCGCCGCTCCGGTGTAGGTGAGGTCCCAGGCAGCGGTGAGGAACTCCTCGACCGGTTCTGCACAGGTGTAGCGCGGGTTTGAGAGAGCGAGCGTCGCGGAGCCGAAACCCGTGTTGCTGAGATCCGGAACGGCCGTGACGAAGGTGTCGGGGAGGGCGAGTTCCGCCGCGTCGTTGAACCGTATCCTGGACCCGGGCCCGAAGACGTTGATGTTGCCGTCGGCAAGCACCCTCAGGCGGAACGTCGCCTCCCAGGTCTGGCCGAGGTGAACCGTCCCGATCTCGAACTCCAGGTGCCGGTCATCGCTCCAGTCGTCGATCTGGTTGACGGTTCTTCTCGGCATAATCACATAATGACCCGTCTCGTTCTCGACCGCGCTCTCGACGACGGTCGAGACCCCGTCTTCGTAAACGTAGGAGAATACGTTCCCTCCTTCCCGGTCTTCGCCGTTGACCCGGATCGTGCCGAAGTCAAGACCCATCGTGGTGTTGATACCGGCTTCCGTCTTGAGGACTCCGGCGATCTCGGTGTAAATCGGCCCCAGGGCATCCGGTCCCGGTGCGTGGTAATACCTCCCCCCTGTCGATTCGGCAATGCTCTGCAGGGTCGATCTCGCGTCACCGGAGAGGCTCTCCGAGTAGGAGATCGTGAAGATGCGGATATCGTTGTCCGCAGCGTATGCCGCCAGGTTCTGCCAGTTCGAGGGGAGATCCCCATACCGGTAGTAACTCCGGGTCAGTGTTCCGTACTGTTCCGGCGAGTAATGGGTCGAACCCGAACCCCGGGCAAGCGGGTCGCCGTACCAGTTGTAATCGCCATCGGAGAGGAGCACCACGGTCCTGACCGAACCGTCGTCTGCTGCGGCGACCAGGTGGTCGATCGAGACCTTCAGCCCGTGCCGGAGCGGGGTGCCGTGGTCGGGGACGATGCCGTCGAGTGCATCCTTTACCGCCTGGAGATCGTAGGTGAGCCCGACATCAAGCGTCGCATGGTCGCCGTAAGTCTTTGGGTACGTATAGTCGTTGTCGATTTCACGCGTGCTGATGCCGGAATTGGCACCGGGGCGCGAGATATGCCCATCTCGCCCGAATGAGACGGTGGCCGCGCGATCGTGGTTCTCCGAGAACTGATCCACGAAGACCTTTGCTGCCTCGCGGACCGAGTGCATCCGATCGGGGTCGTCGTAGAGCATGCTCCCCGACCGGTCCGTGCAGAGCACCACGTCGATCGGGTCCGGCTGGAGCGCCCAGCCGTCGCCCCGCAGCCGGATCGTGACGTCGACGGTATCGTTCACCGCCACCGTCTCGGGGGAGACCTCCGTCTCCACCGAGAGGTAGGGGTAGTTCTCCCAGGTCAGGGGTATCGTCCGGGTGGTGCCGTTCCATGTAGCGACGACGTCGCACCCGCCTCTCGCCGCGGCGCTCCAGCGCGGGTCGCTCCGGTCGGTCGTGAACGTGCCCGGGTAGAACCGGACGACAGCGTAACCGTCGTCATCGGTCTCGGTAGAGAGTTCGGAGAGATAAGGGGCGGCGACCTGCACGAAGCCGCCGGCATCGACGTTTGAGACGGCAAAGGTCACGCACTCTCCACCGACCGGATTTCCTTTCACGTCGATAACCTTCGCACGGAGAGTTGCCGATCTTGAGCCCGGCACGTCGAGGCTCGGCATGGACTGGGGGTTTGCCGAGAGGAGCATATCTACAGGGGCGGTGTGAACGAACTCAACAACCTGCGATACCGTCACGCTTGCGTTGTCCACGGCTGTTGCGGTGACGGTGATCCTGCCGGTGGTATCTTTCGGGCCGTAGGTGAGGTGGGCGATGCCCGAACCGTTGGTCGTCAGGACGGTGCCTTCCGCTGCAAGAGAGGTGAAGACCTGGATATCCCGGCCGGCTGCGGGGTTGCCCCAGGAGTCGAAGAGCCGGTACGTCAGGGCAAACGTGCTCTCGCCATCGGCGGGTTGGTAGGGCTCCGGATCGGCATCGGGGCTGACCGCGACGGCAATTGCGCCCGGAAGTCCGGTGGGCAGCCCGTGGATGGAGATGTAACGGTCGATCCCGCCTGAAGGAACGGTTATCCTGACAATGTTCTCACCCACGGTTCGGCCGGTTCTGAAGGGCACCCGGACGAATCCCGTGGCATTGATCGTCCGTTCGATCTCGGGCACCTGTGCCCCCCCATCGTCGATGAAGGCGGCATCGTCGTCGACCGAACCGACACTGAAGCGGACGACCTCGGTGTTCCGGCTGTCGTCCACCGGGTTGCCGTACCGGTCGGCCAGCCCCACGGTGATAACGGTGATGTTGCCCGCGGCTATCTCGGATTCGTAGTCAAGGTGCGTGATGCGGCAGGGTGGGCCGTGGTCGATCGAGAGGTAAAATGTCTCCTCTACAGCCCCGGCCCGTGCGGTTATCACGGCGACGCCGCTCGTCCTGCCGGGAATGAACGCTGCGGTCGCAGTCCCGGATGCACCGGTGGTGACGGTTGCGGGCGAGATGCGGCCGAAGACCGGGTCGACCTCGAACGCCACGGTGCAGTTGTCGAGCGGTATCCCGCTCCCGTCGAACACCTGCACGGCTATTTCAGCGGGATCGGCTCCGCCTGCCGCCAGAGAACCGGCATCGCTCGAGATGTCGATCCGGTCGGGACCGGTCGCACCCACCGCAGGAACGATCAGGCAGAGCAGGATCGCGAGGAGTACTACTTTTTTAAAATTTATACTGAGATCAGGAAGCCGTGATCCCATGCAATATATATAAGAGTTTTCATTTGATCCGGATTCGGCGGACCGGTCAAAAACGCGTAAAATGCCCCATATATCCCAAATACCAAATATTGTAAGGCATTTTTTAATCCTGAACACTGCAAAAAGATCATCCCTGCAGCGCAACAATCATATAACGGTTCTTCTCAGTAATTTCCGCACATTAAAAACCCGTAAAACAATTGAAATCGACCCTGTTCGTCAGTTAAAGCGCGAATACAGAGACTTAAATATAAAAATACCCGGGGAAGGGCGGCGAGCGTTCCGCGATGGATAAATACAGGCATGTGCAGGTAACCAGGAGGTGCCCGGCGAACGGACCCGGCAGGGGCCCACCTCCCCGTGGCCTGCATCCCCCGGACGAAGAGTGCCACGGCCGTCAGGCGCAGCGGCCGATAAAAATAAGGATTAAGCCCTGCAAGGCACAGGACGGGAGTGCGGGCCGCCGGGGGCCCGGGGGCGCACACGCGTCAGCACGGGCCCGGTGACCCGGTTGTTTCAGGGTAAAATACCTCCCGGAAATGACAGTTAACCTGCCCGCTCCGGGAAACCGGTGTAATTACCCGGAATCGGCGCGGGTTTATCCATCAGGGTCGAACTCGTCAGACTGGCCTGCAACTCGTTCCGATCAAAAACGGGGGATATGAGGACGGCTATCAGCTGATTCTGATATACGCCCGGTCGCTCGCCCCCACCCGAACGGATCCCGGCCACGTCGTCTCGTCACTCGCACCATCATCGTCAGGTGTGATCTCCTGGGCAAAAACTCGTATCTTGTACCACCCTTCCTTCTCCCCGAGGTTAAGAGTGGTCGAATACGTGCCGTTAACATTGGTGTCTGCGGGATGGTGCAGCGTATCGGCCTCGTGCCAGTTGCCGTCCCACCAGATATCGTCCTGACTGTACTGGTACATGATCTTCTGTGTCACGGACTTGTTCCCTGTGTAGCTAAGGCCCCAGGTGGGGACGAGAATGCCGGGGTCATCCGTGTTGAGAGATTCCCGGGTCAACCAGATGTCCGCCGCGGCAGCACCGGACTCACTGAGGTTATGGGTGGCGGTGATGAAGGTGTGGGGGAGATGCAGTTCCGTCGGACCCACGGTGCCGTTGAAGTTGATAACGGAATCTTCGCCGAAGATATCGATGTTCCCCTCTTTCAAAACCTTCAGGCGGAAGGTGGTTTCCCAGGTCTGGTCGAGGTAAATGTCCCCAACTTCGAAGCTGAGAGTCTGATCTCCTTCCCAATCATCGCTCAGATCTTTCGGCGGCTCCAACTTCCAGATGGTCGTTCCGTTGCCTGTCCAGTACTTGCTCATTTCGGTCGACGGCTCATAGTCAAAGACGTCCGCGACAGGCGTGGAATTGATTGTGACCTCATCGAACGCCAGGTCCATCGTGGTGTTGACGCTGGCCGCCTCCTGGAGTTTCGTGGCGATGTCCGCATAGACCTGCGTCAGGTCGTCGCCGGCCGTGGCGCTGTAGAATGTACCGCCGGTCTGGTTGGCATACCTCTGGAGTTCGTCATGGCTCGGTTCGTTGCCCAGGGCGATTGTAAAGATTTTGATGCCGTTATCATCTGCATAATCGATGACGCTCCCTGTTCCGACTCCGGGGAATGATTCGGCACCGTCACCACCTTCCGGATCTCCGCCCGTGTTCCACGCTCCGTCGGTCAGCAAGACTATCGCTTTTACAGGGTTGGTCGTTCTCGGGCTATCCAGGATCATCTGCACGGACCGGTATAGCCCCTCGCGCATCGGCGTTCCGCCGCAGGGGAGCCAGTTGTCAATCGTCGTGTTGACACTCCCATAGTTTGAGGTCAACTCAAGGTCACGGGTGGCAGGGTCAGTGTAGAACTGTGGGTTTTTATAGTGCTCAGCAATGTAGGCGTTGTCGTCGCTGGAGTCGCTCAGCCACTCCCAATAGCCATCGTGCCACCTTCCCAACCAATCTCTATATCCATTGTGCCACACTTCCTTATAGTCGTTCCCCGCCCAATATTCATAACTATACCCGCCAAGATTTGCAGTTCCATCCTGACCAAACGATACAAGCCCTATCCAGTCCTTCGGGGACTGCATTTGAGAGACGAAGGCCTTAGCCGCCCGCATTGCGTGAACCATCCGGTCATCGATCGACTCCTGCTCTACCCAATCTGGAGAACTATCCCACCCACCGTGCGTCGTATTCTGCAGCATACTCCCCGATCGGTCGGTACAGAGCACCACGTCGATCGGCTTCTTCTGGAGGGCCCAGCCGTCGCCGATCAACTGGATCGTGACGTTCACACTACTGTTCACGGCAACCACCTGGGGCTCGACCGTGACATTGACGCTGAGATAGGGATAGTTCCTGAAGGACACTGTAGTGTCTTCCTGCATACCTTCCCATTCGGCCTGGATCGTTGCACTCCCCGAGGCCGTATCATTGTACTGGGGATCAGACATATTCCGGGTGAAGGCTCCGGGATGGAAATCGATTGTGGCAAACCCATCCTTATCGGTCATGGCAACAAGAGGCGCATCATCTTTCTTGGAAATGGAGATGCCGTTCGATATCCAGGGCTCGTCAGTCATCGAATTCCCCTCGTCATCGACCCCGGTGATCCTGAACGAAACA
>NZ_JMIO01000019.1 GCF_000691865.1 Methanoculleus sp. MH98A | reverse complement strand
AGAAGTGTACCGGCTGTGAAACCTGTGTGGACGTCTGTCCGGCTTCCGCCATCACCATGGAAGACGGCAAGGCAAAAGTCGACGTCGACCTCTGTGTTGATTGTGAAACCTGTGTCGACGAGTGCCCGTCGGAAGCAATCTCCATGGAATAAAGAAACCAACTCTTTTAATACCACCAACACTACAGATATTTTTGTCTATGATTAACGTAGGAGTGCTTGGTGCCACAGGAGCGGTGGGACAGCGCTTCGTTCAGTTGCTGGCGGATCATCCCTGGTTTAATCTCCAGACCCTGACCGCATCTGAGCGGAGTGCGGGAAAGCCGTACGGCAAGGTGGTCAACTGGCGCCTCGATGCGCCGTACCCGGACAACGTCAGCGATCTCGTCGTCACTCCCACAACCGTCGAGAGTCTGAAGGACTGCGACCTCGTCTTCTCGGCACTGCCCGCCGAGGTGGCGGCGTCCCTTGAGACGGAGATCGCCGATGCGGGTATCGGTGTCTGCAGCAACGCCCGCTCGCACCGCATGGACGCGGACGTTCCGCTGGTGATCCCGGAAGTCAACCCGGACCACCTCGGCCTGATCGACGTCCAGCGGGATCGCGGACGCGAGGGGTTCATCGTGACGAACCCGAACTGTTCGACGATCGTCCTTGCGCTGGCCCTTGCACCCCTCCGGTCGTTCGAGTTCCACGACGTGCGTGTGGCGACCATGCAGGCAATCTCGGGAGGCGGGTTCGCCGGCGTCTCCGCCATGGACATCTACGATAACGTCGTCCCCTACATCGGCTCCGAAGAGGAGAAGCTGGAGAGCGAGACGGTGAAAATAATGGGGTCGTTCGACGGTTCCGAGGTAACTCCGGCTTCGTTCGGCGTGAGCGCAAGCTGCCACCGGGTCCCCGTCATCGACGGACACACCATTGCGGTCTGGGTCGACGTAAAGGAGCCGGTTGCCGAGGTGAAAAAAGTTTACGCAAACTTTAAGTCCCCCTTCAGCAATCTACCCTTACAGCCGGAGAAGGCCGTTGAGCTCCTCGACCGGCCCGACCGTCCGCAGCCACGGCTCGACCGTAACCGCGGACGGGGCATGACGGTGTCCGTCGGGAGAATCCGCGAAGGGTTACGGTTCGTTGCGCTCGGTCACAACACCATCCGTGGGGCTGCTGGCGCATCCGTCCTCAACGCTGAACTGATATGCTCGAGGAAGTACCTTTAGACGAGGTGGGCTAATGATAAAGGACAACACAGTATTCGTGGGAAACAAACCGGTCATGAACTACGTGCTTGCGGTGGTCACCCAGTTCAATAACGGAGCGGAGGAAGTCGCGATTAAGGCGCGGGGGAAGGCAATTTCACGCGCGGTCGATACGGCGGAGATCGCGCTCAACCGGTTCCTTGCAAACGTGGACAAAAAAGAGATCTTCACGTCGACCGAGATGATCGACACCGATACCGGCAAGACGAACGTATCAAGCATCGAGATTGTCCTCACTCATGCGAAGTGAGATCCCGAAGCACTTTTTTGATACCCGCGAGTAGAGCGTAGCGGCCGGGTGTCGGCGCCCCCTCATCTCGTGGCGGCGCTCCCGGGGAGGAAAAACCTGTCTGACGCGCGTTATCCGGCAGAAGGTCGGTTGTACGGCCGGTTTGGTGCGGCTCAACCATAAAGGCTTTAAGACCCGCACCATATACGCTATACTATGAAGTGGTTGACGGTCGGCATGGCGCTGATGCTGGTAGCTGCTCTCGCTCTTCCCGCCCTGGCGGCGGGTGAGGAGCGACACAGTTACATCACCGTCAAAGACGTCACCGTCCGGCTGGATAAGGCGGATGCCGTCGTCACCATGAACTATACGATAGACGACGGCATCGGGTTCCTCGTTCTCCTCCTTGGAAAATCCGATCTGAAACAGAAGGCACTCGAGATACTGAACTTCGACAACGCCAGCGTCCAGTATCTCGATCTCGAGCGTATCGAGGTGCGCGTGAAGGACGCGTCGAACGACTACGGGCAGGGGTCGTACTGGTTCCCCGCGCACGGTTTCGGCGTGGTCGTGCCCTCGCTCACCGTCATCACTCCCCAGGACGTCAACCACTACAAGAACGTCAGCGAGTTCCCTGACGGACTCGGCTATTTTGCCTGACCGCCGGTAAGCCGGATTGCGGTACCGGTCTTTTTGCCTACCCCGAGGTCCTACGGCAGCCGCCCGAGTTCCGCCAGGGCGCTGCGGGTATGGCGGGCGAAATCGGAGCCTTTCGGGGATGCCGCCACTTCGCGGCAGAGACGAGCCAGGTCGGCCGCCGTGTCGACGTCGTACCAGGGCTTGAGCAGGGAGACAGAGAGGCCCAGGCGTTCGGCGGCTTCGACCGTCCGCTGCGTCACGTGGGCCGAGCTCCAGGGGATGCCCTCAAAGAGGCGGGGAAGACGCTTCCGCATCCCGATCAGGTAGTAGCCGCCGTCGTCGCACGGCCCGATGACGACATCGGCTTCATCGAGTCTCCGGAATGCTTCCGTAATATACCGGCCGGGAAGGGTCGGGCTGTCGCTGTCGCAGAGCACGACCGCCGTTGCCCCCCGCGAAAAGAGTGCGGCCGTAACGTCGTCAAGACGTTCTCCGAGATCCTTTCCGGCCTGGGGGAGCGTGGAGAATCCCGGAGGAACGATCCCGGAGAAAAAGCCGCCCGCAGCAGGAGGCGTGTAGGCCACGAACGGACGGGTCCCCTCAAGAGAGGCGAGGAGCTCGATCGTGTCCAGCAGGAATCCGGTATACAACCGTGCCGCCTCCCATGACGTGAGCGGCGGGACGAGCCTTGTTTTCACCTCTCCCGGAACCGGCATCCGGGCCATAACGGCCGCCGCCCGCATCACACCTTCCTGCCCACGAACCGGCCCCTCCCCACCTTCCCCTCGTCGGCGGCATCCACCCAGAGGCCGATGCCGCGTTCCATAGCCCGGAAGGTATCCGCCCCGAAACGTTCGACGATCCGGCCCTTCAGGCCGCCGTCGAGGGCATCCCGGTAGCGGCGCATGTGCGATGCGAAATCCTCGCTGAGATCCTCGCACTTCCTCACGGCAAACCCGTGCCGACGGAGCAGTCTCGCGTACCCCGGGAGGGTCTCCATGTACGGGAAGAGCATGAAGGCGTTGAGGCTGTGCCGTTCGTCGTCGCTCATGGCCCCGGTCTCTATCCAGTCGGTGAAGGCGATCGTGCCGCCGGGCACCGCCACGCGGCGGCATTCGCGTATCAGCCGGTCCTTATCGGTGACGTAGCACCAGGAGTCCTGGCCCCAGACGACGTCGAAGATCCCCGACCTGAAGGGCATATCGAGAGCGTTACCGAACCGGAAGATGGCGCGGTCGTGAAGGCCGGCGCGCTCCGTGCGTAACACCGCCTCGTTCACCATCCGCCCCGTCGCGTCGAGACCCGTCACCGTCGCGCCGTAGGTGTGTGCCAGGTGGCGTGCCGGCCCTCCGAGACCGGAGAGGACGTCCAGCACCCGTGTGCCTGCGTTCACGCCCGCCACCTCCGCGAGGATATCGGTCTCCCGCTCGCCGCCGACGTGGATCTGCTCCCCCATCAGCATCTCCCAGATGACGCCGACCGCCCCTTCGTAGGCGGCAGTGACGTCGCCGATGTTGATATCGAGCATCTCCCTCTCACCTCCCCGGCGCCGCCCGCCAGCACTTCGGGTCGGGGCCCAGGAGGTCTCCGGTCTCGTAGTATGCCGTCGCCCGGCATCCCCAGCAGACGGCGTTCTGCTCGCACCGGGTGCAGGAGGACGAGTCCGGGCCCGGGTGCCGCATCCCCGAAAAGAGCAGCTCGCTTCGATGCTCTTCGACGATCCGGGGGAGCGGCTGCTCCCTGATGTTCCCGAACCCCTTCCTGATGACCGAGCAGGGCGTAACGTCGCCGTCCACCGTCACGCAGATCACGCTTCCGCAGTAGAACTTGTTGACGTCCATCGTCCCGAACGAGCAGGAGGAACCGGGGTAGCAGATCGCGTCCCGTGCCCGGCAGGCGTCCCGGACTTCCCCGGGCGTCGGCACCCATTCCGGGTGGCGGCACGCCCTGCCGACCGTGCACATCTGCGTCAGGCAGATCGCCGTCCCGACCTCCTCGCAGAAGTAGCGCATCGTCTTCATAAGGTCGTCACCGGCCAGCGGCCGTGCGAACGTGATGCAGTCGACGAGCTCGCCTGCGGGTTTGCCGAAGGCGACAAGGTTCTCGATGCCGCGGCGGATGGCCCGGATCTTCTCCCCGGCATCCCCGTCGTGGAGTTGGGCATAGATACCCGGGTCGAGGGTGTCCAGGTGCACGGAGATGAAACCTCCTTCTGTTACGGCGACAGCGCGCTCCGCGACCTCCGGATCGGCGAGCGGGATGCCGCTCGACCAGATGTTGTTGACAAAACCGAGGTCGCGGGCGTGCTCTGCGAGATCGTACCAGCCCTTGCGGATCAGCGGGTCGCCCCCCAGCCAGTCGACGGCTTTCACGTCCATCTCTGCCGCCGAGGAGAGGGCGGCGGCGATATCGCCGGCGGGGAGATCCCTGACCCGGGCGGCATCGGCCGGAGCGTAGCAGTAGCGGCATCCCTGCGGGCAGGCAAGGGTCGACTCAATCTGCAGCGAGTAGACCCGCTCCTCTTCGAAATACCGCACCGCCTCATCCGTAGCAGGATGAAGGCAGCCCCGGGCGATGACCGTATTGAGATTTTGTCCTCCCGCATCCATGGCAGCAGCCCCAGCACAGCCTACCATAAGCATCATCATATAAGTGGGTGACGGAGATGCGGTCTTTGCGAGAGGAGGTTTTCGCGCATGCTCTCGATCATCACGCCGGTGCTCAACGAGGAAGAGAATATCCCTGCGTTTCTGGCGCATATCGATGATCTCGCGGGTCCGCTCGAGTTAATCGTCGTCGACGGCGGGAGCACGGACGGTACGTGCAGGGCACTCGAAGCGGCAGCGGGGTCGTTCTCCCGTAGACTCGTCGTGCTCTCCTCGCCGCGAGGACGGGCCGTCCAGATGAACGCCGGAGCCCGGCACGCCACGGGAACCGCCCTGCTCTTCCTTCACGCCGACTGCAGGATACCGGCGGATGCCCCGGGCGCGATCGCCCGGGCACTGGAGCGTGAGGGTGTCATCGGCGGGGGCTTTTTACACACGTTCGCGAGCCGCGACCCCCTGCTCTCCCTGACGAGCAGGTTCGGGAACCTGCTGGCGGCGAGGACGCAGACGTTCTTCGGGGATTTCGGTATATTCGTAGAAAAAGGGGCCTTCTTCGAGATCGGCGGATTCGAGCCGCTTCCCTACCTGGAGGACGTGGAATTCTCGCGGGCGGCACGCCGGCACGGGCGGCTTGTCCGGCTCGACCTCCCCATCATCGTATCGCCGCGGCGATACCTCCTGGTGGGGAAATACCGCTTGAGTGCTGTCTATATCCTGGTTATGCTCCTCAATACGGTCGGCATCAGGCCGAAGCGCTTCATCCGCTACGTCGTCGAGAAGTGAGGGGACGAGACGGTCCCGGGTCCGAAGGCCCCTCTCTAGCCTTCAGTGCGACCGGTTCGCGACCGGTTCTCGCTCGTCGACCCACCGGCCCAGGAACGACTGGAGGTAAACGCCGAAAAAGGCGCAGAAAAGACCCCCGATTATCGCGAAGACAATATACAGCGCACCGCTCGCACTCGTTATGGGGAACCCGGAGATCTCGCTGCTGATCGAGAGGATGTAGATGCTTGCCCCGTAGGCGATGGCCCCGATCGCCAGGACGAAGAACGGCAGGGCGACCACCCGCTGGATCGTCTCGCGCTCGTTTAAGAAGACGTCGATGATCTTTCCCACCGACGCCACGAGGCCGGCGGCGGTGAACCAGGCGACGGCACCGTAGATGAACGCGAGCATCTGGATGACGATGCCGAACGGGGAGTAGTATTCGAGGAGGCTTATGAGCCCGAGGATGATCCCGACGATACCGAGCAGTATCGCTGCGATGTAGGATACGAACGTGAACCTCCCGCCGTGGAGCGATGTTTTCAGCGAGGTGATCAGGTACCCGAAGACCTCGTCTATCCCGACGCCCTTGAAGAGCAGGTAGGTGCCGATGACGCCGACGACGACGATGGTCGCGCCCTCGGGGTACCCGAGCAGGTATCCCACGGCATAGAGGAGCATCGCAAGACCGAGCGGGACGAGCACGATCTTCGAGACCTTCGGGTCGTCGAGAAGGCGTCGCAAGATGTAGTACGTCCCCTCGAGGTTCGGCATCTGGTTGACCACGACCCTCCGCACGCTGCTGACCGGCACCCGGGACTGGATGATGGGGAGAACGTACTCGTCCTCGGCACCGTCTGTGACGATGATGCAGGATGTGGAACCCGTTGCGGAGAGGATTGCATCGAGGCCGGACGCCACCCGCCGATCGCCCTCGAGCAGGTTCATGTGGTTGCCGCAGATGACGGCGACGGCGACCTCTTCCCCTTTTTTGGCAAGTTCGTCGTAGAGTTTGATCGTCTCGAAGATCGCGTTGACGTCGGAGTCCTCGGGATCGACCAGGGCGAGCGAGGTCGCCGCATGGAGGCATGCCTCTCTGCCCACGATGGGACCGTCGATCCCGGCTTTGAACCCGAGATCGTCATCGCGATCAACACAGAGGACAAGCGTCCGCTCTTTCGCCATTCAATAGAACATCGCCTCAGATCTATTAAATGATTTGCAGCGCGGTAAAAAAGTATTAGATGAGTTTTGCACGCTGAAGCAGGAGCAGATCGTCGGTGGTGATCTTCTCACCGTCACGGAACTGCTGGAAGACACGCTCCGCCTCTTTCCGGACGGCCTTCTGCTCTTTGGTGACTTTGGTCTTCTTGGTCTTCTTCCGAAGCCCCGAGATAACCTTGTCGTAGTCGCGGAGTTCCTTCTGGCAGGCGATGAACTGCTTGTGCTCCTCGTCCGCAGCCTCCTGGGCTTCGACGAACTGCTGGTGGGACTGATCGGCCTCTTCGCGGGACTTGTCGGCCTTCCTGTAGGACTCCACCATCAGGTCGTGGTGCTGCTGTGCGGCCTCGGCCTTCTCGGTTACTTCCTTGTGGATCTCGGAAGCCAGCCGGCGAAACTCGCGGGCATCGGTGAGTTTCGTCCGCATCTCCTTGTTCTGTTCGAGCTCGGCCTCCTGGTCCTTTGCCGCCGCCTTGAGCTGCTTGATCTTCTCGATCAGTTCGCGCTCCTTATCGGTGCTGTAGACCTCGGTCTGCTGCTTGAACTCCAGGTGCTCGATCTGCTTCTGCAGTTCCTTGATGCCCCGGTTCTGGAGGTTGCCGTGCTCTCTCTTGAAAGACTCGATCTCTTCGAAGAGCGCGTTTGCCTTATCGTTGTATTCGTTCCTCTGGTCTTTCAGCGCCTGGACTTCCTCGTTGATCTTATCCCGCTGCTCCTTGTGCTGCTGCGCCTCCTCGACGAACTCGCGGGTCTGGCCGTTTAAGGTGTTGCGTTCCCGGGCGTTTTTGCTGGCAAGCGCGTTCAACTCGTTGCGCCGGTCTTTGTGTTGTTCAGACTCCGCAAGGACTTTTTTTCTCTTTTCAATCAGATCGTTCAGCATTCTTTACCAATCCTCGACATTCGGTACCTGTCTCATATCCCCGCCAGCAAAAGGCCGCTCCCGTGTGCTGCAGGATGCCGGAGGCTCGTGTAGCGGCTACACCACAAGAAAAGACGTTTCCGGACTCGGCAATCGAGACCGTCGTTCATCTGTCTGCTCATGTGTTCAACCCCGGTACTTTGGCAATCCCAGACCCGGTGGATCTGTGCCCTGCACAATACACCCCGTGCTGGAGGGATTATACAAGAACGTCTATAATTCAAACGTCATCTGTACTCTTAAGTATTTCGTAGGAGCACGGAGCACGCCTCCGTGGAACGATTCCGATTTAAAAAAGGTATAAAGAGGGTAGGGGATTTCAGAGGAAGTCGATGAGGTGCCCGCTCGGGGAGTCCCCTGCTATGCGCCTGCCGGTGGGTGCGCCGGACCGCTTCGAGACCTGTTCGTAGGCGCAGTGGCTTCCGAGGATCTGTGCACTTTTTACGCCGGTCATGACCGCCATGACGCGAACTCTTCCTTCGTACTCGCTGTTCACCCGCGCTCCCCAGATGACGTCCGCGTGGGGGTCGAGTTCGTAGGTCAGGGAGCTTGCGATCTCCTCGGCGTCCTGGAGGGTCAGGTCGTTCCCGCCCGTGATGTGGATGAGGCTTCCCGTGGCTCCGCGGTAGTCGATGTCCAGCAGGGGGTGGTTGAGGCACTCGTGAACGACGCTCTCGGCCTTGTTCTGCTGCTTGCTCTCGCCGACGAGCATCACGGCGACGCCGCCCTTGCTCATGATGGCACGCACGTCGGCGTAGTCGATGTTGATGAGGGAAGGCTCCGTGATCGTCTCGCTGATGCCCTTGACGGTCTCCGCGATGAGCTGGTCCATGACCGAGAACGCCTGGCCGAGCGGGAGGTTCGGCACGTACTTGATGAGGCGGTTGTTGTCGAGCACGATCACCGAGTCGGCAGCGGCCGAGAGCTGTTCAAGCCCCTCTTCCGCACGGAGAAGCCGGGCTTTCTCGACCTGGAAGGGGTAGCTGACCATGCCGACGACGATAGCGCCCTGCTCCTTTGCGATCTGCGCGACGACCGGGGCGGTGCCCGTACCGGTGCCTCCGCCCATGCCTGCGGTGATGAAGACGAGGTCGGCGTCGCAGAGCAGGGCCTCCAGGGTCGGCCGGGCCATCTCGGCCGCACGCCTGCCGACGTCCGGGAACCCGCCGGCTCCAAGGCCTTTGGTGAGCGACTTGCCGACAAGTACCCTCTTGTCCGCCTGGATCATGTCCAGATGCTGCTTGTCGGTGTTGACCGCGATCGTTTCCGCACCGCTGACCTGCATGTGGTACAGCCGGTTGACGGTGTTGTTGCCCGCACCGCCGCATCCTACGATGACAATACGCGGCTGGCCGAGCATGTCTTCTTCACCCTCTGCCATGTCTGTCTTGCGGTACTTCTCTTGTTCTGCGTGTTTTAACGCCTCGTTGATGATCGTCTGCATCAATAATCCTCCTAAACTTTGAATGAAATCTGGTCGGCCTCACGCAGAACACGGTTTCCATGCCTCTCGAGAAGCGCCCTAACTGAATACCGCACAGCCTCCGATACCGTGGGGAATTCGCCGGCTTCCACCAACTTCTCGAGCATCTCAACCTGTTGCCGTGGCAATCTGATTGTAATCCGATCCATCATTTCAATCACTCATATCTGACATGTGACTGCCCCTTGTCGGTCATTTGTCAGACAAGCGTAACCTTTTCGTCTGACTGTATCAGATAAGGCATAATAATATTCGGATGATATATATGTCTATCGATATGCAATCATGTCTGACATAATGGTTTTATGGATAGCAGCCGACAACGTATCCTCAAAGAGTTGCCACGAATATGAGAGATAATCTCCCCAAAAGGGCAGAACATGGCGGCCGGGTGCGCTGGCACCGCACCCGGGAGAGGGGCGAGGTGCTTGATTTCAGTGCCAACATAAATCCGTATCCTCCGGCGTTCCCCTGGATCCCGGACGCTTCGGCGCTGAAAGATTACCCCGACGACCGTTATGAGACGCTCAAAGAGGAAATCGGCAGAACATTCGGGCGCGATGCCGCAGAGGTCGCCGTCGGCAACGGATCCGTCGAATTGATCCGCGCGTTCTGTTCTGCCGTGCTCGGGGCCGGAGATGCCGCCTATGTCGAGTCGCCGACGTTTGCCGAGTACGGGATGGCGGTCCGGCTTGCCGGCGCCCGGTGCACGGCGGATGAGAGCGGGGCTGCCGTCCGGTTCCTCTGCAACCCGAACAACCCCACCGGGAAGTTTTTGACCCGGCCGGAAGTCCTCCGGGTGCTTGATGGGGTCGCCGGGCGGGGGGCCTGCCTCTTCCTCGACGAAGCCTTCATCGAACTCTCCGACCCGGCCCAGAGCGTCGCCGACGTCTCGGACGAGAACCTCTTTGTGCTGCGCTCCCTGACAAAGAGCTTCGCCGTGCCGGGCATCCGGTTCGGCTACGCCTTCGGCACGCCCGAGCTCATCGAAAAAGTGGAGACGGTGCGCCTTCCCTGGACGGTGAACACGTTCGCCGAATCCTTCGCGATCGAGGCCTTCCGGCACTACGACCTGCTCGAGGAGTCGCGGGACCGGATTGCCCGGGAGCGGGCCTGGCTCTGCAGCCGCCTGGACGCTCTCGGTCTCGTCTATGCGCCGCCGTCCGCGAACTACATCCTTATCGAAGTCCCGGTGGAGTCGGAAGTGCTCGTTGAGCGGCTCCTCTCCCGCGGCGTCCTGGTGCGGGACTGCCGGTCGTTCGGGCTTCCCCGCCACATCCGCGTGGCCGTCCGGACCCGTGAGGAGAACAGGCAACTTATCGAGGCGCTCGAAGCATGCTTGCCCTGATCATGGCCGGGGGAGAGGGTACCCGTCTCCGCCTGGGTGAGAAGCCCCTGGTCACCATCTGCGGACGGCCGATGCTCTCCTACGTCACCGACGCCTTCGCGGCCGCAGGCCACGAGGTGGTCGTGGTCGCCTCACATAAGACGCCGTTCACCAAGAACTGGTGCCGGGTGCAGGGGGTCGCCCTGTACGAAGCGGAAGGGCTCGGCTACGTCGAGGACATCAACGCCGCTGCGGCGGACCTGGAGGAAGAAGGAACGCCCTTCTTCACCTGCGTCTCCGACCTCCCCTGCCTTGCACCCGATATCATAGCCGATATCGAGGACGCCTGGCGCCGGGCGGGAACGCCGGCATGCTCGACGTGGGTGCCCCGCGACCTCTGCGAGGAGCACGGCTGCCGCACGCGGTACACGGAAGAGGTCGACGGCGTCCCGGCCTGTCCCGCCGGAATCAACATCCTGACGGCGGGCGGTTCCGGTGCGGCCCAGGACGAGGTGCAACTGCTCCTGCACGACAGGCGGCTTGCCTTCAACGTCAACACCCGCGAGGAACTGGCGCTGGTGCAGGAGTACCTCTGCCGGAAGCGGGGCGAGTAGGGTTCCGTGGGGCAGGAGCCCCGGTGGTGCGCGGCGTCATCCCCCGGGGAAACTGTATTATCGGACAATCACCCATCTTTATAATATGGAATCCTGCCGGGAAATCGAACTAGAAGGCCATATCATCGATTCGGGCGTCATGACCCTTGTGTTTGACAGGATCATGGATATGGGGGGAGAATTCGAGATCCTCACGTTCAACGTCGGAAGACTGAAGACGGACACGAGTTACGCGCGGCTGCGCGTGACGGCGCCCGGCGATCACCAGCTTGACGCCATCCTCTCCGAGCTGCACCGGCTCGGCGCACGGGCCCCCGAGATCGACGACGTCACCCTCGTACCGGCAGAGGGCGACCGGATCCTGCCGAAGGGGTTCTACTCGACCACCAACCACCCGACCTTCGTGAAATACCGGGGCGACTGGCTGCCCGTCGAGCGCATCGAGATGGACTGCCACATCGTGGTCGACGAAAAGGAGAAGCGGGCGATTTGCACGCCGATATCGAAGATCAAGGCCGGGGACGCCGTCGTCGTCAGCGAGGCCGGCGTTCGCGTGGTCTACCCCGAGCGGCCGCGGAAGGTCAGCACGTTCGAGTTCATGCACGGAACCGTCTCGTCAGAGCGGCCGAGCGAGGCGATCATCGCAAAGATTGCCCGCGAGATCCTGAAGTCGAAGCAGAAAGGCGAGAAGATCGCGCTTGTCGGCGGCCCCGCCATCGTCCATACCGGAGCGGCCGACGCCCTTGCGCGGATGATCCGCGCAGGCTGCATCGACGTGCTCTTTGCGGGGAACGCGCTCGCCACCCACGATATCGAGTCCAACCTCTACGGCACGTCGCTCGGGATGGACGTCAAAACGGGCACGCTCGTCACCGGCGGGCACAAGCACCACATCCGCGCCATCAGCGAGATCATGCGGGCGGGCTCCATCAAGAACGCGGTCGACCAGGGGGTCGTCACCGGCGGGATCATGTACGAGTGCGTGAAGAAGGGCATCCCGTTCGTGCTCGCCGGCTCCATCCGGGACGACGGCCCGCTCCCCGACACGATCACGGACGTCGTCGAGGCGCAGGAAACCATGCGCCGCTATATTCACGACCTCGGGATGGTGGTGATGGTGGGAACGCTCCTCCACTCGATCGCCGTTGGGAACTGCCTCCCCTCGTACGTCAAGACCGTCTGTGTCGACATCAACCCCGCATCGGTGACGAAACTGATGGACCGGGGCACGACGCAGGCGATCGGCGTCGTGAGCGACGCAGGGACGTTCCTCCCGCTGCTCTGCGAGCAGCTCGAAGAACAGGAGAAGTGCTAGCGGGTGAGCGGCATACAGAACGGCTCTTCCCGGTCCAGCACGAACTCCCACTCTTCTTTGCACCCGCACTCCGTCTCCGCAAGGGCACGCAGGAGTTCGACATCTTCAGAGAGCGAGTAGTCGATGATCCCCTTCACGATCGGGCCGTCGCATCTTCCGCAGTTGTGCGGCCCCCGCATCTTCCCGCCGCCGACGGGGTCGCAGAGGATGTGCACCGGGGAAGCGATCAGCACGTCGAGGACGCTCCAGAGGTATGGCGGCCGGTATGCGTGCTGCTTCCAGAGGTGTTCGACCTCGGTCCTGCTCTGGACGGTGCAGAGGTTCATGGAGATGCTGTCCACAACGGGGGCGACGTCGTTGATCGAGCGTATCATGTCGTCGCGTGCCTCGCGTTCGGTCAGGAACGGCGGTTTCATCAGCAGGTAGGCCTTCATGCCCGCGCCGCCGGCGTGAGCGGTCTCTGCGGCGCGGAGGAAGTCGGCGTACGAGAACCCCTTGTCGATGCTCCTCTCCCTGATGAGATCGTTCGTGGTCTCGAGGCCCACGGCGACGTGGAGCGGTTTATCCCAGTCGCCGCTATCGATGCCTTCCCGGAACTCGCGGACCGCATCGGCGTCGACGTACTCGGGCCGCGTCTCGGCGATCACGGCTTTGCCCCGGAACGCCTCCGCGACTGCGCGCCTGACGGCAGGGGGAACTTCGTCGGGGTCGAAGAAACTCCCCGACGTGAAGATCTTGAGCAACTGGTAGTCCTCGTCGCGAAAGTTCTCTTTCACCCAGCGGACCTGGCGGATCATCCGTTCGGCGAGTTCGTCCCGGGGGAGGTCCGGGTAGCGCTCGTGCCGGTAGCCGCACATCCGGCACCGGTTCCAGGAACACCCGCCGCTTCGAAAGATAACCGTCAGCGTATCGAGGATCCGCCCTTCATAGCGGTCTTTCCCCCGCCAGGACGCCAGCGGCTTCTCGGTTAATTTGGATACCATTATACCTCATATTCGAGGATGTTATGATATGAAAAGGATCGCATGGCTGACGATCATCGCCGCGATGATGCTCGTCGGTACGGCATCGGCCGCATATATCTCATTCAGTGCCCCGCAGACGGTGAATGTCGGCGATACACTCGAGATCACCGGCACCACGACCGTGGAGGGACTTCCCAAACCGACGGTCAATCCCGGGTTCAGCACGGAGGTTATACTATACCGTGCCCAGTACATGAAGCACGAGATTGCCCGCAAGACGATCGTCGTTCAGGATGACGGGTCGTTCTCCACGTCGTTCGAGACGGACGGCCTCGAACCGGGGCAGTACTCGATCGAGATCGTCGATCCCACGCTCTCCACCTTCGGGAGCAGTTCGAAGAAACAGCAGATCGTCAACCTGGTCGACCGGTCAGGGACGCTCAAGATCGACTCTCCAAGCAACCAGGACTTCGACGGCACGCTCGACCTCCGGGGTTCGATCGCGGATCTCGGTGACGCAGGAGTACAGGTCCGGGTCGAACGAGTCGGCTTTACCGTCTACGGGCCGAAGTTTGTCGCGACCGACAAGAACGGAGCATTCTCCGTTGCGGTGCCCATCTCCGAAGGAGGCTCGTACGAGGTCACCTTCTCCGACAACAAGGGCTACATCGGCGACGCCGTATTCGTGGTAGCCGGGACACCCGGTCCGGCGCCGACGGAGGCGATGATATCCGCGAGTTCCCCCGCCAGCCGATCCGCCCCGGCCTACTTCGAGGTCGACACCAAAAGCGGCACGGTGAAGATCGTGACCTCTGCCGGGATCGACTGGGTGGTCGAATACATCGACGAGGACGACAACCACCGTAAGGTCAACGAGAAAGGCATGCTCGAGCCCGAGACCGTGGAGGTTGCTGCAAAGGGAGGCCCGGTCTACGTCAAGGTCTACCCCATGAGCTACAATGACAGCGGCGCCGTGCAGGTATCGGCAACGAACGCCGACTCGGTCAGGGTGAGCCAGACCGCGCCCGGTCTCTTCGGGGACGCGACCCCCACCCCCGCACAGGCCGCACCGCTCCCGGCGGCCCTGGCACTCCTCGCGCTTCTCGCCGTTGTCTTCGCGCGCAGGGGATGAACAACCTTTTTTTGTCCGGTGACCAATAGGTTAAGGCGAGCCGGGATAGTCTAGTCCGGGAAGGCGGTGGCCTTGAAAGCCACTGGTGCCTGGCACCTCGGGAGTTCAAATCTCCCTCCCGGCGTATTCAATTAAGAACAGATCTGCTCTTTTACGGCGAAGCCTCGCCGGTCACTTCATTCCTCCCCGATCCAGCCCTCACGCACCCACCGCTCGTACTCGTCCGGCCGCCAGTCTCGGTTTTCCCGGACTATCCCGGCGAAGTATTTCCGGTTCTCCGCCATCCGGGCCTCCTGATCGGGATAGCGCGGCCGGTCCCTGACGGCAAGGGCAAGCTGCTTCCCGAGATCGCGTGCCGCCGGTTCAGCCCGGTCGAGCGCCTCCGGGTCGTCATCGAGTGCGACGCTCATCCCCCCGACCGTCGTCACCCCGAGGTAGTTGAGCACGTGGTTCAGGTAGCCGACGACCGCGTCGCCTCCCGAGACCTGCGTGGTCGCGACGCTGCAGCCGTATTTCCCGGCGAACTTCTGGTAGCGCATCGCGTCCGCCAGCCGGTCGATGAAGACCTTCATCTGCCCGCTGACGTTGTCGACGTAGACCGGCGAGGCGAACACCAGCCCGTCGGCATCCCGTATCCGGTCGTACGCGGCGGGGAAGTCGTCGCCAAAGACGCACGTCCCGTCCAGGCTGCAACTCTCGCAGCCGGTGCAGGCGACGATCTGCAGATCGGCGCGGTCGATGATATCGATATCGGCACCGGCCTCTTTTGCCCCGGCGAGCACGAAGGTTACAAGTTTTCTCGTCCTGCTCTGCACTCCCCGCGGGCTTCCCACAACTGCGGCTATCTTCATTTTTTCATCAAATCCTGAGGAAGCATTGGCTCCGCTGCGGGAAAATAGTTTAGAACCGGGAAGGCAGTCCCCTCTGTGAGGCGGTGCGCGAACGTACAGTTTGAATTACAGAGATCCGGGAACGAAAGAGAGATGTCCCCTCTCTACGGCGGCCTGGCGATATTTCCCTCCTGGAGCGGAAATGCGGAGGATCCGGCAGGTAACCCGAAAAAAGGCCCGGGAGGCCGAAAAAAGGGTGAGCAGGTATCGGAAAACTCTTTTGGATCCGGCGAAGCGACCGAACCATGGCTTGTATCGGCAATTTTGCAGAAAAGCAAATTTTTTTTAGTCTTAATCAAATACTTTTTAATTAGTGAAAGTAATTATGATTTGCTCGCCACGCAATACCATTCTGGGACTCGTTGTGATGCTCATCCTCGCAACATGCTTCTGCGGCTGCACCGGAAGCCAGACGACCGCGACGAGAAACGTTACAGGGAACGAACCGGCAGGTGAGATTGTCACCATCACCGATGCCTACGGCCGCGAGGTGACGGTCCCGGTGAACCCCACACGGGTCGTCTGTTCCGGTGCAGGGTGCCTCCGCCTCATCACCTACCTCGAAGGCAGCGATCTTGTCGTCGGTGTCGACAACATCGACAAGGCAGACAACTCCTATAGCGAAAAGGAGTATAATGCGCGAGCGTATTATCTTGCCCACCCTGAATACGCATCGCTGCCTCTCATCGGCAACCACCACAGCGATGACAACCCGGAGAATATCGTCCTCTGCAACCCTGACGTGATCTTCCGGACCAACGGGGCGACAGCCGCGCTCAGTGACGAAGAACTCCAGGAGAAGACCGGCATCCCGGTCGTCGGCCTCAACTACGGGGATCCAACGGCGAACCGCGAGGCGCTGTACGATTCCCTCCGGCTGATGGGTACGGTCATCGGTAAGGAAGATCGTGCGGACGAAGTCGTTGCATTCCTCGAGGCGCAGATCGACGACCTGGCAGGCCGGGTTGCCGGTGTCAACCCCACGAACCCGGTGACGGTCTACGTTGCCGGCATCTCAAGCCGCGGGCCGCAGGGGTTCCAGTCGACCTCGCCGACCTACGCCCCGTTTGAGTATATCAATGCCAACCGGTTCAACGTCGCCAACAACCCCGACAATCCGGCCGCGCAGGTCGACGTCGCAAAGGAGAAGATCCTAGACTGGGATCCCGACGTGATCTTCGTCGAACTCGGCACGGTGCAGATCAATCCCGATGCCATCGACATGATGCGGACCGACGAAAGCCTGCGGATCCTGAAAGCGGTGCAGAACGGTGAGGTGTATGGGCTGGTCCCGTACAACTGGTACAGCTACAACTACGGCACGGCGATCATCAGCGCGTACTACGCCGGCACCCTGATGTATCCCGAGCAATTCAGCGATATCGTCATTGAAGAGAAAGCAGATGAGATCTACACCTTCCTGGTTGGAAAACCGGTCTTTGACGATATCAGCAGGCGTTTCGAAGGTCTGGCTTACTGCCGGATCACCCTCTGACCTCTTTTAGAATCCGGAGCGAACATCCATGCACGTTGCGGACGGAGAGATCTCCCGGGCATACCTTCGGTATACGGGACGAAAAATCGCATTTCTCTGTGCAGGCTGTGTTGTTCTCTTCCTCCTGCTCGTCACCGCCGTCTCGGTCGGCGCGGTGACCATCCCGTTTCTCGACGTCATCCTGATATTTTCCGGGCAGGGCGATACGGTGACATGGCATGCGATCGTCTGGAACATCAGGCTCCCGCAGGCGCTCGCCGCAGTCATCGCCGGAGCCGGCCTTGCCGTGGCGGGCGTGGTGATGCAGTCGATCCTCCGAAACCCGCTCGGCTCGCCTTTCACCCTCGGTATCTCCAACGCCGCCGCTTTTGGTGCTGCCCTCGCGGTCATCGTCTTCGGGGCAGGCGAGATGACGAGCACCCTCACCGACGCCGTCGTCATCAACAACCCTTACCTGACATCGTGTGCCGCCTTCCTCTGCTGCATGGTCGCAACCGCCGTCATCCTGGCCATAGCACACCTTCGCACCGCCTCGCCGGAGGTGATGGTGCTCGCAGGCGTGGCCCTCTCCTCGCTCTTCTCTGCAGGGACGATGTTTTTACAGTACTTCGCCGACGATACCCAGCTTGCGGCCGTCGTCTTCTGGACGTTCGGGGATGTCGGCCGGGCGGGATGGACCGAGATCTGGATCATGGGCATCTTCGTGGCAGCATCCTGCATCTATTTCATCCTCAACGCCTGGAACTACAACGCCGTCGACGTCGGCGATGAGGCGGCAAAGGGGCTGGGTGTCAACGTCAGCCGGCTCCGCCTGGTGGGAATGGTGGTCGCGTCGCTGGTGTCCGCAATGACGGTCGCATTCCTCGGCATCATCGGTTTTGTCGGGCTCGTCTGCCCGCACATGGTCCGGCGGCTCATCGGTGACGACCACCGCTATCTCATCCCCGGCTCCTGTCTTGCAGGAGCTATCCTCCTGCTTGCCGCCGATACTGCCGCCCGGCTCGTTGTCGCACCGAATCTTCTCCCCGTCGCTGTCCTCACTGCGTTTATCGGGGCACCGATGTTCATCTACCTGCTGTTCCGGGGGTATCGACGGTGATCCTCAGCGTAGACGGGCTTGCATTTGACTACCGCAGCACACCTGCTCTCAGCGACGTGCGGTTCGCTCTCGGACGAAACGAGGTGCTCTCCATTCTGGGGCCGAACGGTGTAGGCAAGACCACGCTGCTCAAGTGCATCAACACCATTTTAACGCCGAAAAACGGCGCCATCCTGATAGACGGCAGAGAGGTCCTCGCTCTTAACCGGGTAGAGATCGCCCGGGAGATCGGTTACGTTCCCCAGCGATGCGAGACCGGGAGACTGACCGTGTTTGATGCCATCCTGCTCGGCCGCCGGCCACATATCCGCTGGAATATTTCAGAAAACGACTTGAAGGTCGTCGACGCGGCAATCAGGCGTCTGAACCTGGAAGCGCTCTCCCTCCGTTACATAGACGAGATCAGCGGCGGCGAGTTGCAGAAGGTGAGCGTCGCACGGGCGTTTGTCCAGGAACCGCGTCTTCTCCTGCTTGACGAGCCGACAAGCAGTCTCGACCTGAAGAACCAGCTCGATATCCTGCGCATCGTCCGCGAGGCGGTGCGTGAACAACCGGTCTCGGCGGTCATGACCATGCACGATCTCAACCTTGCGCTGCGTTACTCGGACGGGTTCATCTTCTTAAAAGAGGGCACAATCTTTGCCGCCGGCGGTAGCGAAGTGGTCACCCCCGCCATGCTTCGCGAGGTGTACGGCGTTCATGTTATTGTCGAGCGGCATAAAGGCATTCCTGTCGTCATCCCGCTCGAAGAAGGGAGCGGGTAGGGTACCTTTTTCATACAGCCGTCCCTTTGCGCCGGATTGTGGTGCGGATGCGGAGGGGATTTTCGGGACACGCCGGTTTCGCCCCCGACGAGACCGTCTCACCGATCGCCGCGAGAGAACATCCTCTCCGTGCGTATCTCCTCTCCCACCCCGGCCGGGAGAAATAACCCAGTAAATTCTCTCAAAAAGTGATTCAAATGATCTTCTCTCCGGCCTTCGGCCCGGGGGAGCACTCGTAGATCTCGCGGACCTTCATGATGAGGAGGGTCTTCGCCGGCGCCTTCGCCATCTTCGCCCGGACGGTGAACTGCATCTTCTCGAACTCCGGGCCGCTCGACCGGATCTCGACGTCGCCCTTGACCTGGAAGCAGCCCTTCGTCTCGGGTCCCCAGACGTAGATGGAGACCTTCGGGTTCTCCTGGACGTTTGCGAGCGTCTTCTTCATGAAGTTGTCCGCGATCCAGATCGTCTCGTCGTCGACGATCTCGACGAACGCGATCGGCACCACGTTCGGCCAACCGTCCTTCGAGGCCGTGGCGACCGGGAACGCCTTCATCGTCTGGAAAGCCCTCTTCATCTCTTCAGTAAGTGCAACCATCGTTTTTCACCGATGTATTTTTCTTGGTTTCAGGTATAAATAGGTTCGTATCGAAAAAAGAGTTGCTGAGACGGCGCAGTCCCCGGGGTCAACTCACGGTTCGAAGTCCATCACGACGGCGGAGTGATCGCTCAACCCCTGCCCCCGCAGGTCATGGAGGTACCAGCACGCCGTCGGGTTGAGGCGCACGGACGCGAAGATGTGGTCGTAGCGTTTGCACTTCGGCACATCCTCGGGCCCGCGGTCGGGGCACCAGCTGTACTCCCTCGCCTGGTAGCCGTGAAGTCTGCGGAAGACGTCGGGGAGGTCGTACTCCGCAAGACCCGGAAGGACGTTCATCTCGGCGTTATACCACCACTTTCTCGGGCGGCCGAGGTACTCGTCGCTCTCGGAGATCGTGGTGTTGTAATTTTTGTCCGGGATGATATCGCGGTAGAAGGGAACGATCGTCCGTCGGGGAGTTCCGCCTCCGGGATGTGGAGATCGCCGCAGAGGATCCGCGGTCGTGCCGACTGGACGGCGAGGTGGCGGTAGATCCCGGCCAGCGTCTCGGCCTTGACGATCTCGTTCCTCCTGTTTCCTATGGCCGTCGGCACGTGGACGTTGTGAACCTCGAACTCGCCCGCCGGTGCGCTGACGACGGCGGAGACCACCCGCTGTTTCCACGGGATATCGAAGTCGAGCGGGTTTAACGGCGTGATAGGATACCTGCTCGCGATCAGGCACCCGCAGTTCTTTGCTTCACCGGGAGGCGAATACTGTTCCGAGAGCCGGGAGACGCTGTACGCGAACTGGAACGGATCGTTCGCGCCCCGTGCGCGAAGGTCGTTCAGCCGCTCGGCCATGTAGGCCACCCGCGCGATATCCACCAGCGCGAGGCTGTCGACGGCGTAGAGCAACCCGAACTTCTCCAGTTCTTCCCGGAAGAGCGGCAGCGCCCGGTCCGTCACCTCCTGGAAGGCGACGATGTCAGGCGAGTGCTGGCAGACTGCTTCGACTTTCTTCTCCACGCTCTTGAGACCGGAGCGGAAGAGATCTATGTTCCATGAAATGAGCCGCATATGCCTTGTATATGGCATATTGGCTTTCCTTGTTCATTAATACATCGAGTTGAGGATGAATCCGAGGTGTTTACGCGTGACGGGGTCACCCGCTCCGCTGCTCCGGCCCGATCCCGTGCTCGGCGCAGTGCTTATCGATGGCGTCGAGGAACCTCCTCCCGTAACGCTTCAGTTTCGCCTCGCTGACGCCGTAGATCTCGAGGAAGGCGACGCCGGTGGTCGGGTAAGACGTCGCCATCTCCTTGAGGCTCCGGTCGTGGAAGACGACGAACGGCGGCACGTGGTCGAGGTCGGCGACGACCTTCCGGAGCCGGCGGAGCCGGAGGAAAAGGGCCTCGTCGTAGTCGTTCTCGACCCGTGCCGCGATGACGCCCTCCGGACGCGGCTCTGCAAGCGGCACCGGGATCTTTCCTGCGAGCACCGCCCGGCTCCGGTCGTTTGAAACGAGGACCGGGTACCGGCCGCCGGTCGACGCGACGAACCCCTTCCCGACCATCTCCTGGATGAAGAGGAGCCACTGGTCGCGGGTGTAGCCCCTGCCGGAACCGTAGGCGGCAAGCCGGTCGTGCCCGTTCTCCCGGATCCTCGCGCTCTTCGAACCGGCGAGCACGTCGGCGACATACGATGCGCCGAACCGCTCCCCTGTCTCCCGGATGCAGGAGATGACCGCCGACGCCACCTCCGTGCCATCGAATACCTTCACCGGCGTCTCGCAGCGGTCGCATGCGCCGCACCGCTCCTCCGGGTAGGACTCGCCGAAGTAGGCGAGCAGGAACTTCCTCCGGCACCCGGTGGTCTCGCAGTAGTCGAGCATCGCCCCGGCCTTTCGGTAGGCGATGTCCTTCTGTGTCGCATCGCCGTCCTCCTTCTCGATGATGTAGCGGATCGTGCCGTAGTCGCCCCGGGAGTAGAAGAGGATGCAGTCGCTTTTCTCCCCGTCTCTCCCCGCTCTGCCGGTCTCCTGGTAGTAGGACTCGATATTCTTCGGGAGGTCGGTGTGGATGACGAACCGCACGTCGGGTTTGTCGATGCCCATGCCGAAGGCGACGGTGGCGCAGATGATCGCGGTATCGCCGCGCGAGAAGGCCTCCTGATGCTCCGCGCGGACGCTGTCGGGGAGGCCCGCGTGGTAGGGGAGCGCCGAAAATCCCTTCTCCTGCAGTTTCTTCGCGAGTTCCTCCGTTGCTTTCTGGGAGAAGCAGTAGATGATCCCGGCGTCGTCCGGGTGCTCGCGCAGGTAGGTGACGAGCCGCGGGAAGTAACGGGCCTTCTGCACCACCCGGTAGGTGAGGTTTTCGCGGTTGAAACTCCCGACGAACCGGGCCGGATTCGAAAGATTGAGCTGCACCGCGATGTCGTTTGCGACGGCGGGGATGGCGGTCGCGGTCAGGGCGATGACGGGGACGGCGGGGAACCGCTCCTTGAGCGCCCGGAGCCGGCGGTATTCGGGGCGGAAGTTGTGGCCCCACATGGAGATGCAGTGCGCCTCGTCGACGGCGATGAGCCTGACGTCCGCTTTTGCGATGAGCGAGAGGAAGAACGGCTGCACCGCCCGTTCCGGCGAGACGTAGAGGACCCGGATGCGGCCTTCGAGGATCACCCGCTCGACGATCTTCTGCTCCCCATACCCGAGCGAACTGTTGATCGTCGCCGCCGGGATGCCGTTTGCCCGAAGACCGTCGACCTGGTCTTTCATCAGGGCAATGAGCGGCGAGACGACGACTGTAAGCCCGCCGAAGACGAGGGCGGGGAGCTGGTAGCAGAGCGACTTGCCGCCCCCGGTCGCCATGACGGCGAGGACGTCGCGCCCGGCGAGGACGGCATCGACGATCTCTTCCTGGTGGGGAAGGAACGACGTGTAGCCGAAGTATTTCTCAAGAGCAGTGTGTTTTGCGTCCATTGCGTCACAGAACCTGATGTGCTGGTACGGTTGGACCGGGGGCGGGATAGCGTTTATTGTTCCCGCACCGATGCGCATATCCGCGGGGAACGCACGTACTGAAAGCGATGAAGAACGTCGACATGACGGTTGAGGGAAGCGTCCTCACCATACGCGTGGATCTCGAAAAAGAGTTCGGCGCATCGAAGAGCGGGAAGTCGATCACGATCGCCTCGACCGAGGGCAACGTCGCGGTGCCGGAACACGAGGAGATCAAGATCGGGTTGAACATCTACCGGAAGAAGTGAGCGGGCATTGGTTTTCTCCCGGCGCTGGCGGCCTGGGGAGAGTCATCGCTCATTTTGCGTGAGCCGTATCATCATCCACATTCCGCAAGTTCACGCGAAGGCGCGAAGAACGCGAAGGTAAGGGAGAAGTGTATCAAAGACTCTGTTGAAGCCTTTTTTCGGTCTTCCCCTACCCCGATGAGGTTGGTGCTGGGCCCGGCTTGTCCCTAGGATCGGCCTTTTTCCTCGAGCA
This sequence comes from Methanoculleus sp. MH98A, assembly GCF_000691865.1. Taxonomy (GTDB): domain Archaea; phylum Halobacteriota; class Methanomicrobia; order Methanomicrobiales; family Methanoculleaceae; genus Methanoculleus. The sequence goes on along the minus strand of NZ_JMIO01000019.1, from coordinate 18,247 downwards.
TGTCCCCATACAGTGGACCGTGGTGGCTATCGCCACTGGGGTGGGGCTGACGGGGAGGGGGGAATGCCCCCCCTCCCCTGTCTCCAATTCGTAAAGATCCACACATCTCATTTGCCCCACCCCACCCGCGCTTCGCGCTCCTCACTCGCACCTTCGGTGCTCAAACTCCTGCCGTTCGCTACGCTCCCGGCAGTCGTTCCGCCCCTCAGGGGCGGGGGCAGTCATGGCGATTGCGGTGGTTCGTTACGCGACTGGCCGAAGGGGCGGGGTTCGAGAAGACCGAAGGTCTTCGAGAACGCGAAGTTCGTGTGATTGTTGACGAGTTCCCGTCGCGCTTTGCCCCCTCGGTGCTCCTGCACCCGTCGTTCCGCTGTGTGTACCCCGCACCTGACGGTGCTCGCGCTCCGGACTCGAAGCCCTTCGGGCTTCTCATGCTCCGGTTCTAGTGAACTGTCGCACCCTTCGGCCCGTCGCAACTCGAAAACGCTTCGCGTTTTCCCAAGCTCCGGACGTTCGCACCTCCGGTGCTCATGCTCCTGCCCTGCGGCCAGTCGCATTCCGTCCGTCGCACCCAGAAGACCTAACTCCCTTCACCCCGCCCCACGGCGCACCGGAGCGTCCCTTGAACCTCGCGGATGGGGCAGCGGTCGCAGAGCGGAGACTTTTTGCAGACGGTCTTTCCCAGGCGCACGATCTGGGCGTGGTAGTCGTTGAAGAGTTCCACGTCCGGGTCCAGGTTCTCGGCAAAGAGCCGTTGCGTCAGGTCGTAGGACGCCCCTTCGGGGAGGAGGCCGTAGCGCGAGAATATCCGCCGGGTGTAGGCGTCGACGACGAAGACCGGTTTTTCGCAGGCGTACAGCAGGATGGTGTCCGCCGTCTCCTTCCCGAAACCCCGGAGGGCGAGCAGCCGCTCGCGGAGTTCGCCGGTCTCCACGGCCGCCATCGCCGCCGGGTCGGCGTGAAACTCCCTGACATAGACCCCGGCGAACTCCCTGATCCGCTCTGCTTTCTGGTTGTAGTACCGGGAAGGGATGATCAGGCGGGCGATTTCGGGGGTATCGGCCGCGGCGAGGAGGCGGGGGTCGAGCATCCCGGCGTCTTCGAGGTTACGGACGGCCTTTGCCGCGTTCGTCCAGGAGACGTTCTGGGTCAGGATCGCGCCGACCATCGTCTCGAACGGCGTCTTTGCAGGCCACCAGTGCTGGTGGCCGAACGCCGCGAAGAGAGCGTCGTAGATGAGAGGAAGGTCGCCGGTGAGGGTCGCCGCCATCACCGCCACCAGGGTTTCGCGGCGATCGGCATATGCCAGTCGGGGCCGAACGCCCTGCCGGTCACCCGGATCCCAGGCGGGGACTGCCGGCGCTTGAACTCCGAGCGCTCGACCATTCCCGCGACCTCCCGGACGGTCTCTTCGGGATACCCGGCGGCGATGATCTCGCCCGGGGACTCGAAGCAGTCGATATGGCGGTGGAGGATCGCGTCGAGAAGGTCGTAGGGGGGGAGGACCTCCTGGTCGGTCTGGCCGGGCCGGAGCTCCGCGGAGGGAGGTTTGTTTAGCACCCTCTCGGGGACGACGGGCTCCTTCGCGTTCAACCACCGGGCAATCCGGTAGACCATCCCCTTCGGGACGTCGCCGATCACCGAGAGCCCCCCCGCCGCATCCCCGTACAGGGTGCAGTAGCCGACCGCGGCTTCCGACTTGTTCCCGGTTGAAAGAAGCATGGAGCCGAACTTGTTCGAGAGGGCCATCAGGACTGTCGCCCGGATCCTGGCCTGCAGGTTCTCTTCGGTGATGTCGGGTGCGAGCCCCGTGAAGACATCCGCGAGGGCGCCGTCGAACGCCTCCATCATCGGAGCGATCGGGATGCATCGCACCCGGATACCGAGGTTCTCCCCAAGTTTTCGGGCATCCTCGATGCTCTCCGCGGAGGTGTGGGGGGAGGGGAGGAGCACCCCGAGGACGTTCTCCGGCCCGAGCGCCCGGGCGGCGACGGCGGCCACGAGCGAGGAGTCGATCCCGCCGGAGAGGCCGAGATGGACGGACGTAAATCCGCACTTACGGACGTAGTCGCGGGTCCCGAGCACCAGCGCCCGCCAGATCTCGGACTCGGGGTCCCGGTCGTCGGGAGCGACCGCCTGCGGGGCGGGGCGGGCGAGATCGACGGTTACGACGTCCTCGGCAAAGGCCGCACCGCGGGCGACGAGGGTTCCGTCGGCGGAGAAAACAGTACTCCGGCCGTCGAAGACCAGGTCGTCGTTCCCGCCGACGAGGTTTGCCGAGACGATTGCGGCCCCATACTCCTTCGCAAGCCCCGAGAGCGCCTCCTCGCGCAGGCGCTGTCTGCCTGCGGCGAACGGCGATGCTGCGAGGTTTACGATCGCGTCCGGCACCTCCCCGCCCCACAGGATCTCCTCGCCGATGGAGACCCCGACCGTTCTCTCGCCGAGGCGAAGCACCCGGGGGTTTTCTGCCGCCGGCTCGAAGTAGCGGTATTCGTCGAAGACGCCGGAGACGGAGGTCTTCCGGAACGTCTCCCGCACCTCCCCCTCCCGGAGGAGGGCGGCGGCGTTGAAGAGCGGCCGGCCGGTCCCGGCGGGGTTCGGTTCGGCGAAACCGACGAGCACCGGCGGGGCATCGGCGAGCCCGGCGGCCAGGTCGTCCAGGACGGCGAGGCTCCGGGTTATGAACCTGCCTGCAGGAGCAGATCCCGGGGCGGGCAGCCGGTCAGGGAGAGTTCCGGGGCGACGATCAGGTCCGGCCGGTGGCGGGACGCTTCCCTGACACCCGCCGCAATCCGGTCGGCGTTGCCGGCCAGGTCGCCGACGACCGTGTTCACCTGGAGGAGCGAGATCTTCATGGTCATTCCCTGATTATCCTGATCAGTAATGGCGGAAAGGATGGCATATGTTTTTGCCTGACCCTGTCCCCGCGGGACGGGAGTTCCCCGGCACCCGGCTCCCCGTCCCCGCCGACCATATTCCTTTTAAAGGCCGAAAGTCAAAGCGCCTTATAACAATGCAGAGAGCATGCCGTGGAGCGATCCTTCCCGTCCGGGGTTCCGGCGGATCGGTTGCGTTGCGCACCAGCGTCAGGGGGCGGGCAGCCTGACCTCGCGCCGCAGCCGATCCGCAAGGCAGGATACCCGGCTCCTCCTGCTTGCGGCATCGGTTCTCGTTGCCTTCATCGCAAACGCCGCCGGCCTCCTTGCCGGCGTTACCGTCGTCCTCCCGCACCTGTTCTACCTGCCGATCATCCTTGCCGCCTACTGGTTCCCCCGCCATGGAACCGTCTTCTCGCTTGCCCTGGCTCTCGGGTACCTGGCGTTGATCCTGCCTTTCGCCGGGGGAGAGGCCGGAGCTGTCGCCTCGGTGCTCTCGCGGGCGGGGGTCTTCGCCGCCGTCGGCGCCGTCGTATCGCTCCTTTCGCTCCGGCTGCGAGAGCAGGAAGAGCGCTACCGGGGGATCTTCGATAACTCGGAGGCGGGAACGTTCATCGTTGCCCCCGGTGAGTCCGGGCCGCGCATCGAGGAGGCGAATTACGTGGGCGCCGCGCTCCTCGGCTTCACGACGAAGGACCTGGCCGGGAAGGATGTCGCCGGGCTCTTCGACGATCCCGGTGCCTGGGAGGCGCTGGCGGCAGATATCGACCGGGATGGGACCGTCTACGAGTACGAGACGACCCTTTGCCGTATCGACGGAACGGCCGTTCTGGTGCTCGTATCGGCCGGCCGGCTTCCGGACGGACGGATCGTCCTCACGCTCGTCGACATCACCGCCCGGAAGAACGCCGAGGACGCACTCCGCCGGACGAACGCCAAGCTGAATATGCTGGGCCACCTCACCCGGAGCGATCTCGCGGCGGCGGTATCGGACCTCCTCGGGCGGATCGCCGAGGGGGCGCGGGAGTTCGACGATCCCGGCGTTCGCCGCTACCTCAGGACCCTGGAAGAGAACGCCCGGGTGGTGCAGCGGCGTGCCGAGATCACCCGGGATTACCAGGATCTCGGCCTCCGGCCCCCGGGCTGGCAGCCGGTTCAGAAGGTGATCCGGGAGGTGACGTCGTGTCTGCTGCTCCCGGGGGTATCGGTTCGCTCCTGGGTTGAGCGGCTCGAGGTCTTCGCCGACCCGATGCTCGACCGGGTTTTTTCGAACCTGATCGAGAACGCCGCCCGACACGGGAAGACCGTATCGTCGGTCGTCATCACCTACCGGATCCTGGACGACGGGCTCTCGATCTTCATCGAGGACGACGGCGTGGGAATCCCCGAATCGGAGAAAGAGCGGATCTTCGATTACGGCGTCGGCATCGAAGGCGGGCTCGGGCTCTTCCTCGTCCGGGAGATCCTCGCCATCACGAACATGACGATCCGGGAGACCGGAACGCCCGGCAGGGGGGCGAGGTTCGAGATACACGTGCCCCCGGGCGGATACCGAATAATCTGAGGCAGAAGAATGTTTGCAAAGGTGCTTATTCCAACGGACCTCTCCGAGGCCTCCTCCACCATGGCGGAGCGGGTCGGCGAGGTTCCGGGCGTCCGCGAGGTCGTCCTCATCCACGCCAGGAGATCAGCCGCCCCCTCGCCCGCCGATGACGATGCGCTCCGCCGGATGCAGGAGGTGGTGCAGCGGCAGGGCCTCCCCGTCGAGTCGGTGGTTGCGGAGGACGACGGGACAGGTGTCCCCGAGAGGATACTCCGGACCGCCGCGGAGATAGGAGCGAACCTGATTGCGATGGGAATCAGGGACCCGGGCCTTCTCCGAAACCTCTTCTCCGGCAACGTTGCGGCCACCGTGCTCCGGGATGCCCGGGTGCCTGTCCTGATCGTACCGCAGTCGGCAGGAGACGGGCCGGCGCTCTTTTCACGGCTGCTGGTGCCGACCGATCTCGCGGACCCGGCACCCGAAGTCCGCTCGCTCCTTAAGGGTGTTGCCGGGGACGGGACGGGGGCACTCCTGCACGTCGTCGAACCCGGGCGTTCGGAGACGGAGCAGGAGACCGGCGGCCGGCTCGCCGCCCTGAAAGACAGTCTGTCGGCCCCCGGGCGGGAACTCGAACCGCTGGTACGGGCCGGGGATCCGGCACGCACCATCTGCGCCGTGGCGGACGAGATCGGCGCATCCCTGGTTGCCATCCCGCGCATAGGGAGGCGTGACGCTGCGGGAGCCGCCCCGCTCGGGAGCGTCACGAGCGCCGTTATCGGGTGCGTAAAACAGCCGGTTCTGGTGCTGGCGGTCTCGATCCGCCTGCAGATCGAGACCCGGGAACTGCGGAGCGAGGAGTTCGGGCTCGCAGAAGAGATCTGGCTCGACTACCACGAGTTGAAGGCGGACCCGAAGACGGATCGGATATTCGGGGTCTTTGCTGACGGCACGCTGGTCTCCGTCGCCCGGTGCCGCCGGCACCCGGACGGCTATGAGGTGGACGGCGTCTTCACCCCGGTCAGGTTCCGGGGGCGGGGATATGCCCGGCGGGCGATGGACGCACTCGTCGAGGCGTGCCAGCACGACACCCTGTACATGCATTCGGTCAGGAACCTCGTCGACTTCTACGGGGAGTACGGATTCATGTCGATACCGGAGAGCGACCTCCCGCCGACGATCCGGGCAAGGTTCGCGTTTGCTCTCGGCGAGATGGAGGGGGCGAACGTCCAGCCGATGCGCCGGGCCGCAGGGTGGTTCCGGCGGTTTCAGTCGTCGTAGAGATCCGATTCCATATCGTCTTCGATCTCGTCGGGGTACGGGACATCAATGACGACCGATCCGTCCTCGAGGATGTCGCCGATCTCGATGTATACCCCCGCAGGAAACTCCCGCTCCTCTGTTCTGCCGTCAGAGTACTTGATGTATGCCCACATGCTGTCCCTCTGCAGATCCATTTTTTTCGGTGCCCCGGCATAATTCTGGGAGCATTCCCCCATTCCAGTATGGGATAATGGTTTTATAAAGATTTTACGCTCTAAAAAGCCGGGTTAGGTGTTAATATTCCGGATTTCCGGGGAGGTTTGTATAAAAGCGCATCTTTGAGGGCCGTAATGGAGGGATATGTTCTCTCTGCCCCTGCGGCGATGGACAGCCATATATATCGTGACGGTGCCCAAGGATGATGCATGCGCATCGGGATCCTCTCCGACACACACGACTGCCTTGAGATGGTGGACGAGGCCGTAAAACACCTGAACGGGGAACGGGTAGATCTGGTGCTTCACGCCGGGGATTACGTCTCGCCGTTCGTCATCCCCCGGCTTGCGAACCTGCAGTCTCCCATGATCGGTGTCCTCGGGAACAACGACGGCGATCACCGTCTCCTTTCGGCCGGATTCGCCGAGCACGACCGGCTCACCCTGCGGGGCAGCTTTGCCGCAGTTACCGCGGCCGGCATGACGATAGGGCTTCTCCACGGCGATGACCGCGAACTCCTGCAGGCGCTCATCGGACGGAAGGCCTTCGACGTCGTGGTTCACGGCCATACCCACCAGGCGCAGGTCCGAACGCTTGGGGGGACGCTGGTCGTCAACCCCGGGGAGGCCTGCGGTTACCTGACCGGGCGGCCGACCGTTGCCGTGCTGGATACGGAAACCCGGAACGTGGAACTGCTCTCCCTCTGAGGGGGTGAAAAAAGAGGCGGTGCGGGTTATACCGCTTCCGCGTCGTCGGGCACTTCGTCCAGTCTCCAGGTCGGAGTGCCGGCATACCCGAGATCCGCCCTGAGCGTCGCCCCGGAGGCCTCGAGTGTCTCCGGGACATCGAAGTAGAGGTAGCCTTTCAGTGATTCGTACCGTTCAAGCGGCTTTTTGTCGAACGATTCTCCGAGCGTGGTGAAGGGCGGGACCGTCAGGGGCGCAAACGTAGTCCCCTCGTAGTCGAGAACGAACGCGTCCCGTGCGGGCGTCTCGATGGTGTAGAGGTCGGAGTCGCCCTTGTGCCCGAGGTTGGTCGACTTGACTGCAACGAGGAGGAACATGCGTCCTTCGCCTGCTTCGACGGTCGGGGTCGACTCATTTCCGGGAACCTCCCGGTATGCCGTTGCGGTTCGGGTGGACTCGGCGAGCACCGAGACCATATTCTCGCCGCCCGGATCGTCGTATGTGTGGCGCTCCAGGAGATGGAGCACCTTTTGTGGAGGTGGCATTACGACGGGCCCGGTTCCTGCCGGGGTGCCGGGTGCTCCGGCGGCGACGTTCACCATGGGTGCACGGGATTGTATTTCGCCGGCTTCGCGGCTGACCGTCTCAAGGTTTTCCGACGCCGCCGCCAGATCGCTGAAGGCCGCCGGAACGGCATCTTCGCCGGGATCGGTCGAGCCGAGAAGTTTCGAGCTTGCCAGGGAGTATGCCTCGAGCGACCTGACGAACTCATCCTTGAAGGGCTGGCGTTCCGGGGAGACCTGGAGCGGCTCCACCTCGCGGAGCAGCCTGACGGAGAATGCATGCAGGTCGTCCGCCGCCGTAGCGGCGGCATCTGCATCCTGCAGGTAGAGGGCGTGAGCGTGCTCCATCGAGAGCCGCATCAGGCGTATGCTGGTGGTCTCGACCAATCCCGCCAGCCGTTCGTCGTCGTAACTGCCGGTTTCACCGGCGGGCATCGTCGGCTCCGTGCCGGCGTCGGCACCGGTCGGGGCGGGAATTGCACCGGTGGCGTTACCCTCGCCGGGGGTCACCGCGGGCATGTCGGGGTCCGCGTCGTCTTCGGTGAAGACCGGGACAGCATCGGGGGTACCGTTCTCGTCCGGGAGTACAGGATCACCGGATGGCTCCGATCCGTTCTCTGCCGCCGGAGGCTCCCTGATCGAGATCGGCAGCAGTTCTCCCGTCTCCAGAACCGCGAGCCCCTGGCCTGAGCCGGCAGCGGCCGGTACGGAGAGGAGGAATCCCGCACAGACGGCAATTCCAAGGAGAATCAGAGCGTTCTGGTGGTGCTTGCTCATGTGCATTTTTCTTTCAGTTGATAAATATAAATATTATTATATTTTCTTTTTGGAAAAAAGGGTTCTCCGGCAAAACCGTTTCCGGCACCGGAACATCTGCGGCATCCGCGACTCTGATCCCGGCAGCGCGGGCTGGCTCGCTGAGGGCCGTGGCCTGGAACAGCCGGCAAAAGACCCGCAGACCGCTCATGGTGCAGCAGAACCCTGCATCTTGTGGAAACTTATATGAACTCTCACGGGTTACCGGCATAGGAGGATGCCCGATGGAGATCGTGAAGATACCGAATATGGACAAGGCGGAGTACGACAAACTCATCGAGGAAGGGTTTCTCAGCCGTATCGCATTCCAGGGGGGGAAATACCCGTATATCGCCCCGTTCCTGTACGTTTTCGACGGAAAATTTCTCTACTTCCTGGCAACCAAGTACGGCAGGAAGAACGACCTCTTCCGGCAGCACCCGTACGTCTCCGTCGAGGTCGAGAGGTATTCCGGCGACCTCTCCTGCTACACCTTCGTGACGATGCAGGGGTACCTGGTGCAGCTTGAGGACGCGATCGAGAAGAAGATCATCAGGGAGAAGTTCGTGAACATGATCAAGCGCACAACCTCTCCAAAAACATCCTTGCGGCGCTCGGCCATAAGCCCGAGGAGCCGATCGAGGCGATCGCCTCCGAAGAGCGTTCAAACATCTGGAAACTGACCGGCGTGACCGATATCGTTGCCTTGAAGAATCTCTAACTTTTTTGGCGGAACCCTTATGGGTCGGGAAGTCACGGGACGGCTATGGCCCCGGGATGCCGTTTGGTGCTCTCCGTTCTTCTTATTGTGCTTCTGGCAACGCCGCCCGCCCTCGCTCATGTCCCGCTCTTCGCCCGGGACGGGTCGTCACCCGACGCGGCGCTCGCCGTCGAAGACCCGACGAAGTCGTGGGTGATCTACGATACCCTGCTAAACGGCCCCGCCGCCCGGTACTACCGGTTCCGGATGGAGGAAGGGGAGCGGATCTACGCAACGCTCCAGGTTCCGCGTCCCGGCGGGTTTGTGCCGGGCATGGTGCTCGCGGGGCCGGGTATCGGGAACCCAGGCACCGTCCCGCCCTACGTCGCTCTCCCGGAGGGCACCGGCGCAATAGCAGTGCCGGGGCGTCTCCCGGAGCACCCGGAGTACGAACCGTTCACGCCGTCGAAACTCTACAGGGTTGCCCGGATCGATATGACGGCGCCAGCGGCCGGCGACTATACCCTCGCGGTCTACACCCGCGGAGAGGGAGGAAACTACGCTCTTGCGCTCGGTTACGTCGAGTCCTACACCCTTGATGAATGGATCCGGGTTCCGATCGACGTCGTCGCCATCCACCGCCACGAGGGGCAGCCCCTCCTTCTGATCTTCGCGCCGATGATCGTCGTCCTCGCGATAGGAGCCGCCCTGCTGTTCCGGCGCCGCCGATCCCTCTCCCCCTTCGCCCTCTCCGGAGTGGTTGCCGGTCTCCTCTTCATCGGGAGCGGCGCGATGACCCTGATGCAGATGGTTATCGCGGCCGTGGGAACGGACGTCGGGGCCGCCCTCTTCCTGACCCTTGTCTTCGCGGTCATCCCCGTTCTCCTCGGGGTCTGGGCACTCCTGGTGGCCTTCCGCAGGCACATCGGGGCCGGGGAGCGCATCGCCATGGCGGCGCTCGGGGCTCTCGCCCTGGTTGCCTGGGCGGGCCTCGTGCTTGGCCCCGTGCTTGCCTTCATCGCCGCTATCCTGCCGGCCCGCCGCCCGCCGGTGTGAGTCACGCGAGAAGCGGTTCGAGCATCGTCCCCGCGGTATCGAGCAGTCCGGCGAGGCCTTCCGGTGTCGCGGTCCCTTTCTCCATCCAGCGGATGATGCCGCGCCCGTCCAGGAGGTAGATGTAGGCGAGCGACGGGTCTTCTATCCCGTAGGCCCGCCGGCACCGTTCGATATCCTCCGGGACGGTCAGCACCAGGTCGTGCTTTGCGGGAGGGGTGCCGCCCGCGAGCCCCTGCCGGATGTGGTCGGCAAGGGACCTGCCGACGAGGCGGTCGCCGACGACTAGAGCGAGGTAGGTCTTCACCCGGGGATTCCCGGTGAACGCACCGGTGAACGGGCCGCTCCATGACTCTTCCATCGGCCCCGCAGACTCGAGGAAGACGAGGACTACGAGCGAGACGTCGCCGCCCGCATCGTCGGGGAGGGTGACGACCCTGCCGGAGAGGGACGTCGCCATGAGGGTGGGAAACGTCCTGCCGAGAGCCGCGGGCACCGGATCGGTGGTTGCTGCCGTTCTGTTCATGGCCGCAGGTAAGGGCACCCTTTAGATAAAACTCTCCCCGGGGGGTGCGGCCTTTCGGCGGGGTGCGTTATATCCCTGGAGCGCAACAGTTTCTCCGGGGAGGCGTACCGGGTTTGATCGACATCGGGGAAGGATGGGAAGGCCTCGCCGCGGCGCTCCGGGGGTCGGATGTCAGGGAGCGCGTCTACGTCGTCGGATCGACGGACAGCGGGAAGACGACGCTCTGCCGTTACCTCGTCGATACGACGGCCGCGCAGACGAGGACGGCATACGTCGACTGCGATACGGGGCAGTCCCGGATCGGCCCGCCGACGACCGAGGGGATGGTCCTCTGTTCCGGTCCCACTTTCCTCCGGTTCGTCGGCTCGACGTCCCCGGGCGGCCACTTCGTCCAGACCATCACGGGGGCAAAACGCCTCGTCGAGAAGGCCGAAGAACTCTCCGCCCGCGCCACCGTCATCGACTCGCCCGGACTCGTCTCCGGCGGGACGGGCATCGAGTTCCAGTTCCAGATGATCGACCTCCTGCGCCCCACCCGCATCGTCGCCCTTCAGCGCGGGCGGGAGCTCGAACGGCTCCTTGCGAACTTCGCCCGCCGCCCGGGGGTTGCAATCCACAGAATCCCCGTATCCCCTGCGGTCGTCGCCAGGACCGCAACCGGGCGGCGGCGCTACCGCGAGGAACGGTTTGCCTCCTATTTTGCCGGCGCAGAACTGCAGGAGATCCCGCTCCGTGGGCTCGGTCTCCAGGGCAGGGTGCCCGACATGAGGAACCCCCGCGGGTCGCCGGGCGGCTGGTCTCCCTCAACGACCCCGAGAACTTTGTTGTCGCCCTCGGCATCGTCGAAGATCTGCACCCCGGAGGACGGCGGCTCGAGGTCTTCGCCCCGCCCTTCGACCCGGCCGCCGTCGCGTCGGTCCGGTTCGGTTCGATATACCTGGATCTCGGGGCGGTTCCGGGGTCGATGGAGTCGTTTGGGCCCTGAGTCCCTCACGCCGGGACGAGCGAGAGCCAGACCACGTACACCACCGCCTGGGCGAGGGTGAGCGGGACGCCGACCCGCGCGAACTCGCAAAACGTCAGTGTCTCGCCTTCCTTCTCCGCACCCTGGATGACGATGACGTTGCTTGCCGCGCCGAGGATCAGCATGTTCCCGGCAATGGTGCTGCCGGCCGCAAGCGCCATCATCCGACCGTGGACGTCCCGAGGTGGGAGAGGACGGGAAGGAAGAGGGCGACGAAGGGGACGTTTGAGATGAACTGGGAGGCGACGACGCCGGTTGCGACGATGACCGGGACGGCGGCGAGATCGAGCGAACTTCCCTCGATGAACGGCTGGAAGAACCCCGACTGCCAGACGCTCGCCATGAGGACGAAGAGGGCGGCGAAGAAGGCAAGTGTCGGCCAATCGATCCGGCGGAGGATCTCGAACCGCCGCCCGCTCCCGGCGAGGATGGGAACGGCCGCAGCGGCCGCGATCCAGGTCAGCGGGATATCGATGCCCGGGACGAGCATCACCGCGGCGACCCTTGCCGCGATCATGAGGACGAGCAGGATGAGCGAGAGGCGGGAGAGGGCCGCGAGCGCGGGATCACAGATCGCCTCCTCGCGGTGAACCAGCGGAACGGTGGAGTTGAGTTCGTCCGGGAACGCCCGGCGGAGGAAGGCGTAGGCGAGCAGGAGGGAGATCGCCGTCGGGACGGCGAGGTAGAGGGGAAACGTGATGAACGGGTTTGCAACGTCGCCCGAGAGCGCGATGAGGAGGTTCTGCGGGTTCCCGATGGGGCTTAGGACGCTTCCCGTCGTGACGGCGAACGCAAGAGCGAGCAGCAGGAGTTTTGAAGAGATGCCGTGCCGCCGGGCGAAGTAGAGCATCAGCGGGGTGCCGACGACCGCGAGCGTGTCGTTCATCAGGAGCGCCGAGAGGACGCCTGCGCCGATGAGGATGAGAACGACCAGGTGCCGGACCGACCCCGCCCGCGAGAAGAGGCGGAAGGAGAGGTGGTAGAGGTAGCCGCTCGACGCAAGCGCCTCCCCGATCACGAACATGAAGAAGAGGAAGAGCATCACGTCGAGGTTGATCGACGCGAGCGCGTCGAGCGGCGCGATCGATCCTGTTGCAAGGACGGCCGCCGCGCCGAGGAGCATCACCTGCCAGATGCGGAAGTCGGTGTTCCCGATCTTTCGGATCGCGATCAGGAGGAAGACGATGACGAGAACGACGAGCGGGATGAGTGTGCCCATGATATCGCCGGTGAAGATACTTGCGCGTTATCGATTGGTTTGCTCTCTACCCGAAAAAAAGAGCTCCCGGGGCCGACGGGCCGTCAGGCCGTCTGCCCGACGGTATAGTTGATGACGCTCTCACAAATGTCGCCGGAATATTCCCCGATCCGCCGGATACTGTCTGCAATCTGCCCCGTTGGGATCGCCGTCACCGCATCGAACCGGAGCACCCGGGTATTGATGTCGCGGGCCATCTCCTCGAGGTCGCGCACCCTCTGAAGCGTCGTGTTCGCCTTTTCGACGTCTCCCGTGTGAAACGCCTCCATGCTCCACGAGAAGATCTGCAGCGCAAGCGCGCTTGATTCGTCCATGAGATCGAGCGTCGCCGCCTCGATATCCCGGTCGATCAGGAGGAGGGCGTTGTGCGCGACCCGGGTGGCGTGGTCGGCAATCCGCTCGATGATCCTGCTTACCTGGAAACAGTACGCCGCCCGGGTTGCCGGGATGCCCATCCGGCGCGCGAGCGTGGCGTCGTTCGCGATGAGATTGTCCTGCCGCGCGATGAGCCAGTGCAGCCGGTCGACCTCCGTGTCCCGCACGACGACATCGCTCGCAAGAGCCGTATCATGCCCTCTTATCGCGGTCATCGCGTCCTGTTGCATCCCCCGCGCCAGAAGGTGCATCCGTTTGATGGTGTTTTCAAACGGCATCTCTGCGGGGTTGAGGAGATCCTTGATCGTTATCGAGGAATCCGTCTCGCCGACCACCTCCTGCCCGATCGCCATCTGCGTGAACTCCCTGACGAGCTGCAGGATGAACGGCGGCAGCCTTCCTTTCGATTCGAGACGGATGGTCGTGAATCCGGCAATGTACGCCCCTACGAGGAGGCGGAGCAGGTAGGTGCGGTCGGTCGCGGCTCCTACCTCGAAGACCCTGGTCCGGTGGGCCGATTCACCGCTGATCTTGGGGGTGACCAGGAGCGAACCGTCGGGCTGCACGACCAGTCCCACCGGATCGTTCTTCTGGATGTTCGCGGACCTGATCCACTGTTTCGGCAGGGATACGATGTACGACGAACCCCCGGTGATCTGGACTTTTCTGATCTCCATGGGTTGGTAGGCGTTGGTGCCGTGAGGATATATGCATTCTCTGTAGTATATACGCTACCGGAGTTTATGGGGGGGTGAATATACTCATATAGTCTCCTTTGGGAACGTCTGTCTGCTCGGGGCACCTGCATGGTAAGCATATGGTCCGGATCGGCGTAGCGCCCCGGGAACGGGCGCGCCAGGAAGAAGCCGGATCCCGGGCCGGTACGCTCCTGGTTACGCTCGGTGCGATGGCGCCGCTAACTCCACATGAGCCACGAGATCCAGAGAAGCAGGACGATCAGCAGCACGATCATCGCGACCGACCACGTCATATATCGCCTTGCGATGGTCTGGTCGCGGGTATCCCTGGGTTTGATCTTCAGCACGGTCACGGCGACGAGCGCCCCCGCTATCAGCCCGACAACCTGCCCGGTCACCAGCAGCGCAGTAGTGATCAGGCTCATGGGCTGGAGCACCAGAATGAGGCCGGCCACTACCGTCGGCGGGATGATGGCGGCAGCGATGGCGACGCCGGCGATCACCTCCGAAGTGCCCCGGTTGAACGCCACCACCGCTGCGAATCCGAGGAGCACCGCCATTATCGTGTAGATGGGGTTCACCACGAGGCGCGTGGCGATCTCGTCGGTCATCGTGAGCGGTATGACGATATTGATGAGAAAGGTGGCGATTGCGGAGAGGACGAGGACACCCAGGAGCAGCGCCGCGAGTACGCCGAGGCAGCGCAGGGCGTTCTCGATCCTGCCGAGAGCGGCATAGACGGAGAACCCGTAGATCGGGCCCATGATCGGGGAGAGGAGCATCGCCCCGATGATGATCGTCTGGTTGTCGAGGAGCAGGCCGGAGAGGGCTACCAGCCCGGCGATGGACGTCAACGACAACTTTTCCAGATCCAGGGTCCCATAATCCTTAACGGTGTCAAGCAGTTTCTCGACCGGTGTCTTCTCTTCCTTTTTTTCGACCTTCTTCTCGGCACGTTTCAGGAGCGACGAGATGACGAACTCCGGTGTCGATACCTCGATTATGTTCTCGTTGTACCGCAGGTCCAGTACGCCCTGGATCTTATCGATCAGGTCGTCGAGGTTCTCCTCCGGCGTGTATATGGTGATCCTGTAGATGTCCTGAACGAGCGATATCGTATAATGGAGGCCTTCGAGAACCTCTTCTACCTTCTCGTGCCCGTCCTCCCGCACGTGAACGACGATCTTCTTCATGTCTCCGCCCACCCGTCGGCTGCTCCGCCGATACGCGTGAGTTCCCACGCCTCCCGGTCCGTTTCATGCCGTGTGCCCGGCCGCAGACTCTCCCCGGGAGCCGTTCCTGCAAAGGCGGATGCTGCACCATAACAGCCGGCAGGCGCACGGAGGCAGTGCTCCGCTACGTAGCAATACGGGTATTCTAGGGTGAGAAATGTCGACAAGGCGTCCCCCATCGTGTGATCGCCGGGATCTTCATCGTCCACGGGAGCGATCCCGGCGACAGTACCATCCACGAAGAATGTAATGGCGGCGGATGTACATAAATGTTGCCTGGATACGGGAGATGTCGGGTTATCAAAGAATCGGCGGTCCTGAAGACGTTCTTGCTCGGTAAAACGCGGCGGTGCGTCGCGGAGACCTGCCTGCCGGTGGACGGTAATCCCGGAAGAAATGCGGTTTCGTGCCTGCGGTGCTCCGGCCCGTCGCAAGTCGCACCTTGACGGTGCTCCTGCTCGGTTCCTGCGGGACCTCGCAACTCGAAAACGCGAAGCGTTTTCTCGAGCTCCGGACTCGAAGGCCTTCGGCCTTCTCATGCTCTGCTCCTAAGGAGCGTCGCACCCTTCGGCCCGTCGCTTTTAGAGAGAAGAGGATACACGAAAAGACGACGTCAAGGGGGGAAGTGTCTTGCGTGGATCCAAATCTCTCTAGGTCTATCTAGTGCAGTCTAATATTTAATGATTTCTGTTTGGGAAATGTAGAAAATAAAGGTTTTGGCCGGTTGCCCGGGCATTTAAGGATTACCGTGCGGGAGCCGTCTCGACTCTCGCTCCTCGGGGCTCCGGCCCTTCTACGACCGGGTTGTCCGGATGGGTAACCCACTCGGTGAATGATCCCTCGTAGATCCGAACGTTCGGGTAGAGGTAGAGCCACTTTAAGAGGACAAACTCGTTCGTGGCTTCCCTCCCGGTTCCGCACGAGCAGATGACCGTCTTGCTCCGGTCGACGCCGTGCTCTTCCAGGATCATGTCGAGTTCGTCGTTGGATTTAAGCCGTGCCGGGTTCGCCTCGTGCATCAGGCTCTTCCAGGGCAGGTTGACGGCACCGGGGATATGCCCGGCCTTCCGCCAGGGCCCCTTCCCTTCATAGACCTTTGCCGGGCGTGCGTCGAGCACGACCACATCGTCGTTGTCCTTGATCCGCACGAACTCCTCGTACCCGATGGGGTAGTCGTCCCGGACCTCGACGGTGAACCTGGACGGCTCGACCGCGGGGTAGTCCTGCGAGAGTTCCCGCCCCTCGCTCTTCCATGCGTCAATTCCCCCGTCGAGGACGTACACGGCGTTGTGGCCGTATTTCGCCAGGGTGTAGGCCATCATCGTCTGTCCGAGTCCGTCGCCCGCGCCGGAGAACGCGCCTTTCCCGGTATAGACGACGACCGGGGAGTCGGCCTCGATACCCGCACGCCGGAACGACTCCTGCAGGCAGGCGTTCGGGCTGTACGACCCCGGGAAGCCGCGGTTTGATACCCGCAGGACGCCTTCGGTCAGGTAGACGGCACCGGGGACGTGCTCCTGGATGTAGTCGTGTATGTTCGGCTGAACGTCGATGACTGTCAGGTTTGTGTCGGTTAAGTGGCGTTCCAGCCACTCCGAGTTCACCAGTTTGACCTTCCCGTCACCACGGGGATACGGGATATTCTCCCGGTCGCTCGTGGCCTGCAGGCGCTCCATGCCGCCGGGAGTAAACATCTTCTCTTCCATTTTCCTCACCTCATGCTGGATACTCTCACCGGGGGCCGGTGAGCCCGCGTCACTCCAGGCGTGAGAGCACATATATCTTTGTGCGGGGTTGGGTGTGCGACTGGCCGAAGGTGCGACGTTCCTCCGGAACGGAGTTGGAGCACCGTTAGGAACGACGTTCCATGGGAACGGAGTTCGAGCACCGAAGGTGTGAGGTGCGGGGGCAGGAGGACGAGAAGAACGAAGTTCTTCGAGGGGACGGGGTCTGGTGAGGAGAAGTATTGCGCTCCGGCGAGCACATTTGCTAGAGCGGTGAGTCCTGGAGGCTGGTGCGCTGGTTCAACAGGCGCCGAAGGGTGGGGGTTTGGGTGTGCGAAGGTTTCCTTTATGGCTGATTCTGTTCCCCTTACGGCTGATTCTTCCTCACGATGTCGCAAAGCCTGTACACGGCTTTCCACTGGATATCGCCATTGGGGGAGGGGCTGACGGGGAGGGGGGCATGCCCCCCTCCCCTGTATCTGCCAGTACGCCGACATCTGTAACCCCACTCGAAGACTTTCGGTTTTCTCAAACTCCTAGAGTTGTCCGTCGCCCTTCCTGAGTTATCGAACACCTCCCTATATTGGCACTCGCAAACCTCTCCTCAAAAACCCCCACCTCCCGCGCTTCGCGCTCCTCCCGCCCCCAAGGGGGCGGGCAGTGCGTGGCGATAGGTGACTGACCGAAGGGCCGGAGCATGAACATCGAAAGTGTACAGTCCCTAGAAAACCGTGCACGGGACTTGAAACGCCCAGAACGTGGCTGGAGGAGTCAAGCATCGAAGATGTGCGTTAACCTTCCATAAAAATTGGGTGTGGGCCCCCTCACTCCCCGCCCCCCTCCGGGCCGACCTCGATGCTCTCTCCCGGCGAGAGCAGCGCGACCCGGATCGACGTCGTGCGCTCGATGGTCCGCTTGAACTCCTCCAGGTTCTGCCGGATGGCGGGGAAGGTGTCGTAGTGCATCGGGATCACGAGCGGCGCGCCGACATACCGCGCCGCTATCATCGCCTCGTCGGGCCCCATCGTAAAGCACCCGCCTACGGGGAGGAGCGCCACGTCCGGCCGGTAGAGGTCGCGGATGAGCTGCATATCGGAGAAGAGCGCCGTGTCGCCGGCGTGGTAGATGCTGACGCCGTCCATCGTGATGACGAACCCGGCGGCCACACCGCCGTAGAACCCCGGTCCCTCATCTTCCAGCCACGATGAGTGGAGCGCGGGTGTCATCGTGAACCGGACGCCGTCGACGGTGATGGTGCCGCCGAGGTTCATCGGTTCGGCGGGAACGCCCTTCGTTTTCAGGTATTTCGCCACCTCGTTGACGGCGACCGTCTTCTTCTTCAGTTGCGCGGCAATGCCCAGGTGGTCGGCGTGGGCATGCGTCACGGCAACGATATCGGGCTCTGCGGGAAGCGATCCCTCCGGGATGAAGGGATCGATGAGGACCGTCTGCGATCCGGAAAGCAAGAAACACGCGTGGCCAAGCCAGGTCAACCTCATGGAGAAGAGATCGATTCGTAATACTAAAAAAGTGTTCAGTGGATTATGAGAATGGACGGGGGTTCAGAACTCCCCCATGTCGATCGCTTCGGTGATGTCGATTGCTTCGCTAAGGCCGTCGTTCACGACACCGCGCGTCATCATCTCGGAGAGGTCGCGGTCCTCCATGACGTCCCTGATCCGTTCCAGGAACGGGTCGAGGGTGGTGTCTCTCTG
>NZ_JMIO01000018.1 GCF_000691865.1 Methanoculleus sp. MH98A | reverse complement strand
GACTTCGCGCGAGACCCACATCACCCGCCTCTATCGGCAACCGAGTGTTATCCAGAGGTTGGGGAAAGCATTTCAACAGGGCCGAGTTAGGAGACTTCAATTCTCCAGTTATCATCTGCCGCCATATCAAGCAGGTAAACATCCAAAATGGTTTCCTCGCCGGTCGAAAAGGCCGCTTTTTTATCGTGCAGATATAGCGGACACTGTAGAAAAAGAGTTAGGAGAGTTTTTTGATTACATAGTCCACAATTGCGGCATCATTAATCACAAAAACGCCCTGTGGAGACATCCTCCCATCAAGCAGGAGCGAATATCGGCCGAGTTCGGGGACTGTCAGAACAAACGTTTTCCGGGTAACTTCGTCAAACTGTACCACCGGTTCCACGCCGGGGTAGTATTTCCATTCATTATCGTTAGTACTCCACTCAGGGGGGTTCGTCTTGAACAGTGACATAACGTTATCCCTCACGATGAGGACGTTGATCGGCTGGTCCGATTCTATGTTAACCTCATAGCGCTCACCGGGATAGAGGTACTCGACGCCGAGATCGGCGGTGAAACTGATCTGCTTCCAGTTGCCTGCGTACACAGCGGTTCCTTCGTCGGCAAGCACCGTTGGGGTCGGCTCTGTTGTTGGGGCAGAGGTTGTCGCGACGGTAGTAGCGGTCGGCTGTGCCGGGGTCCCTGGCGGGGTCAAGGGGAGCGCGGTTTCGGTTGCTGTAGCGGTCGGGGGCGCCGCCGCTCCTGTTTCTTCGGATGTGGTTCCGGTACAGCCGCAAACGAGGAGCAGGGGAACCATGAGAAGCGCAAGAACAAAGAGGGGTTTCATACTGCCCCCATCACCGGTAGGCACAAAAAATGTTTCGGATTGATATCCAGGTTATACAGCGAGTGTAGCAGTATGCCGCTGTTTCCGCACTCATACTGCCGATTTAATGACATCTCTTGTGCCGGAGAACCATAAGGTGAGGAGATCGTCGATTTGCGACACAATATGGAGGCGCATTTTGCTGCTTCACCCGGTCGCTGCAGGTGGATCCGTTGCAAATCCGGCCGCAATACCGACACTTGTAGGAGGGATAGGGGCACCCTTTCTTCGGTGGCTTGATCCGCTCGAAATCAGCAGGAAAACGCGTCCCAGGCAAGGATGAGGTCGCAAGTTCGAATCTCCCCTGAGACACTCCATTCCAGCCGACCACAACCCCCGCCCCCACCCCCACCCCATCGTAGCCCTTTTCACCAGATCCAACCCATATTTATACATGGCCTCGTACGTCCACCGGATAGAGGTACAATATACCCGCGATCCACGGCTGCCGACGCGTACCGAGAGGTTCCGCTCGCTGGGTTTCCCCCTGCGCGAGCTGCACCTCGTCGACGTCTATACCATAGCGACCGCCCGGAGGGACTTCTCCCCCGATGAGCTCTCGCAGATCGGTGCGCAGCTCAGCAACCCCGTCGTCCAGCGGTACTCCGTAGACCGGCCGACTGAGGCCGAGTTCGACTGCGCCATCGAGGTCGGGTTCCTGCCCGGGGTCACCGACAACGCCGGGACGACGGCAAAGCAGACCATCGAGGACTACTTCGGGTTCCGGTTCGGCGAAGGGGAGGCGGTCTTCTCGTCGCAGCTCTACCTCGTCTGCGGCGACCTCACGCCCGAATCCCTCCAGAGGCTCACCGCCGCCCTCGCAAACCCGCTCGTCAACCGCGTGCACGTCAGGAGCCGCGAGGAGTACGGGAAGAAGGGGATGGACGCGATCACCCCCTTCGTCCACCTCCATGACCTCCAGGCCGCCGGGACGGTGGACCTCGACCTCCCCGACGCGGAACTCGCCCGGATCGGAAAAGAGGGCATCACGGACCCCGGGACAGGGGAGCGGCGCGGCCCGCTCGCCCTCGACCTCGCCCAGCTCCACGCAATCCGCGACTACTTCCGGGGGCTCGGGCGGAAGCCGACGGACGTCGAACTCGAGTCGCTCGCCCAGACCTGGAGCGAGCACTGCAAGCACACCATCTTTGCCTCGGCGATGGACGACGTCCCGCGGGGGCTCTACAAGTCGTGCATCCAGGCGGCCACCAACACCATCCGCAAAGAGAAGGGCGACGACGACATCTGCGTCTCGGTCTTCACCGACAACTCCGGCGCCATCGTCTTCGACGACGAGCACCTGGTGACCTGCAAGGTCGAGACGCACAACTCCCCCTCCGCCCTCGACCCCTTCGGCGGCGCCCTCACCGGGATCGTCGGGGTGAACCGCGACACCATCGGGTTCGGCCTCGGCGCCAAACCCTGCATCAACATCTACGGCTACTGCGTCGGCGACCCCGAGACCGAACCGGCCCTCTTCCGCGGCAAGAACCGGGAAAACCCCATCCTCCCTCCCCGGCGGATCTTCGAGGGCGTCGTCCGCGGCGTCGACGTCGGCGGCAACTGCTCGGGCATCCCGACGCCGCAGGGGTGGTGCTACTTCCACGACCGCTATGTGGGAAAACCACTCGTCTTCGCGGGCACGGTCGGCGTGATGCCGCGCACCCGTAACGGAAGACTGCTCCACGAGAAGCAGGCCCTCCCCGGCGACCTCGTCGTCATGGTCGGCGGCAGGGTCGGCAAGGACGGCATCCACGGGGCTACTTTCTCCTCGGAGGCCCTCGACCCGGCAAGCCCCGTGACCGCGGTCCAGATCGGCGACCCGATCACCCAGAAGAAGTTCTCCGACGTCATCGTCAAGGAGGCCCGCGACCTCGACCTCTACCGGAGCATCACCGACAACGGGGCGGGAGGAATCTCCTGCTCCGTCGCCGAGATGGCGAGGGAGTCGGGCGGGTGCCATGTCCTCCTCGACCGCGTTCCGCTGAAGTACCCCGGCATGGCGCCGTGGGAGATCTGGATCTCCGAGTCGCAGGAGCGGATGACCCTCGCCGTCCCGGAGGAGAAGATCGAGGCGTTCATGAGCCTGATGAAGAGGAGGGAGGTCGAGGCGACCGTCATCGGGACGTTCACCGATACGGGGAGATGCGTCGTGGAGTACAACGGCGAAACCGTCATGGACGTCGACCTCGACTTCCTCCACGACGGCCTCCCGAAGAAGCACCTCCGGACAGAGCCCGTGGAGACGGTCTATCCCGAGCCCGACGTGCCGCGCCCCGACCGGCTCGACAACCTCCTCCTCGCGATGCTCGGAAGGAAGAACATCTGCTCCAAAGAGTTCATCTCGACCCGGTACGACCACACCGTTCAGGGGGGGCACGTCCTCGGGCCGGTGCAGGGAGCCGGGCGGGTCCAGACCA
This sequence comes from Methanoculleus sp. MH98A, assembly GCF_000691865.1. GTDB lineage: Archaea > Halobacteriota > Methanomicrobia > Methanomicrobiales > Methanoculleaceae > Methanoculleus. Next base: position 30,615 of record NZ_JMIO01000018.1, on the reverse strand, counting down.
CGGCCACCCTCACCAAGGTTGTCCCCGGCTCGATGAAGGGTGTCGGGCTCTCGCAGGGCCTCTTCCCGTCCTACTCCGAGCTCGACCCCTACCGCATGGCGCTCGCCGCGATCGATGCGGCGGTCCGGGGGCTGGTTGCGATCGGCGTCCCGCTCGCGACCATTGCGCTCCTCGACAACTTCTGCTGGTGCTCCTCCGACGAGCCCGGGAGGCTCTGGCAGCTCAAGCGCGCCGCGTTCGGGTGCTATGACGGTGCGGTCGAGTTCGCGACACCGTTCATCTCCGGGAAAGACAGCATGTTCAACGACTTCTCCGGGTTCGACGCCGACTCGAACCCCGTGAAGATCTCCGTGCCGCCGACGCTCCTCATCACCTCGATCGGCGTCCACCCCGACGTCACGACCGCGGTATCGATGGACGCGAAGTTCGACGGCGACCTCGTCTACGTCGTGGGGGAGACCGGGGAAGAACTCGGCGGGTCGGAGTACCTTGCGCACCTCGGCATCGAGGGGGGTGCGGTCCCGGCCCTCGATATCGAGGCGGCGAAGGTGCGCTACGAGAGGATGACCGACGTGATTAAGAAAGGGCTCCTCGCTTCCGCCTTCCCCGTGACCCACGGGGGGCTGCTCGTCGCCCTCGCCAAAGTCGCGATCGCCGGGAGAGTCGGCATGGATCTGACAATCCCCGGCGGGATGCGACCGGACACCTACCTCTTCTCGGAGTCGCTCGGGCGGCTCATCGTCACGGTCGCCCCCTCCGACCGCGAAGCCTTCGAGGAGATCTTCGCCGGCGACGCGCACCTCCTCGGCCGTGTCGCCGGCGAAACGTTCCGGGTATCGGCAGGAAAAACGCTCATAGAACAGCCGGTGACGGCAATGGAAACTGCATATAAAGCGCCTTTCGGGGGGTACTGAGCATGGCTCGCGCAAACAATCCAAGAGCCCTCATCATGAGCGGCTACGGGATCAACTCCGAGATGGAGACGCAGGAAGCCCTGATGCGGGCGGGCATGGCGTCCGATATCGTCCACATCAACGACCTCATCGCGGGGGAGAAATCCCTCTCCGACTACCGGCTGATGGTCTTCCCCGGCGGTTTCTCCTACGGCGACGACACGGGGGCCGGCAACGCCTACGCAAACCGCGTCCGAAACAACCTCTGGAGCGACGTAAAAGAGTTCCTCGCGGGCGACAACCTGGTGCTCGGGATTTGCAACGGGTTCCAGATCCTCGCGAACCTCGGCCTGGTCCCGGCGTTCGACCGGGACTACCCCCGCGAGATCGCCCTGATGCCGAACAGGAAGGGCGTGCTGGAGTGCCGGTTCGTCACCCTGAAGCCTGCCGCGGATAACCTCTGGACGAAGGGCATCTCGCACATCTACTGCCCCGTCTCCCACGGCGAAGGGAACTTCTCCTGCTCGGAGGAGACCCTGAAGCGGATCGAGAGAGAGAACATGGTCGCGTTTCGCTACTCGCGCGACGACCTCTCCCCCGCGGGAGGGGAGTACCCCTACAACCCGAACGGGGCGATCGCGGACATCGCCGGAGTAACGTCGGCGGACGGCAAGGTTCTCGGGCTGATGCCGCACCCCGAGCGGGCGATGGAGTTCGTGAACCTCTACGACTGGCCGGTGAGAAAAGAGCGGCTGAAGCGCGAGGGAAAACCCCTGCCCCTCGAATCGATGAACATGCAGTTCTTCCGTAACATCGTCGCGTACTTCGTGGAATAAACGTCCCCGAAATGTTTCGGGGAGCCCGGGTTCCCGCCGCCGTCATACGGGGAAGAGGAACTCCACCCGCGACCCCCCGGCATAAAACTATATTATTCCCCCGGGAGAATATCCGGCCGGAACCGGAGGGGATCGCCACGAAGATCAGGGTCGCCCGCTGTTTTGCAGAGGAGAGCGCCGATACGCCTGCGGTCCTGGAGATCGAGGTGGAGCAGGCGGACGTTCCCGCCGCAGACGAGATCCTCTCGTTCGCGTCCGTCCACGGGAACTTCGCCTGCATCCCCGACCGCATCTTCCGCCGGTTCGAGGTTGTCCTCCCTCCCGATAGCCGCCTCGAGTTCCTCAAGGACGCGCTCCTCGAGGTCATACGCCTCGAGCCCGAAGGCTCGGAGGGGCTCAACCCCTACGAGGTCGAGGACTTCATCGACGCGCTCGAGCGAAGGCGGCAGAAGGTTCTCGCCGACAACAGGACCTGACAATCGTGTTTCGTTCACCTTTTTTGCCCGGGACCGCGAACCCATAAGTGATCGGAGTGACGGAAAAGGAGAGAGGGGTGGGCGGGCTTGCCGTCAACACCATCCATACCATGGACTGCATAGAAGGCATGCGGCGCCTGGCGGCGGGCTCCGTCGACGTCATCGTCACGTCGCCGCCCTACAACATCGGCAAGGACTACAACTCCTACGACGACGAAAAGCCCCGCGAGGACTACCTCGACTGGCTGGGGGAGGTCGCCGCCGGAGCGGCGCGGGTCCTCGCCGACGACGGCTCGTTCTTCCTCAACATCGGCGGCAAACCCCGCGACCCCTGGATCCCCTTCGACGTCGTCCAGCAGTTCCGCTCTCGCTTCGAACTCCAGAACGTCATCCACTGGGTCAAGTCGATCGCCATCGAGAAGGAGGACGTGGGCGGCTACGAGAACATCGCCGGGGACATCGCCGTCGGCCATTACCAGCCGGTGAACAGCGCCCGCTACCTGAGCCAGTGCCACGAGCACATCTTCCACTTCACGAAAGGGGGCGACGTCGCGCTCGATAAACTGGCTGTCGGCGTGCCCTACCAGGACAAGAGCAACATCGGCCGCTGGAAGGCGGCGGAGCGCGACCTCCGCGACCGGGGGAACACCTGGTTCATCCCCTACCGGACGATCCGCTCCTCCCGGCCGCACCCGACCAGTTTCCCGGAGAAACTTCCCTGGATGTGCATCAGGCTCCACGGCTGCCGGCCCGGAATGCTCGTTCTCGACCCCTTCATGGGCATCGGGAACACGGCTCTTGCGGCGATCGCCCTCGGTGCGGACTACATCGGGTTCGAGATCGACCCGGAATACCGCGAGATTGCGGAGAGCCGGATCGCCGAAGCATGCAGTGAGAAAGAACGAGACTAAAACTGGCGGATATTATATCCCCAAACCCCCAACGAGAGACCGATGGAGACCCTCATCGCCTTCGCCGTCACCCTCATAGCGATCACCGTCGCCTCGCTCAGGTACCGCCTCCCGCCGTTTCTCTCCCTCGTAGGGGCATCCGTCCTCTTTGCCCTCCTTTCCGGCATGCCGGCGGAGACGGCAATTACGGCAATCACCGGGGGTGCCGGCAGGATCTTCGCCATGCTCGCGATCGTCATCTTCTGCGGGGTCGGCATCGCCCAGGTCCTCCGGGAGAGCGGCCGGATCGCGGATATCGTCGCCGATATCCGGGGACTGGTGCGCCGCCCCCTCGCCACGGCGGGAGCGGCCGGTTACCTCCTCTCCGTCCCGCTGATGTGCGGCATCACCTCGTTCGTCATCCTCGCCCCCATCATCACGCACCTCCAGCGCGACGACCGGGCATCCAGGACCCTCCTCTACTGCGCCGGCGTCGCCGGGACGATATCCTACGTGCTCCTCTACCCCGCTCCCGTCGTCTACTCCACCATAACGACCCTCGACCTTCTTTCCGGCCGGCCCTGGGACATCGACCTCATCGCCCTCCCCCTCTCCCTCCTTCTCCTCGCCGCCCTCCTCCTCGCCCTGCGGGCCCGCACCCCCCCGGCGGAACCGGCGAACGAACCGGCGGCCGGGCGGGACGTTCGTGCCTGGCTGCCGTTCGTCGTCATCGTCGGGATGCTCGCGGTCGGGTCGTTAATCCCGCACCTCCACGCTCTTTCGAACATCAACCTGGCGCTCCTTGCCGGGCTCTTCGCCGCCCTTGCCACCGTTCCGGGCGACGTCCGGGAGCGGGCACTTCATCGGGGGACGAAGAACGCCGGGATCATCATCTTCGACCTCGCCGGTGCCGGGGCGCTCGGCGGCGTCATCGCCGCAAGCACGTTCCCCGCGGACGTGACCGCGCTGGTACTCGGGTTCCTTCCCATAACCATCCTCCCGTTCGTCATCGCCGCCCTGGTGCAGACGGCACAGGGATCGAGGGTCGTCACCGCGGCCGTCACCGGCAGTATTCTTGCCGCGACCCCGGCCGTCGCGGCGATAAACCCGCTCGCCCTGGTGCTCATGGTCTCTGCGGGGGCGTTCATGTTCTCCTACGTCAGCGACCCCTTCTTCTGGCTGCTCAAACGGACGACCGGCGACGACTTTGCCGGGGTCGTGCGAAACTACACCCTGCCGCTCTCGGCGGCGGGACTCGTCACGCTCGCGGCGGCGCTGGTCGTCCAGGCCGTTCTGTGACGCAGGTCCCCGGCCGCCCACCCATATTCATCAAAATTCCTGCCCAGACCATGTGTATTATATAACCCGGGCGGCATCTGGTTCCTGCCAGAAGGGAGTAATGATGGAAATCAAGTACGTATCGACGACATGCCCGTACTGCGGCACCGGGTGCGGGTTCAACCTTGTCGTCCGGGACGGCAAGGTCTTTGACGTTGCGCACTGGCAGCGCGCACCCGTCAACGGGGGCAAACTCTGCCCCAAAGGACGCTATGCCCACGAGTTCATCAACAGCCCGGACCGTCTCACGAAACCGCTGATCAAGAAGGACGGCGGCTTTGTCGAGGCGACCTGGGACGAAGCCTACGACCTGATCGCGGAGAAGTTCGGGTCTTACAGCCCCGATGAGATAGCCTGCCTCTCATCCGCCCGGACATCGAACGAGGAGAACTACCTGATGCAGAAGTTCGCCCGGGTGGTTCTCAAGACCCCGCACATCGACCACTGCGCCCGGCTCTGCCATGCGTCCACCGTCGCGGGCCTCGCGGCGGTCTTCGGGTCGGGGGCGATGACCAACTCGATCATGGACATCGCCGAGTCGAAGTGCGTCTTCGTCCTCGGTTCCAACACCTTCGAGCAGCACCCGCTCATAGCGCGGAGCATCATCCGTGCGAAAGAGAACGGCGGGAAGGTGATCGTCGCCGACCCGCGCCTCACCCCCACCGCGAAGCAGGCCGACCTCTACATGCCGTTCATATCGGGCACCGACGTCGCGATCTTAAACGGCCTGATGCAGGAGATCATCAAAAACGGCCGGGAGGATAAGGAGTTCATCGCGAGCCGCACGAAGGACTTCGAGAAACTCAAGGAGGTCGTCATGAAGGATGACTACAGCCTTGAGAACGTCTCGAAGGTCTCCGGTATCCCCGTCGAGAGCCTCAGGACCGCGGCCGAGTGGATCGCAACCGCCGACGTCGCCACGCTCATCTACTCGATGGGCATCACCCAGCACACCGTCGGCGTCGACAATGTCAAATCGACCGCCAACCTGATGATGCTCACCGGTAACATGGGCAGGCCCGGTGGCGGCGTCAACCCGCTCCGCGGCCAGAACAACGTCCAGGGCGCCTGTGATATGGGAGCCCTCCCGAACGTCTTCTCCGGCTACCAGAAGGTCACCGACGAGGCGGCGCAGAAGAAGATGAAGGAGATGTGGGGTGTCGAGGATATCGCCGAGGGCCGGGTCGGCTACACCGTCACCGAGATGGTCAACGTCCTCGCCGACGAACCCGGCAAACTCAAAGCGATGTACATCATGGGCGAGAACCCGATGCTCTCCGACCCCGACCTCCACCACGTCGAGGAAGGGCTCAAGAACCTCGAGTTCCTGGTCGTCCAGGACATCTTCCTGACCGAGACGGGCAACTTCGCCGACGTGGTGCTCCCCGCCGCCTGCTACGCGGAGAAGGACGGCACCCAGACGAACACCGAGCGGCGGGTCCAGCGCTGGAAGAAGGCCCAGGACCCGCCGGGGGAGGCGAAGGAAGACTGGAAGATCATCTGCGAACTCGGGAGCAAAATGGGTTACCCCGAGCAGTTTGCGTTCGAGAGCCCCGAAGCGGTCTTCAACGAGGTTGCCGCCGTCACGCCGTCCTACCACGGCATGTCCTACGCCCGCCTCGACCCCGACGGCCTGCACTGGCCCTGCCCGACCGAGGAGCACCCGGGAACGCCGATCCTTCATAGGGAGAGGTTCGCCATGCCCGACGGTCTCGGGGTCTTCTCACCGATCGAGTGGAAACCGCCCGCCGAGGTGCCGGACGCCGAGTACCCGTTCGTCCTCACCACCGGCCGCACACTCTGGCAATGGCACACCGGCACCATGACCCGCCGGTCGTGGGACCTTGAGAAGGAAGCGCCCATCGGCTGGATCGAGATCAACTCCGAGGACGCAAAGGAACTCGGGATCAAGAATAATGAGATCGTCCGTGCGAGCACCCGCCGCGGCTCGGTCGAGATCCCCGCACGGGTCACCCCCGAGATCATCAAAGGCGTCATGTTCATCCCGTTCCACTACAAGGAGCATCCGGCGAACAGGCTGACCCACAACGCGCTCGACCCCGTAGCGAAGATCCCCGAGTTCAAAGCCTGTGCCGTGAAGGTCGAAAAGATTGCGGAGGTGTGAGAGATGGCAGGAAAAGGCGATTTACTCTATGCATGGACGACGGACGACGAACTCCGCGAGAAGGCGGAGACCGGCGGGGCGGTCACCGCGCTGCTGCGCCACGCCCTCGAGAGCGGCATGGTCGACGCGGTCTTTGCGGTCAGGAAAGGTGCGGACGTCTACGACGCGGTGCCGGCCATGATCACCGACCCCGCCGAGATCGGGGGGATTGCGGGATCGCTTCACTGCGGCACCCTGCTGCTCCCCAAGCAGATGCGGCGATGTCTTCTTGCCACCGAGCCGAACATGAGGATCGCAACCGTTCTTAAAGGCTGCGACGTCAAGGCAATCTACGAGATGGCCAAGCGCAACCAGGTCAACCTGGACAACATCATCATCATCGGCCTCAACTGCGGCGGCACCATCCGGCCGGAGACGGCGCGGATCATCGTCCGGGAGAAGCTCGGCCTCGATCCGGACGACGTCGTCAAGGAAGAGATCGACAAAGGAAAGTTCATCGTCGTCACCAAAGACGGCGAGCACGCCTCGATCTCGATAGACGAACTCGAAGAGGGGTCGGAGGATCTCCTCGGGGACCCGGGCCTCGGCCGCCGCAGCAACTGCCGCCGGTGCAAGATCAAGATCCCGCGCCAGGCGGATCTCGCCTGCGGCAACTGGGGCGTTATCGGGGAGAAAGCCGGAAACGCTACCTTCGTCGAGGTCTGCTCCGAGAAGGGCGCAAACCTCCTCAACACCGCCGTGAAGACCGGAGCGGTCGCCACCGAGCCCGCGAACCCCAAGGGTGTCGAGATCCGCGGCAAGGTCGAGAACGCGATGCTGAAACTCGGCGACAAATGGCGGGAGCGCTACTTCGGGGCGCTCGGCGAGGGAACGGAACGCCTGAACAAGATTCGGGAGCAGACGAGCCGGTGCATCAAGTGCTACTCCTGCATCGAGAACTGCCCGATCTGCTACTGCGTCGAGTGCAGCACGAGGAAAGACTACCTGGTCGAACCCGGCGTGATCCCGCCGCCGTTCATGTTCCACCTGATCCGGTTCGCGCACATCTCCGATTCCTGCGTCAACTGCGGCCAGTGCGAGGAACTCTGCCCCGTGGAGATCTCGAACTCGGTCTTCATGCACGCCATCCAGACCGATCTCGAGGAACTCTTCGGGTTCCACCCGGGCGAGGACATGACCCCGCCGGTACTGGCTCTGGTCGAGGAGAGCGCGGAGAGAAAGCGCCTTGAAGCGACGGGAAGCGACCAGATCTTCGACATCTTCCGCTGACCGGCGTCAAACCTTCATCATCGACCCTTTTTTCCAGAACTGCATCCTGTCGCCGTGCCCTGTCCGATCAAGGGGGTAACCGCGTACCGTCCGCCGCTCCAGGCCCGCCGATGCCTCTATATCCCACGGTATTCACGGGAACCGAACTTTGGGATGACAGAGCGCACCCCCGGGCGGGGGTGGGCGCCAGGGCACCGTCAAGCCCGCTCAAAAAATGAGCCCGCCACGGGACGGAAGACGATCGGGAACCCGTAAATGCGTGTCTTTGCATAAAAAACGACCATTCGGGATGTACAGGCGCCGATCCCCTGAGCAGATCGCGACGCGCATACATCCGTGGCGATTTTATCGCCCGCCCGGTACCCCGGCCCAGGCACGCGTGGAAAATGCGGGATCTGCGCGCCCGCCTCCGCACACCTGCCCAAAAACTCGCTTCAAACCCCATATATTCCGCGTGGCTGCGCATGTAATAGCAAAAGCATCGTTTATTGATATTTGGTGTTTAACGACAGGAATTAACTTAAAGGGGGGATAAACGCCTGAATTTTGGTTATCTTCGCCGCGCACAGCGATCATTTCGAAACCTATTAATATCACTCTTAAATTACTGATTAACTAGACCTATCCATTCGAATTACTTGATGGTATAGGTAGGACGTTTAGAGAGGTGTATGAAAAATGGTATTCCATCCTCCAGTTGCTATCGTAGCAAAAGCAGGTGATGCCGGAAAGTACAAGGTCGGACTGCCTGCCTGGAACATGTTCCTGCGTGGTATCCTGTCCGGAGCGTTCATCGCGATGGGTGCTGCCCTGGCGACGATCTGTTCGACCGGTATCCAGGCAACCGACGTTGCGATGCGGTTCGGTGCCGCAAGTCCCGGTGTCTCCCAGCTCATTCTGGGTGCTGTCTTCCCTGTTGGGCTTATCATCACAATCATGACCGGTGCCGAGCTCTTCACCGGTGACGCAATGCTCGCCCCCATGGCGGCGTTCGTCCACAAGGTCAGCTGGGTAAGCGTGCTCAACCTCTGGGTCTGGGTATATATCGGTAACCTGGTCGGGTCGGTTCTCTTCGCGTATATCGTGGCATACGGCCCGTACGCCAGCTTCGACGCTACAGGAGCCGCAACGCTCACCGCGTTCGGCACGAGAGCGATTGCCATAGCAACCGCAAAGACAAGCTACGTCGGTGCCGCGGCGATCTGGTCGGTCTTCCTCAAGGGAATCGGCTGTAACTGGCTCGTCAACCTTGCTGTCCTGCTCGGTATATGCGCCGACGACGCGATCGGCAAGATCGTTGGTATCTGGTTCCCGATCTTCGCCTTCGTTGCCAGCGGGTTTGAGCACAGCGTTGCGAACATGTACTTTATCCCCGCAGGCATCTTCTGCACGGGCATCGACCCCACAAAGGCAGTCGATACGCTGAACTGGGTGACCATGTGGACCAACAACATCATCCCGGTCACACTCGGCAACATCGTCGGCGGTCTGTTCTTCGTCGGTGTTCTCTATTGGGTCGCGTTCAGAAAGGAAATTGCAGCCCTTAAGTAAACCTGATTGACGATGCAAATCGGAGATGTCAAAGTGAGGGTGACGGCCGTTACACTGGCCGTCTTCCTCTTTTTTATTGTCCTGATCGCTGTGTATGTCTTCGCAACCGGGGATATATACTCGCTGTTTTGGACGGTTCCGGCGGCAGCCATGCTGCTTCTCATACCCATGGCACTCAACTACATGAGCCAGAAGCAGTATGCATCGCTGGTGCCGATGTATGAAGCGGAAGCAAAGAATGTCCGGATACGGGAGATCAATTTAAACAAGCTCGGCGAACCGATACGCATAAAGGGTGTCGTCGAGCGGGTCTACTTCCAGTTCCTCAACCGGCCGCAGTACCTCGTCGCCGACCGGACCGGTGAGATATCGGTCAAGATGTTCACCTCGCCGGCAGAAGACGTGCAGAATGGCGATGTGGTCGAGGTGCTCGGAACCGTCGTCAAACGCTACATCATGACCGGAGAAGCGGTCGTCAACTGCGTCTCCATACGGAAAATCAAGAACGATCAGTAATTCCGACGCCCGGAGGGCGTCAAGCAATTCAGTGAAGGGACGGCGGAAACGGTACGGTTTCCTGCCCGAATCACCTTCGTGTTTCTATTCTAAAACGTCTTTTCAAGCCCGTCGTCTATCGGCTTTGCCGCCGGCTTTCTGTTGAGATCCAGGATATAGTCCTCGAAGAGATGGATCCGGGTGCTCACCGGGAAGGGTATCCCGATGGTGCTGATGACCGCTTCTCCCGCCTCGAGCGTCTGAATCTCGGTATCCAGGCGCGAGAGATCCTGTTTTGCGCTGCTTGCGATGGTGTCGCGGTCGCCGCGATCGGAGAGCCCCATCACCACGAAGGTGTTCAGCTGCGCAAGAACCCGGGCATCGATGTTCTTGGGCTGCTGGGTGACCACGCAGAGCCCCACGCCGAACTTCCGCCCCTCCATCGCCGCCTCGCGGAACGTTCTGGTATTCCCGAGCCCCGAGCCCAGCACCCGCTGCGCCTCCTCGATGGTGATCAGCACCTGCCTGGGCTCCTCCTCGCCCCCGGCCTCCTCGCCCTGGTGGCTGCGCATGATCTTCCGCGTTATGATCGAGAGGACGAAGAGTTCGCTCTGCTCGCTCATCCCCGGGATGTCGATCAGGACGACTTTGTTCTCGTGGAGCGCCTTCATGACATCCGGGATCGAGGACCCCTGCCTCCGGAAGAAGCCCCGGTTCCGGTTCATCATGCCCGCGATGCGCCGCTGCATCACCGAGAGCGTGCTCGGCGAGAAGTTCTTTAAGTCGTTTGCAATCCGGGGGTGCCGGCCGGTGTAGGTCTCGGCGTCGAAGGTCGCGAAATCGGTGCTCTGGAAGAAGTCGATAACCTCGGAACCGGGCGTGCTCTCGAGCATCTCCACGACCTCGCGCTGGGGCGGCGAGTGCTCGTAGAGGAGGAGGAGATCGGGCGCCCTGAAGTCGTCGTAGTCCAGGTAGAGCTGGTTTAAGTGGTACTTCCGCCTGAACTCCTCCGGCCGGGTGGAGAAGACCTCGAGTCCGTCACGGCCGGCCTGGTAATGCAGGAGCCCCATGGTAGTCTCTCCGCTCGACGACCGTCCTCCCGCCACGTACTCGCCGTGCGGGTCGACGATGAGGAGCCCGAACTCGCGTGCCCTCATGCAGGAGGCACAGAAGACCTTCATGAAGTTGCTCTTCCCCATACCGGTCGTCGCAAAGACGCCCATGTGCTGGCGCATCACCTGCGCGTGGAGCGCCACCCTGACGTCCTTCAAGACGCCCTGGCCGGTCTTCATCACGCCGACCTCGATCTCGCCCATCACCTGCGCGAGGAACGCGAAATCGCGCGACTCCGGGCGCTCGACGCGGGAGAACTTCGCGGGGAGCGTCCGGGGTTTGCGGAAGGTGCCGTCTTCTCCGACGTACCCGAGGGGCGTTGCCTCGACGAGGATGAAGACATTCTCCCCGATCCCGTAGAAGTGCTCGGTATGGGGGCGCGTGTCCCACTTCGGGTCGGAGAAGTTGCAGTCGTGGAGGAGGTCGTTCACCTTCGCAAAGAACGTCAGCCCTTTGACACTGTCCGTGATCTTCAGCACGTCCCCGAGATAGAGTTCCGCATCGTGGGGGACGGCAAACCGGTAACCGAGCACCCGGTCACCGATCAGCCGGTATTTCGAGGCGTCGTCGCCGTCAATATCGGTCAAACTCGTCATGATAGTCACCAAAGATGCCGGTGTAGTCGACAAGGCTCATGCCGAGCCGGTCCATGTCCCGGATGATGTCCTGGCGGACCTGCTCGACCGCATCCTTCCCGATCTTGGTGGTGAGGTGGGCGTCCAGGAGCGGGTACGGGTAGCCTGCAACCCTCCCGTCGTCGGCGTAGGCCGCGAGCGCCGAGAAGACCCGTTCGACCATCTCCGGGCTGTAGAATGTCGGGATCTCGACCTTGAACGCCCGCTCTGCCCGCGGGTGCAGCCGGGCGACGTACTGCTCGCCCCGCTGCTTCCAGGTGCGTGTCTCCCGCCGGTCGATCAGGCCGTCGGCGGCGGAGACGCAGAGGTACCAGGGTCCGGGGACGCCGAGGTCGCGTGCAAGCCCTTCCGCCGCCGGGACGATCGGGTATCCCCCGCCCCAGGTGAGCGACGTCCGTTTCGTCACCGCGGCGATCAGCACCCCCCGGAGGTTGCAGAGGTTCAGGAGTTTCTCGACGACCTCGTCGTGGCTTGCGTGGCGGACCTGGAGCGTGCCGTCGAGGACGATGAGGTCGCCGGCATCGAGCTCCGCGGCCATCTCCGTCGCCGCCCAGAACTCAAGGGTATCCCGTATGACGGCGGTGTTCCGGACCGGGTCGTCGTGGTCGAGGTGCACCTTCGGGGTGCAGTGGAAGCAGTCGTGATAGATCTCGTCGAAGTCCTCGTTCCCCGTCCCCGGGTTGACCGTGACGATGTGGAGAGGCGTCGTCCGGTGGTGGAGGCGCGAACCGTCCGCATACGAGCTGACCGATGCCCGGACGCCGGCAACGGCAAAACTGCCTGCATCGAGGATGACGGTGTTGCTCCCGTCCACCGCGCAGACCGCCCCGTCGAACCTGGGTCGGCAACGGCGGTAGGATGATGTATTAAACCCGCCGGCGGCCGCGAACCGCCCGGCAAGGTCCGGCGGGGCGTACTCGCGGATTCGGCCTGTGATCCGCCGGATCGCGTCCCGGTAAACGGTATTCGGATCGGTCATTCGAACTCCCTGACCCTGCTTGCCTGGTCTGTGCCCATCTCGACCATCAGCGTCGTCGAGAACTCGTCCTGAACCTCGGTGATGTGGGATATCAGGAGGATCTGGGGGAAGTAAGCCTCCTGGGTTCGGAGCGCCCGGAGAAGGTTATTCCGCCGCCCCTCATCCTGGCTCCCGAAGATCTCGTCGAAGATCAGGAACGTGGAGTCGTGCACCTCGTTCACCTCGGCGAGGAACCGCGAGAGCGCCACCCGGAGAGCGATGGCGATATCGTCCTGCTCGCCGCCGCTGAACCGGTCGGCCGGGTAGTCGTCTCCCATGTCGTGGACGAGGACGGTAAAGTCGTCGTCCAGCATCACCGTGCCGTAGCGCCCGTCGGTGATCTCCGCAAGCACCCTCCCCGCCTCCTCCTCGATCCGGTCCCTGACCACCTGGAGAAGGTAATCGGCATACTCTTTGATCAGCGACCGGGTCAGTTTCAGCCGCCCGATCTCCTCGGTGAGCGCCTCCCGGTGCCTGACGAGGTCGGCCGCACGCGAGAGTCTCCCTGTCTCTTTCTCGATATCCATCTTAAGGCTGTTTATCCGGAAAGCAACGGCGGATCTCTGCTCCCGCGCCGCCGTGAGGTCCCGTTCGCAGTTCGCGACCCGCCCCTCTGCCGCCGTGACCGCCTCTTCGGTAAACCCGAGTTCCTTGACGGCCTCCCCGACCCGGAGCAGTTCGGCCTCCCTGGTCGCGAGGAGGGTCCGCTTCGCCTCCAGCGCCTCGACCAGCCTCGGGACTTCTTCAAGGCGGACGCGGAGTTCGAACGCTCTCCGGTGCGCTGTTTCGGCACGCCCGCACTCCTCGCTCTGGCGTGCGAACCGGTCGGGGTCGAACGAGAGCCGGGCGAGTTCGTCCCGGATTGCCTGCAGCCTCTCCCGAAGGTCGTCGATTCGTGCGGAGATGCCCTGCAGTTCCTCTTCCAGCGCCGGCCGCCGCAGAAGCCGGGCCTGTGCTTCCGCGTAAGCCCGGTAAGACGGCTCGAGCGCCTGCGCCTCGGCTTCCAGCCGCTGCAGGGCCGCCGGGTCGAACCCGAGCCGCGATACCTTCGCTTCAAGTTCCTCTTTGCGGGTGAGGTAGTCCTCGACGTCGCCGATGAGCCGCTGACGTTCCTCCTGGAGGGAGGGGAGGCGGCTGCATTCGCCCCGGAGGGTATCGGCCGCCGCCCGTTTCTCGGAGAGAGCACGGATCCGCTCTTTGAGCGCGGCGTGCGCCTCCGGGTCGTACTCCTCCACCCCGAGCGCCCGCATCGCCGCACGGTGCCCCTCCGCCTCGGCCCGCCACCGCTCTCCGACGCTCGCGCTCTGCTCGTACCTGGACGAATAAAGCGCGTGCTGCTCTTTTAAGCGCTGCGAGGCGGTGCGCTGCCCGTAAAGATCCTTCAGCGCGGCGGCGAGGCTCTCGCGGTCGGCGGTCGCCCTCGCATGCTCGCCCTCGAGGTCGGCGAGCGTCTTCTGCATCGCCGCGGCGGCATCTGCAAGATCGCCGACCAGTTCCTCGTAATGGTCGCCGAGGCCCTGGTGGCACGTCGGGCACGATCCCTCCGGGCCGGCGGCAAGGATCTCCGCCCGGTGTTCGGCAAGCCTTCGGATCTCCTCGCGGATCGCCTCCTGCCGCTCAGCGCACGCACTGATTCGCGAGGTCAGGTAGTCTTTCCGGCTCTCCGCGGATTCGATCTGCTCTTCGATGGAATCCATCCCGGCAAGCTGCCGGGCAAGCCCGGCAATCTCGCTCTCGAGGGGACTCATCTCTTCAAAAGCCGCGTCGACCTCCCGCAGGCACCGCTCCTCCTGGCGGGCAAGCTCCTGGGCCCGGAGAAACACCTCTTCGCGGGCCAGAAGGGTGTCGTAACCCCCGAGTTCCTCTTCAAGCGCGCGGAGACGCCCGGCCTTCTCCTCGATCTTCTCGATCTCCGTCCGGTTCTCCCCGACACGCCGCTCGATCTGGGCGAACCGCTCGTCCATGCGCGTGAGTTCTTCGCGGAGGGCATCGTACTCCGGCTGGAGTGCTTTCATTGCAGCGATGCGATCGCGGAGGCTCTGCCACTCAGCGACGTCTCGTTCGAGACCGGCAACCGCCTTTTCGTCCTTTGCAAGCGCGGCGAGTTCCGCCTCGACCTTCGTGCGGCGCTCGCCGTACTCCCTGACCCGCTCCTCCGCAGCGTTCGCTTCGAGGGTCAGGCGGTCGGCGAGCTCCTTCTCCCCGGCCATCGCGGCCGCTTCGGCTTTCAGGGCCTCGTAGCGGTCGGCAAGGAGGGCGAGCCCTTCGAGTTCGCCCTGCAGCCGTTGACGTTCGGCTATCTCCTCCTCCGTCTCCCGGCACTCAGTGCGGAGCCGTTCGATCTCGGCCGCGAGCACTTCCTCTTCCCGTGCAAGGTGCAGGTAGCGCTCGCGCACGGAGAGTAGCCGGTCGCGCTCCGTGCGCGCACCATCGAGCCCCTCCGCGGCAGCCGTCTCTCTCCCCAGGGCCTTCTTTGCCTCCTCCTCCGCCCCGGCGAGATCCGTGCGGAGCGCCGCAAGGCGGCCGCGAACCCCTTCGGCATCCAGTTCCTGGAGCCGGCCGGAGAGCTCGCGGCAGCTCCCTTCCCGGGCATCGATGATCGACTTGAGGTGCTCCATGCTGTCCTTCTTGAGGTAATCGATGCCCAGCACCTGCATGAACCAGTCCTTCCGGGATCCGGCACGGGTCTCGAGCAGGGCAAGGAGTTCCTTCTGCCCGGCGTAGATGGTGTTGCGGAAATCGCCCGGGCCCATGCCGACGATCCGCTGCACCTCCTGCCCCACCTTCTGGACGCTGCTTGCGAGGAGTTTCTGGTTCAGGTAGAGGTTTGCCTCGTGAAGGGTCGAGGAGGGCCGGCGTTTGAATTTGCGGACGACGGCGTACTCGTTGCCGCCGACCGAGAAGTCCAGGCGAACCTCGCAGACATCCTGCGGTCCCGCAAAGGAACTGACGACATAATCCCCGTCGAGCCCGGTGCCCTGCAGGCCATAGAGGGCGAAGAGGACGGCGGAGACGATGCTGCTCTTACCTGTCCCGTTGTTCCCGACGATCCCCGTGATACCGTCCTGAAACACGATTTCCTGGTCGCGGAAGCGCTTGAAGTTGCGCATCCGGAGTTTATTCAGCAGCACGCTCTCCCTCTTTATGGCGCGCGATGACCGACCGGAGAACCTCCGTCCCGCTCTTCTTCACGAACTCCTCGTCGCCGGGAGCGAGGTGCTCCTTCTCCACGAACTGTTCGAACTCGGCAACGTAGTCGAGGCCGACAAGCGAGTCCTCGTAAAAGATCCGGGACGGATCGTCGACGGCCAGCACCTGCAGTTTGAGGTCCAGCGCACGGTTCCTGATATCCTGGAGCGCCTTCTGGTCGAGCGCGCGGAGCGTATCGCGGCGTATCCCGTCGAGCGTGACCTGGCAGATCGCGTGGTGAAGCTTCTTCCCGTGGTTCTCGGCGGCATCGAGGATGCAGTCCACGACCTCTCTGGCCGAGAGCCCGTCGCAGTTGATCCGGCCGAGGCTGAACATCGGCGTGCGCGGGAGGTCGATATGCTCGACCTCCCCGGATGCGAGGTCCACGGCGAGCCCTCCTTTCTCCTCCGCGATCTCCCCGTAGTTGCAGTGTTCGAGCGATCCGCTGTACCAGGCGTTGTCGGCGACCTGCACCTGGCCGTGGAAGTGGCCGAGCGCGATGTAGTCGAACCGGTCGGAGAGGATGGTCGCATCCAGCTCGTGCTCGGCGACGGTGTGCAGCCGCTTGTCCTTTAAGATGCTCGCAAGACCGTGGGTGACGAGCACGTTCGTGCCGCCGGAGAACTCGAGCCCCTCGAACGCCCTCCGGTAGCCTTCCGCCTCGAGCATATTCGGTATCAGGTGAAAGACCGTGTCCCCCAGTTCCACCCGCCGGTAGCGGTTGTGGTGGGCGACGTAGAGGTCGCCTGCAGCGTAGCCGCCCCGCTCGAGCACCTCGAACGGCGACGCCGTGTACCGGGTCTTGGCCATGCTGTGGTTGCCCGCGACCACGAGCACCGGGATCCCCGCATCGTGCAGGCGGGAGAGGGCGTCGAGTGCCGTCGTGTAGGCGCGGGTCTTCGGCTTGACCTGGTGGAAGAGATCGCCCGCGTGGACGAGCGCATCGGGCCGTAAGGCGATGATCCGGTCGACGGCGGCAAGGAAATTGTCGTAGATGAGTTGTTCGCGCAGGTTCATCCCGGTCTCCGGATCAACCCGGTTAAAAGCCGATAATCCGAGATGTGTGTCTGCCAGGTGAACGATCTTCATGCCCAATTAGTCTCCGTGTCGCTTGAGTATAAATGCCTGATCTGCGCGGTGTGAATGTATCCGGCACCGAACCGGTGTCCGGAATACGCGTAATCTAATATATCTCCACTGATATTTGTATGGTGATCTCGTGTCAAAAAGAGCCGTTGATGCAGTTTTTCAGGCACTATTCCTCCTCTCCGACGTCCGGTTCCTGCTCCGGGAGACCGCTCCCGGGCATGACCTCGACGCGGGCCAGAAGGAGCGCGCCGCAACAACCCTCGAGAAGGTGAAACGGCAGGTTGCAATCCTCGAAGAGGAGTTGGTACGGTGAAGTGCGCGGTCGATATCGAGTCCCGCGACGTCGAGGAGATGTACATCAACATCGATCCCATCCAGGCGGGCGGGCGGCTCACCGTCGATGCCATGAAGGCGGCGATAGCGTACGGGGACGGTTACTCGGTCTGTGACAACTGCCTGAGCCCCTTCAGGCTCGACTACATCAAGAAGCCACCCATCGCGCAGTTCCACGCGGACCTCGCCGCGTGGCTGAATATGGACGCGGTGCGGGTGGTGCCGGGAGCGCGCCGGGGGTTCCAGGCGGTCGCGAGCACATACGTGGAGAAAGGCGACCCGGTCATCGTCACGGCGCTCGCCCACTACACCGAGTTCGTGGCGGTCGAGGAAGCGGGCGGAATTCCGCGTGAGATCCCGAAGGATGCGAAGAACCACATCACCCCCGACGCCGCCGCAGAGAAGATCGAGGCGGTGATCCGGGAATTCTCGAAGACGCCGCCCCTGCTCTTCATCGACCACGTCGACTACCAGTTCGGGAACGTCCACGACGTCGCGGGCATCATAAAGGTCGCCCACCAGTACGACATCCCGGTCCTCGTCAACGGGGCCTACTCGGTCGGGATCATGCCCGTCGACGGCAAAGCGCTCGGTGCCGACTTCGTGGTCGGGTCGGGCCACAAGAGCATGGCGGCCCCGGCGCCATCGGGGCTCCTCGCGACGACGAACGAGCACGCACAGCGGGTATTCAGGACGACGCAGGCGAAGGGAGACGTCACCGGCCGGACGTTCGGGATAAAAGAGGTCGAGATGATGGGCTGCACCCTGATGGGCGTCACCGTCGTCGGGATGATGGCCTCGTTCCCCCACGTCAAAGAGCGTGTGAAGCACTGGGATACCGAGGTGGCGCATTCGCAGGCGGTCACGGACGCCCTCCTCTCCATCGAGGGGACGAAGGTGCTCTCCGACTACCCCCGGCAGCACACCCTGACCCGGATCGATACCCGCGAGTCCTTCGATAAGGTGGCGCAGCAGCACAAGAAACGCGGCTACTTCTTCTCGAGCGAGTTAAAAAAGCGGGGCATCACCGGCGTCATCCCCGGCTCCACCAGGGTCTGGAAATACAATACTTTCGGGCTGACGGAGAAGCAGATCCGGCACGTCGGGGAGTCGTTTGTCGAGATTGCGCGGGAGAACGGGTTGAATATAGTCTGAAAAAGACCCCAAATTTTTTTTGAGCGGGTGCGTGCGGGCCGGGGCGAGTTTGGACACCTTCTGGTGAGATGTGCGACGGCGAGAGATTGTACACGGCCTCACGCGAAGCCGCGAAGTCCAAGCCACCGTTGGCTCCTCTTCTTCGCGTCCTTCGCGTCTTCGCGCGAGACAACGATATCAGAATAGAAGAGCAGGTTTGTTGAGAGCCAGAAGACTCTCTCACCCAACCTCCTCAACCACCCCGTTCCTCGCTCGATACCGTCGCACCGTTGCCGCCGCCCGCTCCGCGAGCCCCTCCGCGTCGATCGCCTCTTCGAGTTTCAGGATCGTCTCCGCGGGCGCCGCCGTCGAGGGGTAGCGGGGGGCGACCGTGCACCCGACGTCTCCCGGTCGCGCCTGAAACGTCCCGATGGCGCGTGCGCGGTCGACGACCTCCTCCTTGTCGCACCCGATCAGCGGCCGGAGTACCGGAACGGTCGCCGCAGGAGCAATCACCGACATGTTCGCGAGCGTCTGGGACGCCACCTGCCCCAGGTTGTCGCCGCTGACCAGGGCGGCGGCTCCCCGCTCTCCTGCAAGGATACTCGCCACCCTGAGCATGAACCGCTTGCAGAGGACGCACCGGTAGCGCGGCTCTTTCAGTGCCGTGATCGCCGCAAAGAACGGCTCCATCTCCACGACCAGGAGGTCGAGAGGATGCCCCGGCACCCAGAGAGAGAGCCGGGCGTGGTTTGCGAGGACGTTCTTCTCCGCATCGGCACCCCCGAACCGCCCGCCGTGCATGTTGACGTGCACCATCAGGCATCCCCGGCGCATCATCAGCCACGACGCGACCGGCGAGTCTATTCCTTCCGAGAGCAGGGCCATCACCTCGCCCTGCGTCCCGTAGGGGAGCCCGCCCGGCCCCGTGATCCTCTCGTCGTAGACGAGGCCGCCGTACTCCCGGGCTTCCACGAATATCTCGTAGTCGGGCGCCGTCAGGTCGACCCTCGCCTCCGGTATCCGGTCGAGGACGGCCGAACCGACCGCCGCCGCGAGTTCCTGGCTGCCGAACCCCTCGACGCCCGACCGGCGCGCCCTGACCGCAAACGACATCCCGGGCCCAAGATGCCTCTCTGCGTGCTCGACCGCCGTGGCCGCGAGCCCCTCGATATCCGCCGTGGTCACCGTGCAGACGCTGGTGCTCACCACCCCGAAGGTCTTTGCGGCCGCCACGGCGATCCGACGGGGCTCGTCGCCGTAGATCATGATCCGCCCCCGGTACGTCTCGATACGGTGGGTAAGTCCCTCGGCCTCCAGCGCGAGCCGGATATTCTCCGTCATTATCGATATGTACCGCCGTTTCACCGTCTCGCTCTTGAGGAAGATCTCGCCGTACCTGACCATCACCGCTTCCACGAATCCGCACCTCCTTCCCGGTAGCCCCCGGAGGCAATCGTTACACCGGTAAACCCGAGTTCCTTCACCGCACCGAGCAGTTCCTCAAGCCTCCGGCGGTACGCCGGATCGGCCTCGATGGAAGCACGGTTGCCGCCGGTGCACCGGACCCGTATCGTCCCCGGGATCTCACGCGCGAGGAGGGCTTCCGCCGCAGCGACGAGGGCGAGGCACTCCCGGGTGACCGGCTCCCCGGCGGGGATGCGGGTTGCGAGGCACGCGGACGGCGGGCGGACGGGCACCCCGAGTTCCCTCGCAAGTGCCTCGATCTCCGCCTTCCCCATGCCGCACTCGGCAAACGGGCTCCTGATGCCGAGTTCGGAGAGCGCCCGCATCCCGGGTCGGGTATCCGCCCGGTCGTCGGCGTGGGTCCCGTCGACCACCGTCCGGCATCCCCGCCGCCGTGCCTCCGCCACGACCGCCTCCATCATCGCCCGCTTGCAGGCGTAGCACCGCTCCGGCCGGTTCTCCCGGACCGCGGGGATCTCAAGCATATCGAGCGAAACCACGACGTGCTGAACACCCAGACGCTCCGAGAGTTTGCGCGCCGCCGCGAGCTCTCCCGGCGGTGTAAGGCCGGTATCGACGCTGATGCCGATCGCCCGGATCCCGTGCCGCCGGGCGAGGGCCAGCAGGACCGAACTGTCCGTTCCCCCGGAGAGCGCGACCGCAACAGGTTCGTACGATTTCAGGAGCGCATCAAGCCTGCAAGCTCTCGTCATCTGCTTTTCATATGCTCGCTTGTCCTAGATGAATGTTCGCGAATCGCGCCAATTCCCGGTTTCTGCACGAAGAGCAAATGATTTTTAACAGAGGCACTCAGAATGTGTACTGATATGGCGAAGAAAAAAAGTGCCAAGCAGGCAGAACCCATGAAACTCTTCTATATTTTTTACAATCAGGAGCGCTGGGACAACTGGATCAAGACGCTGCAAGAAGCAAGTTTCGAGCCCGCCGAAGACGAAGAGGTCTCCGAAGGCGAACAGATGCTCTTCAGTTTCACCGAAGATATCACCCTCTCGGTCTTAAAGATCATCCGCCTCTACCAGAACGGCCGGTTCACGAAAGAGGAGGCCACGGAGAAACTCGACGACGTCGAGATTATCGTCATGACCGGCCTCCCCGAGGGGGAACTCGAGGATATCATCGGGTCGATCCAGCTCTCGCTGCTGGTGCTCTTCACCGCCTGCCGGAAGTATCTCGAGGGCGGGTTTGAGACGGACATCAAGACCCTCGTGAAGAAGGGCAAGGGCATCGACGAGGAGAACCTCGAAGAGGCACTTGAGGTTGCGGCGAATATCGGGGCCGCCGTGATCGACGGCGCCACCTGTTGCGCGAAGTACATCAAGGACAACGTGGAAGACCCGACCCTCTTCGACGAGTGGCTCATCGAGATCGAGACCATGAGCAACGCCATGAAGTCGCTCGCGAAGTTCGACGAGGAGCCCGGCGAGTCGTCGTGATCGCGGATAAGGCCCGGTTCCGGGCGGCACGGAAACTTGAGCGGGCAGCAGGATTCCGCCTCCCGGATCATGTCTTTTCGGGTGCGTTTCTTGAGTCGCTCGGGAAGGCAATCGACTTCGAGAACCTCGATCGCCGGACGCACGAGCAGCTTCTGGCCTTTTTCCACGACTTCATGGACTGCAAGTGCAAGAACGCACCCTTCTGCGGGTGCCCGGAACGTAAGTTCACCTTAACCATCATCGAGTTTCGGGAGCTGGGGCTCGATCACCGCCAGATCAGCGCCCACCTCCTCGACGAATACGGGATCGATCTCTATCCCGCCGACATCCTGAGTTTTCTCGAAGACTCCGTCCACATGCTTGAGGCGATACGGGACGTCGCCGAACTGCAGGGGCGGGAGAAACTGGCGGAGAACGCCATCGAGCACATCAAGAATATCGAGCATTAAGTCTCTCTTTTACTACCATGCCCGATCCCCGGGATTCCGCATCATGGGAGCGACGTTGCACCCCGCCATCTCCCCGAAGCAGAAGAGGAACCGCTCCTTGATGCTCGCCGGCAGCCTCGACTCCGGGATGGTTCGAACCCGAGTCTCCCGTAGAACCCGATCAGGGGGAGGGTCGAGTGGATGTAGATCGTCTCGGACCCGCATTTGTCGAGGAGCATCTGCACGGCCTCCTTTGCATACCCGCTCCCGCGGTAATCGTCCAGGGTGAAGACGCAGTCCATCTCGAGACCGCCCGAATGAAGGGTGCAGCGGGCCGTCGCCGCAAGGACACCGTCGACAAAGACGGCGAAGATCCTCTCCCGCGTCGGGTCGGCCTTCTGGCCGCGGTAGTGCGTCCAGATCTTCTCAGCAAGCGGAAACTCTCCCGGCTCCAGTTCTCGAACCTCTTTCTTCATCGTCTCCCTCGTGTAGTCACACATTGCAGTATCTGGTATTTCAACCGGATGGGCAGAGGATATCCCCGGTGTTCGGGATAAGAGGATAGGTGAACGGATGTGCATATCACCGGGTTCAGAGCACGCCGGGCCAGGGGATGCCGAGACCTTCAGTCAGCTCCTTCAGTTCGTCGTGGATCCCCCGGTCGATCTTGAGGAGGACCAGAAGATAGACCAGCCCGCCGAGTGCAACCGCTCCGAGAACGACAAAAACGTTCGTGAGCGGGATGACGAACGAGTAGGCCGCGACGACGGCGCTCATCACGAGCCCGGCGAGGACGATGTGGCCCACGGCCCGGGGCTCTATCCGCACGCGGATGCTTTGGGAGAGGGCGCGCCGGGCAAGCACCGCGTTCAGCACCATGGTGGCGAGCGTGGTCGCCGACGCCCCGACGATGCCGTATGCCGGGATGAGGAGGATGTTCAGGCCGATGTTGACGGTAACCGCGATTGCCGTTACCTTAAACGAGTCACGCGGCCGGTCGAGGGCGTTTAAGCACATCGTCTGGAGGAACATGAAGACATGAGCTGCCTGGACGACCAGGAGCAGCGCGAGAGCCGGTGCGCCGGCGGAGAACGACTCGCCGTAGAAGAAGTAGAGGAGACGTTCGCCGAGGAGCCACCCCCCGGCGAGGACGGGGACCGCGAGCAGGAGCGAGTAGGTGAAGGCACGGGCGAGCGCATGCTCCACCAGAGGGAGTTCGTGACGTTTCCCCCAGAAACTGACCTTCGGATAGAGGGTGGTGCGGAGCGCTATGGTGATGAACGTTGCAACCGAGGTGAGCTGGAGCGCCACACGGTAGATGCCGACGTCGGCATCGGTCAGGAAATAACCGATCAGGATGGTGTCGGCGTACGAGAAGACGAGGTAGCCGCTTGCGCCGAGGAACGTCCAGAACGAGAAGGCAAAGAGGCTCTGGATGTGGGAGCGGGCAAACGGTGCAAGCGCGAGATCGAGAAAACGGAAGGTGAAAAGCCCTCCTGCAAGAAGCCCGGCGACGAACCCGCCGGCGAGTCCTGCAACACTGTAGCCGAGGAGGACCGCGGCGACCTGGACGACAATTCTGATTACGTTGTTGAGTAAGCTGCCGATCTGGTTGATACCGACCTTCCCGGTGCCGTAGACTCCATTTGAGGTGATAGTCGTGAAGACGCTGACGACCAGCGCGAGGACCAGCCAGGGGAAGACTCCCGATGATGTGAGGTCGGTGAGATACGGCTGCGCAACGAAGAGGAAGCCGACCGAGACGGCCACCAGTATTACCCGGAGAAAGACGAACGCGGTAAAGAACGCGTTCTGGTCCTTGCCCTCGCTGATCCGCTTTACCGCGGCGCCCCCGAATCCGCCGTCCCCTATCAGGTTGAAGACGCTGA
This sequence comes from Methanoculleus sp. MH98A, assembly GCF_000691865.1. GTDB lineage: Archaea > Halobacteriota > Methanomicrobia > Methanomicrobiales > Methanoculleaceae > Methanoculleus. Next base: position 6,993 of record NZ_JMIO01000018.1, on the reverse strand, counting down.
AGTAGGCCACGAAGAGGAAGTATGCGCCCAGTATCGACGGCCCGACGGTATGGGCGAAGAACATCGTGGAAAGAAACCCGATCGCGGTGAGGGCCAGCGTTGAAGCAAGGCTGATGACACTCTGGCGCTGGACGGGGTCGATGCGCATGACACGGGCAAGATACCCGGAGGGCCGGAACACAAGCAGTGGTTTCGCCGTGAGAAGCCTTATTGCTTTTGAACCGGAGAGCGGGAGAGGCGGCCGTGAACCGGCAGGATGATGTGCCGGTCCCGGAGCGGGAGTCGCGATAACGTCATGGCGGAGCGGTGCTAATGTATAGAGTAGCGCTGATGTACAGTAGCACTATTGAGTGTTCCAGAAGAGGGTTACAATACTCCCGGTGGTGAAAAACTTGGACATAGGGGTTATCGGTGTTGGAATGATGGGCAGGAATCACGCCCGTGTATACTCGGAACTGAAAGCGGTGGACTCGCTTCACCTGTTCGATCTCAACGGGAAGGCGGCCCGCGACCTTGCCGGAACATTCGAGGCAACGGCCTCTCCGACCCTGGAGAGCCTGCTTGAACGCGTGGACGCGGTCAGCGTCTGCGTCCCGACACCCTACCACTTCTCTGTTGCGGAGACGGTGCTCGATGCCGGGGTGCCGCTGCTCATCGAAAAGCCCATCTGCGCGACGGCGGAAGAGACGAGAAGGCTCATCGAAAAGATACCCGACGGTCTCGTCGCCGGAGTCGGTCACATCGAGCGGTTCAACCCGATCGTTCCCGAGATCAAAAAGATCGTCCAGCGCCCCCTCTACATCGAGATGAAGCGGCACAACCCGGCCTCTTCCCGGGTGAGCGGCTCCTCGGTCGTCGAGGACCTGATGATCCACGACGTGGACATCATGCGAAACGTTCTCCTCCCGGACGGGGCCTATCATCTCGCCGGAAGCGGCAACGAGGATGTCTGCAGCGCCCTATTCTCATTTTACGGGACCCCGGTCTACCTATCCGCAAGCAGGAAATCCTCAAAGAAGATCCGTATGATCTACATCGAGGAGGAGGAGTTCACCGTCGAGGGGGATTTCATGGCCCAGGAGATCTACATCCACCGCAAACCCGGGCAGTATTCGGCCGAGGACGAGCGCTATGTGCAGGAGAACATCATCGAGAAGGTGCTTGTGAACAAGCAGGAGCCGCTCAAACTCGAGCTCTCGACGTTCCTCGACTGCGTTGCCCGGAAAAAGGAGTTCCCTGTCAGCCCCGCGCAGGCGCTGCTGAATATGGAGATCTGCGAGGACGTCGCACGGTGTTTTACGGCCTGAGGGGTGGTTTTTGCAATGAGCAGCAGATTACAGTCAATCATCGATAGAATTGGGCCGATAAGAAATATTGGCGTGATCGGCATGGGCTACGTCGGCATTCCCGCCGCGGCGCTCTTTGCGGACGCTCCCGGGTTCGAGTCCGTCCGCGGATTCCAGCGAGACTCGCCGTCCTCCGGCTACAAGATAGCCATGCTGAACCGGGGCGAGTCGCCGCTCAAGGGCGAGGAGCCGGGACTTGAAGAACTGCTCGGAAAAGTCGTCGGCGCAGGGAAGTTCCGATGTACCTCGGACTTCTCCGAGATCGCGGAGTGCGACGCGGTGACCCTCGCCATCCAGACACCGTTTAAGGATCCAAAAGACCTCATCCCCGACTTCTCGGCCCTGATCGAGGGACTCCGGCAGGTGGGGAGGCACCTCTCGGAGGGCACGCTCGTTGTGCTCGAGTCGACCGTCACTCCCGGCACGACTGCCGGGATGGCCCGCGAGATCCTCGAAGAAGAGTCCGGGCTCACCGCCGGCGAAGAGTTCTGCCTCGCGCACGCCCCCGAGCGGGTAATGGTCGGGCGGCTGCTCAGAAACATCCGGGAGCACGACCGGATCGTCGGTGGGATCGACGACGTCTCGACGGCGCGGGCGATCGAACTCTACCGGCCGGTCCTCACGACCGGCAAGATCATCCCGATGACCGCGACCGCGGCCGAGGTGACGAAGACCGCCGAGAACGCCTTCCGTGACCTCCAGATCGCCGCCGCAAACCAGCTGGCGCTGCACTGCGAGGCGATGGGCGTCAACGTCTACGATGTCCGGGCCGGGATCGACTCCCTCAAGGGAGAGGGGATCACCCGGGCAATTCTCTGGCCGGGTGCCGGGGTCGGCGGCCACTGTCTCACGAAGGACTCCTGGCACCTCGAGCGGGGCGCACAGGTCCTCGGCGGCGACCTCTGGTACCCGCACGGGGCCGAGTCGATCTTCGGCGTCGCACGGGCGATCAACGAGTTCATGCCCCGGCACATGGTCCACCTGACCCTTGAGGGACTAAAACGGGCGGATAAGTTCCCAGAGGGCGCGACGGTCGCGCTGCTCGGGTGGGCGTTCATCCAGAACTCCGACGATACTCGAAACACCCCCGCGGAGCCCTACCTCGCGGCGATGGAGGAGGCGGGTGCCGAGGTCAGGGTACACGACCCGTTCGTGGACGAATACCCGGGGATAGAGGTTTCGCACGACCTCGAGGGAACGCTCGCGGGCGCGGACGTCGTCACCATCTTCACCGGTCACCACCACTATGCTTCCCTCGATCCGGCGCGGGTAAAGGAACTCTCGGGAAAGGAGCATCCCGTGATTGTCGACGGCAGGAACGTCGTCGACCCGGACGCATTCATCCGGGCGGGCTTCGTCTACAAGGGCATCGGCCGGGGCGACAGGAACAGCCACCCGGTCGTTCCGTAACGGTGTACCATGAAGATCGTTTCCATCGTCGGCGCCCGGCCGCAGTTCATCAAATGCGCTCCCGTCTCCCGGGAACTCAGGAAAGAGCACGAGGAGATCCTCGTCCACACCGGCCAGCACTACGACCACGGCATGTCGGAGGTCTTCTTCGAGGAACTGGCGATTCCGAAGCCCGACTACAACCTCGGCATCGGCTCCGGGACCCACGGTCGCCAGACCGGGGCGATGCTCGGGGCGATCGAGGATGTCCTCGAAAAGGAGAAGCCCGACGTCGTCCTGGTCTACGGCGACACGAACTCCACCCTCGCAGGCGCGCTTGCGGCGGCAAAACTCCACATGCCGGTCGCCCACGTCGAGGCGGGGCTCCGGAGTTTCGACCGGCGTATGCCCGAGGAGGTGAACCGGGTGCTCACCGATCACGCATCAGACCTCCTCTTCTGCCCGACGGAGACCGCCGTTGCAAACCTCGCGGCCGAGGGGGTCACAGAGGGCGTCTTCCTCGTCGGGGACGTGATGCTTGATGCGATGAACTACAACCGTGGGATCGCGGAAGAGCGCTCCCGGATCCTCGAGGACGTCGGGGTCAGGCCGGGGGAGTACCTCGTCGTCACCGTCCACCGGCCGTCGAACACCGATGATCGTGAAAACATGGCCGCCATCCTCGGCGCACTGGAGGAGACCGATAGACCGGTCGTCTTCCCGGTTCATCCCCGGACACGGAAGTGCCTCGTAGGATACGGTCTTCTTACGAAGATGCCGGAGAACGTCCGGGTCGTCGATCCGCTCGGCTATCTCGATATGATCCGCCTGATGGCGCACGCGGAAAAGATCCTCACTGACTCGGGCGGTGTCCAGAAGGAGGCCTACATGCTCGGCGTGCCCTGCATCACCCTCCGGGAGAACACCGAATGGGTCGAGACGGTCGAGGCGGGGTGGAACGTGCTCGTGGGGGCGGGGAGGGAGAAGATTGTCGATGCTATTCGGCATTTTTCACCCGGATCGAGGCAGAAAGAGACATTTGGGAATGGAAACGCCAGTGTTCTGATCGGGAAGATCCTTGCCCGGTTTCAGTATGCCCGATCTGGATAACAGTGCCCGGCATGTGCCGGGACACGAGTGAACGTTAAGGGTGGTAAACTTACGTTCGAAATTTCGACCATTGCATAATATTTGATCCTTCCCGGCGCATTCACTGTTTTTGCAGCTGACTGGAGTTCTCCTCCGATCCGGTATGCTCCTTATTTGCCCGGTGCCGCCCCACTACGATAAAGTATAAGTCTCCCGAAAGACAGTTGGAGTCGCTTACCCCCCTCATTTGTGCCCGGTGACATCAGGGAAGGTCCCGGCCAGGGAGGCGCAAACGAACTCCGGATTATGCGTATCTGTATGCTCACCACGACCCACCTGCCCCACGACGGGCGGATATTCGAGAAAGAGGCGAAGAGCCTGGCAAAGGAGCACGATGTCACGATCATCGCCCCTTCGGAGAACGGGAGCATCGATGAGAACGGAGGCGTGCAGATCGTCGCCGTCCGGAAACCCCCTTCAAACCTCCTTCACCCGGTGACGCTCTGGAGGGCGTTTCGGGCGTGCCTGAACCAGAAGTGCGACGTCGTCCACTGCCATGAGCCCGATGCCCTCCTCATCGGGGTCCTTACGAAGTTTCTCAAAGGTAAGCGGGTCATTTACGACATCCACGAGCACTGGCCGAGCGAGATCCCGTTCGATCTCGGTATCCCGAACGCGACGGTCCTCACGAGGGTCCTTGAACCCATGCTCTCCCGGGGAGAGATCCTGCTCTCGCGGTTTGCCGATGCGAAGATTGCCGTCAGCGAGAGCGTCGCGGAACGGTTCGGTCGGAACGGGACACTGCCTGTGATCGTATCCAACTATTCGGTCGCCGGCTCAATGCCGCCGGCTCCGCAGGCAGGACGCAGCCGCAACGTGGTCTACATGGCCGGGAATATGCAGTTGTTCCACGGCATCAGGGAGTGCATCCAGGCGATGTCGAAGGTGGCTGCAACGGTTCCCGGGGTCACCCTGACACTCGTCGGGAACATCCGCGAAGATATCGGTGCGATCGTTGCGAAGACGGACCCGAGACCGGAGATCACTCTGACTGGCTACCTCCCTTACCAGGAAATGTACGAAACGCTCCGTAAGGGCAGCATCGCCCTCCTCGTCTTCCAGCCCGACTACTACAACGCATACATCGGCCTCCCGAACAAGCTCTTCGACTACATGCTCTGCGGTCTCCCGGTCGTTGCGAGCGACTTTCCGGAGATCCGGAACGTCGTCGGCAAGGCGGAGTGCGGAATGCTGGTCGACCCGACCGACCCGGATGCGATCGCGGAGGCGATCGTCTACCTGCTCGAGCACCCGGGCGAGGCGCGGAGGATGGGGGAGAATGGGCGGAAGGCGGTTCTTGAGCGGTACAACTGGGGCGAGATGGAGAAGAGGCTGCTCGAGGTATACAGGCAGGTTGAGGAGACGGGAAGGGGCGATCGGAGCCGTGGTCGCAGAGCGCGATAATTCCGGCCCCGTCTGGTGCTCCTATCTCGCGCAGACGGGATACTTGGTTTATCCCACGAACAGCATCACCCCGCATGGACACGCCTGCTGCAGGGTTGCATGAGCCCGTTTAGCAAAGTCTGGAGGAATTCACGTGAAGGAGCAAACGAAGATATTCCTGGTATCTCCTTCTCCATCCACATTCACCGAGCGCGATCTCGAGGCGCTCAGGCGGGAATACCGTGTCCGGGAGGCCGTCATCAGCAACTACCAGGGGAAAAACGGCCTGAAGCGGTCACTCCTGATCACGTTTGAGATACTCCGGGGAGTCCTCTGGGCCGATCTCACCTACTCCTGGTTCGCTCACAACCATTCGTATCTTGCGGTAACGCTGGCAAATCTCCTCGGGAAGAGAACCATCGTCGTCATCGGCGGGTACGAGGTCGCGAGAGAGCCTGAGATTGAGTATGGTGCCCTGCTGGACCCGAAACTTGCAAAGAGGGTGAACTACATCATCCAAAACGCCGACCATATCCTCGCGGTATCGGAGTTCAACAGGCGGGAGATACTGGAACTGGGCGATCACCGTCACGTTGCAGTCGTCTATAACGGGATCGACTGCGCGCAGTTCTCCCCGGGAGAGGAAAAAGACGATCTCGTCATCACGGTATGCCAGATCAACCAGAGCAACATCACGCTCAAGGGCCTCGACACGTTCCTTGAGACTGCGAAACGCCTCCCGGACCTCCGTTTCGCTGTCATCGGCCGCGATCTTGACGGGAGCATCGAAGACCTGAGACGGGATGCCCCGCCGAACGTCGAGATCATCCCGCCCTCTTCTCAGGACGAACTCCTGCAGTGGTATCGCCGGGCAAAGGTCTACTGCCAGCTCTCTTACCGGGAGTCGTTCGGTGTTGCGCTTGCCGAAGCGATGTCCTGTGAGTGCGTCCCCGTGGTGACGGACAGGGGGGCTCTCCCGGAGGTGGTGGGAGACACGGGATTCGTGGTGCCGTACGGGGATGCGGAAGCGACGGCGGCGGCGATAGTAGTGGCGCTGCAATCTGATGGGGGCCGGGCGGCAAGAGCCAGGGTTGAGAAGGAGTTCTCCCTTGAGGGGAGGATGCAAACGATCCGAAGCATTTTCGAGGAAAGGCCCGTGTGATCCGGATCTCTGGATTTTGCCGGTGGAGCGAATCTTCACGGCGAAGGGGATGAACCCAACCATACAGGAGGTTTTAAGTCTGCCCGGATCGTTCAGGGCGCTTTCCTGATGAGCATATCGACCGATTCCCGCACGTTGTTGTTTCCGCTCAGGACATCGTAGACGAACCGTGCGATGGGCATATCGATATCATGGTTCTCAGCCAGCTCAATTATCCCTTTAACAGATCGTGAGCCTTCGAACGTCACGCCGGACTCTAAATAGGGAGTTTTAACGATCTTTTTGCCGACCATCAGCCCCAGTGTCCGGTTGCGGCTTTTATCCACGTTGGCGGTCAGGTTGAAATCTCCAAAGCAGCAGAATTTCGTGAATATCCCTTCATCAAGAGAAATAGCCCGTAAAAAGATGCACATCTCCTTGTAGCACATGTTGAGGAAGGTGTAGTGCTCGTTATGGTTGCCGTAAACCGAATCCCACATCCCCGTTCCGATGGCGTATACGTTCTTCAGCACGCCGCATAACTCGACCGCTCTGATATCGTCCGAAAAATCCAGGACGAATTCA
>NZ_JMIO01000017.1 GCF_000691865.1 Methanoculleus sp. MH98A | reverse complement strand
GAGATCGACGTGGTCTTCGACCGGCTCAAAGAAGATTACGTCCGGACTCTCGACGAGACCCGCGAGGTGTTAAAGAGCCTCTCGGTCAAACCGCGTCTCCCTCCCGATTCGTTCTTCATCCTCAGGAGCGGCTGGGCGATCGAGAACCATCTCTCCTCGCTCTTCCGCCGGGTAAAGAAGAGCATGGTGATCCTCTGCTACGATCCGGCGTTTCTCCGGAAGCACTATGCGGCCATCAAACCGCTCAAGCGCAAGATCGACCTCTACGTGGTCGTACGGAAGAAGGAGGATTATGCCGGGATCAACCTCCCGATCTACGAGGCCAGGGGTACCGTGCTTGAACTCCTCGAGAGCCCGGCGGTGAACGAGTCCGCAATGGGCTTGAGGAAGGATGAGTGCTCCATACTGGTCGACGGCCGTGACTTCTTCGTCATCGCCACCGCGGGATCCGGGCGGCACGCGGTGATCGGCTCGGATATGCCGCTCATCGGTTACATGCAGAAGACGATCGTCGAGCGGCTTAATGAGGCGTGAGGGGGCGACCGGTTGGGTCAGGGGGGCATGCCCTTCCTGGGTAACTTTCGGCGATCACCCGCCCTGCCTCCATGGTTAACTCTCGTTTTGCCTGTCGGGAGTGTGGACTGCCTTTAGCCGTTCCTTAAGTGTCGGGATGTCGGAATGCGCCGTTTCCCAGACAATCTCAAGACTGACGCCGAAATAGTGGTGGATAAGTTTGTCCCGCATTCCAGCGATGAAACGCCATGGAACTTCGGGATATCGTTCTTTGAACGGCTCCGGAAGGTTCTTCACCGCCTCCCCGAGGATCTCCAGGTTCCTCGTGACCGCATCCTGTGTCCTGGTATCGGCAAGAAACTCATCGTAGGTCATATCGGAGGTATACCGGAGGATGCGCTCGACGGCCTCGGCGATGTCGCCACAGAGAAGGCGGATATCCGACCGTTCAGGCATACGCGACCTCGGCGGTTACCTGCTCACGGATAAGCGGTTTAAGGGCGTCAGGCGTCACCAGGTCGACGGGAGCGCCGAGGCGGAGCGAGAGATACTCTTCGAGTTCGACGAAGGTGAAGAACCCGATCGGCCGGGAGAACTCGACGAGGACGTCGATGTCGCTTGTCTCGGTCTGCTCGCCCCGTGCGACCGAGCCGAAGATACCGATCCGGCTGACTGAGAACCGCGTGGAGAGCTCACTTTTAAGCCGTTGCAGAGTCGTGAAGACTTCTTCCCGGGACGGCATGGTTACTGGTATTCTGTCGGAGAGGTATTAATGAGTTGCTGCAAGAGGAGTGGGCGGCCGGTCGCCGCCGCCTCCTTACGCGCTCTCCGGGTTCGCGACCCGTCCTGCAAAGAGGATCGTGCCGGAATCCTCCTCGACGATGACGAAGACGAACGGGTGATCCGCCCGGAATACGGGCGTGGTGTCCTCGCCGGGCGCGCACTTCAGGTTCACGACGACGCCGGTCGCCGCCGCGGCTTCGGTGCCCTCTTCGCTTACGTCGACGAATGCCTTGTGAACGACCTCGCTGACGAAGAGCATATCCGTGCCGTCCATCCCCGAGAAGTCGGCATCATAAGAGAATGCCGTCGGCATCCCCATCGCCGCAAGCGCCCGCGGGAGGCTGTACTCCGTCTCAAGCGTGAACTTCGGGAAGACGACCCTGACGCGCCGGTCAGTCATCGAGTCCCGGAGGTCCGCGAGCGTCTCCGCATCCAGCGCCTCCTCCGCCGCCGTCAGGTTGTCCTCCCGCGGGAGGAGGACGAGCATCGAGAGTTCCGTTCCGTCGGCGTGCGCATACGGCATCCTGAGCACCTGGAGGGTCCCGGTCTCGGTATACCCGTAGATTGCCTCCTCGTCTGTGCGGTGCATCATCTGGACCTGCACCGTTTCTCCCGGAGCGACCCGGAACTCCTCCTCGGTCGTCTCGGCGGGGTCGAACTGCTTGACCCAGGTGCCCTTGAAGTAGATCGCGTTCGTGATCACGAGCTGGGTCATGGAGTCGATCGAACCGGCGGGGAGGAGGTCGCGGATCCTATCCTCGGTCTTCTCCTCCACCCAGCGGTTGATTGTCTGCCGCGACCCCTCGGAGTCGCCGGTGAAATCGAGGTTTGTCGCGTTCGCCCCGTACCAGCGGGCGGCCGTATCGACGTACTCCGGGAGGAACGGGTAAGTCTCCTCGGCCCAGAGAGCGTTTGCTGTGCGGAGGGTGTAGTTCTCGTCCCCGCTGTTCAGAGCGGCATCGAGCCCGGCAAACCCGGATCTCCGGAGAGTCTCGTTCTGTGGGAGGTGGAGCACTGACCCGATCTCGTCGGCGGTCGTGCCCCGGGCGCCCTCGTAGGTGATCGCGAGGGCCGAGGAGATGCTGTAGGGCGAGAAGAAGATGTTCTGGCCCGCGTAATCCGGGTCGCTCGCGAGTTGCCGGTAGAGGTCGGCCGCGAACCGGTTGTTCCCCGCCGAGACGTTGCCGGCGCCTTCTGCAGCCGGGCCCGGCGTCTCCCCCTCCGTGGGAGGAGCCGACTGTCCGGATGTCGTTTCCGGTATATCGGTGCACCCGGCAGCGATGCAGCCGAGCGCGATGAGGCCTGCAAGCAGCAGCAGGCCGATAACCCTTCTGTTCATGGTGTGCGGTATGGTGTCCCGGATAATTATACCTGGCGTTAACGACGAAGTTTTTCGAAGTCTTGCGCCTGTCGAGCGGCGGTTTTTCCCTCCTGATGGCTGGTGTGCAAAAAGAACTGATGGAGGGCGGGCGACCGGCCATCGGGCAGGGGTTTGAGAAACGCGATGCGTTTCGAATGGGTCTCCTCGCCCCGGTATCGGTGTTTGAGACGCCTTCCTGATCAGTGTATCCAGGAGCAATCCGAGACGATCGAACGAAACAAAAGGAAGGCCAGGGCCGAGATTCGAACCCGGGTCGAGGGATCCACAGTCCCTTAGGATAACCGACTACCCCACCCTGGCAAGGTACTCATAATAATTGGCAGTCGGATTTGATTAAGGTATCTCTTCGCCGAGCCCGCATTACACGCCTCCCCGGAACCATGGGCGCATATCCCCCCGGTTGCATTCAGCCGGGAATCCGGCTGCCGTGCCGCCCGATCCGGTCGCCGTTATTTGCAGTGGGAACAGGGATCCTGCAGGAATGCGGTTTGAGCACCGGAGGTGTGAATCGTCGGGGTGAATTATTAATAGACACCATGTTCTATAACGTACCAGTGTTCCGGGCGCCGAGCGACGCCCCGGGGGTAGGGGAATCACCCTGACTCTGGCGTGATTCGGAAAAAAGCGGTCAATATCTCGGGATTTTTCGGGTTTATTCGTCCATACAGCATATACCGGAAGGTGATTATCATGGCAAAGGAATCAACGATCAGGACCCCCATCGTCTGCGTGATGGGCCACGTAGATCACGGCAAGACATCGCTCCTGGACCGGATCCGGGGCTCGTCCGTGGTATCTACCGAAGAAGGCGAGATTACACAGCACATCGGTGCCACGCTTGTTCCCATCGATGCAGTCACCCGCATGGGCGGAGCCTTAAGCCAGGTCAGCGTCAACGTCCCGGGCCTCCTCTTCATCGACACCCCCGGCCACCACGCCTTCACCACCCTTCGTGCGCGCGGCGGGGCGCTTGCCGACATGGCGATCGTCGTGGTGGACATCAACGAGGGCTTCCGCCCCCAGACGATCGAGGCGCTCCAGATCCTGCGCAACTACAAGACGCCGTTCGTCATCGCGGCAAACAAGGTCGACCGCATCCACGGCTGGCGCGTCCAGGAGAACCAGCCGTTCTTGAAGACGTTTGCGCAGCAGAACGATCGCGTCCAGGGCATGGTCGAGACGAAGGTGTACGAACTCGTCGGCAAACTCTCCGACCTCGGGTTCAACTCCGAACGGTTCGACCGGGTCTCGGACTTCGCGCGGAACATCTGCATCGTGCCGACGAGCGCCATCACGGGGGAAGGCGTCCCCGATATCCTCATGGTGCTGATCGGGCTTGCCCAGCGTTACATGACCGAGAGCCTCAAGGTCAGCGCCGACGGCCCCGGCGCCGGCACCGTGCTTGAGGTGAAGGAGGAGCGGGGGCTCGGGATGACGCTCGACGTGATCCTCTACGACGGCACCCTCAGGGTCGGGGACGAGATCGTGGTCGCAGGCAACGACCAGATCATCGAGACGAAAGTGCGCTCGCTCTTAAAGCCCCGCCCGATGAGCGAGATCCTGATCGAGGAGCGGTTCGAACGGGTTAAATCCGTCACCGCCGCTGCGGGGATCAAAGTCGCCGCCCCGAAACTCGACGGGGTCATCGCGGGCTCTCCCCTCCGGGTCGCCCGGGGCGGCAACCGGGAAGAGGTGATCGAGCAGGTCCGGCGTGAAGTTCAGGACATCGAGGTGAATCTCTCCGATGTCGGCGTCATCATCCGGGCAGACACCATCGGCGCACTCGAAGCCCTCTCGAAGGAACTCGAGGGCCACCAGATCCAGGTGATGCGGGCGATCGTGGGACCGGTCACCCGCCACGACGTCATCGAGGCGGGGACGATCAAGGACCCCCTCTACAGCGCGATCATCGCCTTCAACACCCCCGTCCTGCCGGACGCGATCGACGCCCTCGCGGATACGGCGATGTCCCACGTCAGCATATTCGAGGGCGGGGTCATCTACCAGCTCATCGACGACTACATCGAGTGGCGCGACGAGAAGAAGCAGGAGCTCGAACGGCAGAAGTTCGAGAAGCTGATCATGCCCGCGAAGATCCGGATCCTCCCGAACTGCGTCTTCCGGCAGAGTAACCCGGCGGTGGTCGGCGTCAGGGTCCTCGGGGGAAAACTCCAGAGCGGTGCCAACCTCGCCCTCCCGAACGGCAAGAAGGTCGGCCGCATCAAGCAGATCCAGGCAAAGAACGAATCCGTCCAGGAGGCGGAAGCGGGCAAGGAAGTGGCGATCTCGATCGAAGGGCCGACGGTCGGCCGCCAGATCAACGTCGATGACGACCTCTACGTGGATATCCCGGAGCGGCACGTGAAGGTGATCGAGCGGGAGATGATCGATCAATTGAGCCCGAGCCTGCGCGAGACCCTGGAGGAGTTCACCACCCTCAAGCGCCGGGAAGACCCCTTCTGGGGGAAGTGACCCGTTCGGGGAACGTGCGGGTCTCTCCCATTAACCCTGCAGAGGTAGTCTTTTAATACCATATTCTCAAATTGTATAGGTACTTTCGAAGGAGTCGTCAACATGGCAGATTTCAAAATCATCCTATCAGACCCGGAGACCGGGCGTTCATATAAGATCGATGCGACCGGCCCCGCTGCCGGAGGGTTCATCGGCAAGCGCATCGGCGACGAGATCGACGGAGACGTCCTCGGCTTTGCGGGCTACACGATCAAGATCACCGGTGCCACGGACAAGACCGGCATTCCCGCACGTCGCGACCTTCCCGGCCCGTCAAGGCGAAGGCTCCTCCTCTCCAAGGGCGTCGGGTTCCACCCGGTCATGGACGGGGAACGCCGCAGGAAGTCGGTACGTGGCAACGAGATCAGCGCCGATATCGTTCAGATCAACGCCGCCGTGAAACAGAGCGGTGCAAAACCTCTGGCAGAATACTTCAGCCAGCCCGAGGCGGCGGCTGAATAAATCAGCCCCCAACCTTTTCTTGAGATCCGTTGTTCCGCCCCGTATCCCTATCCCCTGTTCTACCGGCCGCGCCAGGGTTCCCTGAGCGTGGCGGGGCAGCGGTCGCGGAGGGGGCATGCCCCGCAGTCGCGGGGGTGGGTGGGACACCCGCACGCCGCGGCATACGCGGCGGTGAGCGCCGCAGCCCGGTCACCCCCGTATGCACCGGTGAGCCCTGCCGCCCGGGCTGCGATCTCGTCCGGCACCGCTTCGGGATAGTAGCCGCTCCAGGCCACGTCTTCGAGCCCGGCATCACGGCAGACCGAACAGAGATGCTCCATCTGCTCTCTCGACGGCCCCGGGTGGTAGTAGAGGACGTTGTTCGGCCGAAAACCGATGAGCCGGTAGGGCACGCCCGGATCGAGCGAGGCGATGAACGCCGCGATCCTGCCCACCTCCTTATCGGTCATGCCGGGGATCACCACCGTCCGAAAGACCCTGATCCGGTCTCTCCCCTCGCGCACGAGGTACTCCGCGTTCCTGAGCACCGGGCCCACCGGCGCTCCCGTGAGGGCGCGGTGAACCGGGTCCGACCACGCCTTGATCTCGAGGGTGATCGTCCGACAGAGGTCGACAATCCGCTCCATCGCCGCCTCCGTTGCAAAGCCGCCGGTCGAGATCCCGATCCCGAGATCGAGCCCCTGCCGCTTCACCTCGCCCGCCACCTCTTCGATGTAGGGGAGGTGGATGATCGGGTCGCCGCCCGTAAACCCGAGTGTCCGGATGCGGGGGCCCCCGTAGGCGGCAATCCGCTCCCGTGCGTCGGCCACCAGCACCGCCGCGGGCACGTGGCCGACGTAGTGCCAGCCGGGGTCGGGGTACTGCGAGATCCGGTAAGCGTTGCAGTGGAGGCAGCGGTAACAGCACCCGAGCAGGGTGACGATGTAACTCGCGAGGGTGCCCGAACACATCGTCGCCGCCACCTCCGCCCGGCCGACGCGGCACACCCCTCGCTCTCGGCGGAGCCGGTCGACACCGCACCTCCACTCGCAGAGGCGGCAGGACTCGAGATCTTGCATACAGGTTTCTGACGCAGGCATGCACGATAGCCTTTGGGACACCGGTGCGACGGGGGCCATGTCACCTCCGGTACAACTATTCGCGAGCAGGTGCCAACGTATGACCATGCATACGCCATCGCCCGAATCCGGCGGCATGACCCTGCGGCCCGTGGGGTTCGTCCGGAGCACCGTACAGGAACCCTTCCTTGTCGCCGGCAGGGACGGCATCTCGATGCGGGAAGGGCCGGACGCGAGCAGGGATCATGTCAGGAGCGTGAAAGAGGCTGTCTCGGAGATCGTCATCGACGAGAACCGCATCGCGCTGCTCGACGGCATCGAGGAGTACTCCCACGTCACGGTGCTGTACTGGGGGCACAGAGTGCCGGAAGAGAGCCGGTCCGTCGACCGCGTACACCCGATGGGCAGGACCGATATCCCGAAGACCGGGATCTTCTCGACCTGCAGCCCCGCGCGCCCCAACCCCGTGCTCGCGACCGTTGTCCAGCTGCACGCGCGGCGGGGGAACACTATCGAGGTTACCGGGCTCGACGCCGTCGACGGCAGCCCCGTCATCGACATCAAGCCTTACGTCCCGGCCCAGTATCCGAAAGGCGGCGTGCGGATCCCCGCGTGGATGGAAGGGCTCATGAACGAAGTGGGCGAACGGCGGGCGTGAATCCTGGACGTGGGGGGAAAAGAGAGATTTTATCGTGACTTCGCGACCGATTTTTCCAGGGCGGGGAGTTTGTCGTCGAACGCCACCCCGTATTTCTTCGCGAGGATGACCACCGCCGCCTCCACCCGGAGATTGCCGTCGAAGTTGTCGGCGACGATCCGGTGGAGTTCGGCGACGACCTCCTGGGGCGGCTTCTCCGTCGCGGCGGCAATCCGCCCGATCAGCTCCTCGTATGGGCTCTCCGACGCTGCGAGGACGTCGGAGGTGGGCTTGAACCCGAGCGGTATCGAGACCTCGGCAACGTCGAAGAGCGGCCGGATGGCTCCTCCGTCCACCTCGATGAGCCCCTCCGCCTTCGCCCGCTCCAGGAGCTGGTTTGCCTGCTCCTTGTTCATCCACTTCCGGTCGATGGCGATATAGAAGACGAACTCGCTCCTCTGCAGCCGGTCTTTGCGCATGTGCTTGAACGGCGCGGCAACCGCAATCTTGACACTCACTCGCAGGCACCCTTGAGCATCTTTCGCAGGTCCATCGCGTCCAGGTCTCCGAGCCGCCCCTCTTTCGCGACGTAGCACTCGGTCACCGCACCCTTGTCGACGATCCGGAGGAAGAAGACGTTCTCCGAGACCGGGAGCCTCTTTTCAGGGGTGAGCAGCGTCCTCTGCAGGTCGATCCGGAAGTCAGCCGCCTCGGCGACCTTCTCGGCGAGCGGCGCGAGGTCGTTCAGGTCGAGGAACTGCGTCCGCCCGTCCGCGATCTGAACGAGCATCCGCTCCTTGACGAGGCCGTCGGCGCCCCGTACGGTCGTGTGGGTGTCGTGCATCCGGGCTATGCAGGCAAGGACCTCCCGGAACGGCCGGGCGAGTTCGAAGTCGAGGTCGATGGATTGGGGGAAACGATGGTATATCCTGCGCATCACTAGAATTGAGGTCTGCGGAACGTAAAAAGAATGTGATCCCGCCGGAGGCGCAAACGTTTTTTGCACATCGCTCCCTTCCCGCATCCATGACCGACCACCTCACGCTCCTCCAGGTGAACGACTCGCACGGCTACCTGGAACCGCACCAGGAACTCTTTTATGCCGCCGGGCCGCCGGTGTACCGGACGGCCGGCGGGTATGCCCGGATTGCCGCTCTCCTCGAAGATGCCCGTGAAGAGCGGCCGGGAACTGTGCTCGCGTTCGACTGCGGCGACACCATCCACGGGACCTACCCTGCCGTCCGGTCGGAAGGCGAAGCGCTCGTCCCGATCCTGAACGCTCTCGCCTTCGATGCCATGACCGCTCACTGGGAGTTCGCCTACGGCCCGGAGCAGTTCCGGAAGGTTGCCGGGAGGCTCGATTACCCTGTCCTCGCCGACAACTGCTACGACGATGCGACCGGCGACCCGGTCTTTCCCCCGTATACGGTCTGCGAGACCGATAGTCTGCAGGTGGGCGTCATCGGCATCGCCGCCACCATCGTCGACAAGGTGATGCCGGACTCCTTCTCGGAAGGGATCCATTTCTCTCTCGGCAACGCCGAACTCCCCGGTCACATCGCCCGGCTCCGCGAAGAGGAGGGGGTGGATCTTGTCGTGGTGATATCGCACCTCGGGTTTCCGCAGGAGGTGAAACTCGCCCGCGAGACGGACGGGATCGACGTCCTCCTCTCAGGGCACACCCACAACCGGCTTTTTGAACCAGCGGTCGTCAACGACACCGTCATCATCCAGTCGGGCTGTCACGCCTCCTTCCTCGGGCGGCTCGACCTTACGGTCGAGAACCGGCGGGTGAAGAAGTTCGACCACGAACTCATCGTCGTCGGTGAAGAGATCCGGCCTCACCCGGAGGTCGAGGAGATGGTCGAGGGGATCATGGAACCCCACCGCGAATACCTCTCCCGGGTCGTCGGGGAGACCCGGACCGGTCTTAACCGGAACACGGTTCTCGAGGCCACGATGGACAACCTTCTCCTGCAGGCGCTCCTCGACGCCACGGGTGCGGAGATGGCGTTCTCGAATGGCTGGCGCTACGGCGCCCCGGTGCCGCCCGGCCCGGTCACACAAAACGATCTCTGGGACATCATCCCGGTGAACCCCCCGGTCTCGACGGTCGAGATCACCGGCCGGGATCTCCGGGCGATGATGGAGGAGAACCTGGAACGGACCTTTTCGCGCGACCCCTACCAGCAGATGGGTGGCTACGTGAAGCGGTGCATGGGGGTCAACCTCTACTGCAAGATGGAGAATCCGGCCGGGCTGCGGATCCAGGAGTTCTTTGCGGCCGGCAAAAGGCTCGACCCGGACGCCGTCTACAGCGCGGCGTTCGTCACCGGGCAGGGCGTGCCGCCGAAGTACGGGAAGAACCGCCAGAACCTCGATGTCCGGGCGATCGAGGCGCTCGAACGCTACCTGGCAAAAGGCCCCGTCAGCGCCGAACTCCGCGGGAGCGTGACGGCGGTATGACTCCCTCCCCGCGGGTCGCCGTCCACCTGGACGAGCGCGAGAAGGCGGCCCTTGTGCTGCGAAATACAAAGAACCTTCTTGAAGGTCTTGCAGGTGTCGAGGTCGAGGTGGTCGCCCATGCCGACGGGGTGGAGGAGCTCCGCACCGGAAGCCCGCAGGCGGCGCTGATGGCGCAACTTGCGGATCGGGGTGTCCGGTTCGTCGTCTGCGAGAACACCCTTCGTTCCCGGAACCTGTCGGAGAAAGACTTCCCCGGTTACGTTGGAACCGTCCCGTCCGCGATCGTAGAACTGGTCGTCAGGCAGGCGGAGGGCTGGCAGTATCTTCGGCCGTAAAAAAGGAGGGTATCTTATGCGAGCAGAACGGCGTTGACGATGCCGTCCTGGCTCGGTCTGCTGACGATCCGCGCGCGCCCCATCTCGGTCTTGATGATGGCGCCCTTCGTCAGGAGTTTCCGCCGGACGTAGTTCGGGTCGGCGCTGTTTGCCTCGACCGCCTCGATCTTCGTCTTTTTGGTCTCGCCGGTTGCGGGGTTCGAGACCGTTGCGTACTCTAACCGGAGTGCCCGGACCTTCTGGTTGCCGCCGAAGGTGCGGACAATTCTCCTGCGTTCTTCACCGATATGCGTCTCTGCCGGAGCTCTTCCGATCTCCGTTCTCTTTTTGCCCTGGGAGGTGTGGTAGCGTCCGCCCGATGGCTTCCGTACTGATCTTCCTTGCCACTGCATGTGACCACCGATATACTCTGCTGAGGACGCAATACCCTTCGGGGGTAGCAATCTCTCGTTAAAGTGCTATAACTATTCGGGACCGGGATATTTAACTCTGCTGATCACGCGAGGATCGCGTCCAGCAGCTCGTCCAACCCTTTTCCGGTCTTCATGTTCGTCCGGAAGATCTTCATCTCCGGGTTGTAGCGGCGCATATCCGCCTCCATCCGATCGAGGTCGGCGCCGACGAACCCGGCGAGGTCGACCTTGTTGATGACGCCGATGTTGCTGCTTCTAAACATCATCGGGTGCTTGTTCACCACGTCATCCCCTTCTGTCGAGCTGACGACGACGATCCTCTTCTCGGCGCCCAGCCGGAAGTCGGTCGGGCAGACCATGTTGCCGACGTTCTCGATGAAGAGGATGTCGATATCGTCGAGCGGAAGGTGCTCGATGGCGTGCTCCACCAGGTGGGCGTCGAGGTGACACTCCTTTCCGGTGTTCGCGTTGTAGGCCGGGATCCCGAGGGCGACGATCCGCTTGAAGTCGTCGTCGCCGTAGACGTCCCCGGCGATAGCACCGGTGCGGAGGCCCTGTTCGCGGATAAGCGGCACGAGCCGCTCGATCGTGGCGGTCTTCCCCGACCCGATGGCGCCGAGAAGGTCGAACGCCCGGATGCCGTGGTCTTTGAGGTGGGCCGCGTTGGCATCTGCCAGGCGGTTGTTGACATCGTAGATGTCCTTCTCCACGTGGACGTCGATATGATGCATGGTATGTACTGTGATCATGATCTGTTTATAGGTTAACCACCTAGATCATACAACTATGAGCGCTGAACGCATCCTGTACCCCTGTTACTTCGACGCCACGCTCGAGCGGCGGGAGGGGCGTCGCGTTGCCAAAAGTTTCGGCGTGAAGTCCCCGGAACTTCCTGCCGTCGAGGCCGTCCTGCGCAAGATGAAGGTCCCGCACCGGGTAGAGGAGCGCCATCATCCCGCCCGGTGGGCCGAGCGTGAAGGCCGGGTCGTGGTGGAATGGGAGGGGAGCAAGGAAGACCTGATCCGGAAGGTTGCGAGCGGTCTTGCCGGCCGGAAGTGACCGCGATGTACGATCTGCACACCCATACCATCCTCTCCGACGGCGAACTCCTCCCGACGGAACTGGTTCGCCGGGCCGCCGTGCTCGGCTACGAGACGCTCGCGATCACCGACCACGCGGACGCCTCGAACCTCCGGCACCTGGTGGGGGCGGTAGAGGGCGTCCGTGAGTCTGCGCGGTGCTACGGCGTGAACCTGCTCGTCGGGGTGGAACTCACCCATGTCCCACCGTCCCTGATAGGGGCGTTTGCACGCGATGCGAAGAAGTTCGGCGCCGATATCGTCGTGGTGCACGGCGAGACGGTGGTGGAACCGGTCGCCCCGGGAACCAACCGCGCGGCATGCACGTGTGAGTACGTGGACGTGCTCGGCCACCCCGGACTCATAGCGATCGAGGATGCGCGGATGGCCGCGGAGCACGGGGTGGCGCTCGAGATCACCTCGCGAGGGGGGCATAACCGCACCAACGGCCACGTGGTCCGGGTGGCGCGGGAGGCCGGGTGCCGGCTCGTGGTCGATTCCGATACGCATGCTCCGTCCGATCTGCTCTCAAAGGATGCACGGTGGGCGGTCGCGCTCGGCGCGGGGCTGACGGAGGCGGAATCCCGGGAGGCGCTTTCCCGGGATATTAATCGGCTTCTTCAGAAGTGAGATGTGGTATTTATAATTTAGCAAAAGCTTTTTATACTCTAGCGGTTAATATATATATGTTACTAAATACGCCCGGGTATAGTACCCCTTAGAGGTTGCAGTTTGCGGTTAATCGGTCGTTCTGTAAGTGTTTGCGGCAATCGCTTGTTAATCTTGCGATGTGATGCTGCTCAGTTGCCCCGCCTCTACGGCGAGGCAGTGGATCGCCGGTTAAAACCCGTAGGGAAGGTCGTTGACATATTTGGGAATATATCATCGCCTTATGCCGTAGTCCTCTGCTACAACGGCTGCTCCGTGCAGGTTGGCGAGAAGATCTTTGCGAGATAGGTGTATAATCGATGGCTGAAGTAGAAAAACTAAAACAGCTGCAGTTGCAGCGTGAGGCCCTGAAGAAGAGAGGGGAGCAGAAGGTCAAGGAGACGGAGAAGAAGCGCACCGAAGAGAGCGTCCAGTCCGTCTGCCCCGAGTGCGGCAGTCGCCAGCTCGTCCACGACTACGAGCGCGCGGAACTCGTATGCCAGAACTGCGGTCTCGTCCTCGACGAGGAGTTCATCGACCGCGGCCCCGAGTGGCGTGCATTCGACCACGACCAGCGCATGAAGCGCTCCCGTGTCGGCGCACCGATGACGTTCACGATCCACGACAAGGGTCTCTCGACGATGATCGACTGGCGGAACCGTGACTCCTACGGCCGCGCGATCTCGAGCAAGAACCGCGCCCAGCTCTACCGGCTCCGGAAGTGGCAGCGGCGTATCCGTGTCTCGAACGCGACCGAGCGGAACCTGGCGTTCGCGCTCTCGGAACTGGACCGGATGGCCTCCGCGCTCGGTCTGCCCCGGAACGTGCGCGAGACCGCCGCGGTCGTCTACCGCGACGCGGTGGACAAGAACCTGATCCGCGGCCGGAGTATCGAGGGTGTCGCGGCGGCGGCGCTGTATGCGGCATGCCGCCAGTGCAGCGTTCCCCGGACGCTTGATGAGATTGCCGAGGTATCCCGTGTATCCCGTAAGGAGATCGGCCGCACCTACCGGTTCATCTCCCGCGAGCTCGGGTTAAAGCTCCTGCCGACGTCCCCGATCGACTACGTACCGCGCTTCTGCTCGGGCCTGAACCTGAAGGGTGAGGTCCAGAGCCGTGCGGTCGAGATCCTCCGGCAGGCCGGCGAGCGCGAACTTACGAGCGGCAGAGGCCCGACGGGCGTCGCTGCGGCCGCCATTTACATCTCGTCGATCCTCGGCGGAGAGCGGCGCACCCAGCGCGAAGTCGCCGAGGTTGCGGGCGTGACAGAGGTCACGATCAGGAACAGATATAAGGAACTGGCAGAAAAATTAGATATCGAGATCATACTCTGATCTCATATCTTCGGGCTCGTAGATCAGGGGTAGATCGCTACGTTCGCAACGTAGAGGCCGCGGGTTCAAATCCCGCCGGGTCCATCGGTTCTTTATTATTATTTTCGCGAGATTCATCTGTCCATAGGCGACCGCAGGTCGCCGGGGGTGTCGAGAGGGGCGCAGCCCCTTCGGTTGAGAGACGACGTAGCCCCTTCGCGGCTTCGCGCTCTTCGCGTGAGACCTTGTCGCTGCCCCCTACACTTCACCTCACGCGAAGCCGCGAAGAACGCGAAGTTTTGTTGGGGGTAACTCTCTTTCGCGGCGCTCCTTGCCTATCCCCGGGTGGAGTTCCTCTCCGGCTCCTCTTACCGATCCGGCAGCACCACCTCGAACCGCGTCGTTCCCTGCAGCGAGACGTCCGCAGACGCTTTGTTCGAATACGGGTTGACGTAGGTGTCGAGCGCCGTCCTGTTCCCGGACTCGCTCTCCCAAACGATCCGCAGGTCCCATTGGGAGTAACGGTCATCCCTGACCGCCGCGTCACTGACGAACCAGTTCTCTATCGGGAAGCAGCACGATTCGACGTCGTTCCTATAGTAAAGGGTCAGTTCGCCGCTGACGTCGGCATCGCCCGCATCGAACTCCCAGCGCCGGTCGATGCCGGGATTCTCCGGCGTCCCGTTCACCGTAGCGGTGATCGTGCCCGGCTCCGTCACTTCCGAGACCTCGAAGGTTGCAATCACCCACCCGCCGGGATCGGTGAAGGAGACGGTGCTCCCCTCCGGCTCAGCCGGTATCTCGACGGAGGCGGTATAGGGTTCCCCGGAGCCGGGCGTGATCGCTCTCTCGATGAACCGGTACCGGAGCCGCACGAAATCCAGCACCGTTTCGGTGTGGTATGCCAGGTAACCGAGATCGCCGTGGTGGTTCTGCGGGTGCAGCTCGAACGCGTCCTCCCCCGGCGTGATGTTCAGCCTCTCCCCGATCGCCTCTGTGTGGAGAGCGAGCTGCCCGGCATAGTAGTCTTCGGTGAAGACACCGTCCATCAGGAACGCCATGCGCCGATCGAGCCTTTCGCGGAGCGCGGGAGTCTCGAGGAACTTTTCCACCAGGTCGTTGTCCCAGCCGCTTGCTATCGCCGACTCGTACCCGAAATAATCGTTGACCGTAGCGCTTCTCCGGGTATGCGAACCGAACGTCAGATCCTTGTCCCAGGGTATGACCTTCCATTCCGCATCCGGATTGTCGGTGTCCAGGTAGAGCCAGTAGTCGTCGCCGAAAGAGTCGACATCGCCGATGAGGTAATGGATTGCCAGCCAGTCGATGAAATTGTCCTCATCGAACCGCTCGACGAAGCCTTCTTCGAACTCCGGGCCGGCAGGAGTCCGGTAGACCCAGGCGACAAGGTCACGGACCGCTCCCCAGTCCGGTTCGCCCCGGCTGTCCATGGTCTGTGCGAGAAACGCTTCCGGATCGTCCTGCTCCTCGATGGGATACCCGAAGACCGAGAGGCGGTCGACCCCCGGCAGGCCGAAGTTGCCCCGGAAATCGTCGGCAACCAGTGTTCCTGCAGGATTCAGGCCGTTGCTTGCGAGCAGATCCCCGTCGACCCGCTCTACGTGAACGTACAGGCCTTCGTAGATGTCGTTGATGTACAGGTCGAAGTACCTCGTCCTCGGCGCCAGCTGCCCGAGAGCGTGGAAGAGGTCCATCGACAGCCTCTCCCGCATCATCGTGGGATCGGTGTAGGTGGCCTTCAGGTTCATATCGGTGCTGCCGAAGAGGAACTCCTGAGATTCGTTAAACCGGATGCTGAACGACTTTTTCGGCAACTCCCGCGAAGAAGTGCCCCGGAACCGCACCCCCTCCAGTTCGATATCCTCGCCGTCGGGCGAGAGCCGCACGTAACCGTCCAGCCGCTCGTCGGATGCATCTCCTCGGGTATACAACTCGACGAGATCCTTCCAGCCCATGTAGAGGTACAGGTCCTGCACGCCGGTGTCCGGGCTGCTCGTGTTCTCCTGTCCCGCCGCCGCGGGTATGACGAAGGCCAGTAGAGACAGCACGATGAGCATGCCGGCCACAGCCCGACCCGCAGAATCCATTGCCATGGCCCGCATTCATACCGTCAGGTGGCATTAAGGTTCCCCGGCAGGGAGAACGGGCGAAGCAGCACCGCGTACACGTTCATCCGATCCGAAAGACATGACCGATGCGGCTGTAACGCCGTGTCTCGAGGCCCCTGGTTGCGAGGCTACGTCTACGTAAAAATCTGCAGAACAGGGGAGTCCCCCGTTCCTGGTCACCGGCGCCGGAGACGGCCTGCAGCACCGGCGGCAGCGACGGCGAGGAGCCCGATGAGCGCACCCGCCCCGCCGGCCTCGGTCGGTTCCGTCGTGGCGCCCTCCGTCCCTTCCGCCATCGCCGTCATCGGATCGTCGGCCGTCCGGAAGATGTAAGCCCGCTCGCCCGCACCCGCGGCGAGGTAGTCGCCGTTATTCGAGAGGGCGACCGCGATAACGGCGGTACCGGCGTCGAACGACCAGCGCGCGTCGCCGTTGCTGTTCCAGAGGTATACGGTTCCGCCTGCATTCCCGGCCGCGACGGCCTCGCCGCGCCGGGAGACGTCCACGGCGGGGACGTTGCTTCCCGTCCGGTTCTTCCAGAGCAGGTCGTCGTTCGGCCGGTAGCATTCCACGTCGCCGCCCTCCTTGCCGACGACTGCGAACTTCCCGTCACCGGAGAGAGCGAGCGCCAGGATCGGCGCTCCGGTGGGAAGAGCCCAGGGGAGGCCCCCCGCCCGGCCGTAAACCTGGAGAGCGCGGTCCCGGCCCCCGGCGGCGACAACCGATCCGTCACGGGAGACGTCGACCGCGGTAACTACGTCACGGGCAAGCCCCTCCCAGATCAGGTTCCCCTCCCTGTTCATGAAGAGGATGGCACCGTTGCTGCTCCCGGCGACGATGAATTTGCCGTCCTGCGTGAAAGCGACGGACGTAACGTACGGTCGGGTGTCGCCGGAGCGGGCGCCCGGCTGCATGGCGCGGTTCCACTCCTCCTTCCCGAGGTTGCTGAAGAGAACGAGGCGATCGCCCGCCACCGCGAGCGCCCGCCCGTCACCCGCGAAAGCAAGGTCGCGAACGGATCCCGTGACGCTCTTCGTCCAGTAGCGGCCGCCGCTCCCGTCGAAGAGGAGCACGTCGCCTCCCCCGGTTCCGGCGGCAACGTAGTCCCCGGCGACGGCAACCGCGGTCACCGCGCCGGGGGCGCTCACGTTCCAGGGGACGGTGCCGTCCCGCTGCAGGCAGACGATGCCCCCGTTGCTCGTTCCCGCAACCATATACCTCCCGTCGCCGGTGATCGCAACGTCGTTGACGATGCCCCCCGTCGATACGCCGTGATAGGAGCTTCCGCCCCGGCAACCGCCGGAACCAGAGCGACGATCAGGGCGATGATCAGTGCAGTCCTTTTCATGGTTAACCCCTGCTCGGGAAAGGATTCCCGTAATACGTCTACTTTCTCGGGTGGGTTCTTAAACCATTCCGGTATCGTGCCTGCCGGGGAAGTTTGAAGGCCTCCGGTGCGCAACCTCCGAATCACATGGGAAACAGGGCAAAAGAGGCGGTCTCCCGCTTCATGCGGGGCTACAACTGTGCACAGGCGGTCAGCTCGGTCTTCGCGGATGGTGCCGGGGTGCCCGAAGAGTTCATCATCCGGGCAGCCACGTTTTGTCGAGAAAAACGGCACCGTCTCATGCACCGAACTCCTTGGGTGTAATCTCTCGACCGGCGAAGGACTTGCCCGGGCACGCGAAGAGAACCTCACCCGGACGCTCTGCCCCCGCTACGTCAAAGATGCGGTCGAGATCCTCGAGGAGGTTCTCGCGCCCGTCACTTCCGGGCAATCCACCATGCGGTGAGGGACTCCGGCAGGGACGGGAGCCTGAGTCTCCTCCGCAGATCGTCGGTGCCGAGGCTCTTTGCCGCGAGAGCCGGCTTCTCGACGGCGTGCCAGGAGAGGAACGCGAGAGCGAACGTCACCGCAAACGAGAGCCCGAAGAGCGCCGGAAGAAGGAGCGCGTTTGCCGTGACCTGGATCAGCGCCTGCTGAACCGGGTAGTGATAGATGTAGATGCCGTAGGAGAAGTCTCCCGGTCTCCCGAAGGTGCTCAGGAACGGGATCGGGATGTGCGCGGCGTAGATGGTGAGGTAGGGGATGGCGATCACCCCGGCGACGGTCACGTAGGGGGTCATGGCCGAGAGCCCGAGCAGCAGGAGCAGCGCCCCGGCGACGACCGGCCGGTAGGCGATGCGATGGCGGTGGAGGTAGAGGAAGGCCCCGGCGAGGAAGTAGAGGGTGAACCGGACCTTCGCCATCCGGGGATCGTCGAACCAGTACATCCAGGCCAGGATGTTTACTACGGCAAGGGCGGCGATGGCACCCCCCCGGTGCAGGAGCCCGGCGATCCCGATGGCCGCGACGACCCCGTACATCATGACCTCGACGGGTATCGTCCAGAGCGACCCGTTGACGTAGGTCCACGGATTGCCCTGGAAGAGGCCTATCACCGATCCGTCTTCAAAGTAGGGAGCGGTAAAGAACGCTGCCGGGGAGAAGAGGGCGGCGAAATACTCCTCCCCCGGGAGGGATGTCAGCAGCGGGCCGATGACGAAGAGCGTGACGAGGATCGCGACGACGAGGGCCGGGATCACCCGGAGGAACCGCTTCCAGGCGAACCGGAGCGGCGATGCGGTCGACTCCCAGCTCATCGCAATCAGGTAGCCGCTGGTGACGAGGAGGGCGGCGAGCCCTGCCTGCGCCACGAGTATGACCGGGTCGTACATCCCTATCCCGACATAGCCGAGCCTGAGGGCGTAGGCGTGCGCGAAGACGATCATCGCCGCCGCCGCGAACCGCAGGAAGTCGAAGTTGTTCGAGAACCGGCCCCCCGGGGTGCTCCCGCCTTCGGTGACCGCCCCCGGGTGCTCTGTTTTCATGGCTATCGGGATCCTTTCCTCACTGTACAGTGACAATCGTTAAATATTTAGCCAAAATATTCTCCCCAATGGACCCGCTGGTTGTCGCCACGTTCGCCGTCGTCATCTTTCTTGAGATTGCCATCCCGCTCGCGCTCGGTTATTGGATCGTGAGAAGGTTCGGGGTCCCGTGGCGGATCTTCGCCCTCGGCGCCCTCTTCTTCATCGTCGTGCAGATCGTCCACGCGCCGCTCGTCCTCGTGACGCAGACCCCGCTCTACCTCGCCGCCCTGCCGATGGGAACGACGGTTGCGGTTGCCGTCATCGCCGTCTACCTCGGCCTCCTTGCCGGGCTCTTCGAGGAGGTTGGCCGCTACCTCGTCTACCGCTACTACTTCCGGCGCCGGGAGATCGCTCTCACCCGGGAGAATGCCCTCCAGTTCGGGGCCGGGTGGGGCGGCGTCGAGAGCATCTTCGTCGCGCTCCTGGTGCTCACGAGCATGGTCTCCTACATCATCATCACGAGCGACGGGTCGATGCTCTTCCTGCCCGACGACCCTGCTGTCATGGCGCAGGTAGAGGCCATCCAGGCGATCACGCCGCTCGAGATCGCGATCGGTCTCGCCGAGCGGATGATGGTCATCCCCCTGCACATCGCCTGGTCGCTTATGGTGCTGGCATCTATTGTCTACGGCAGAAAGGCGCTCCTCGCCCTCGCCGTCGTCTGGCACGCCGCCGTGGACGTCGCCGCCGTCTACCTCGTCCAGATGTACGGTCTCTTCGTGACCGAAGCGGCGGTATTCGTCTTCTCGGTCATCGGTGTCGCGTATATTCTCTGGGAGTGGCGAAGGATGGGGGTAAGGGCGGCGACCTAGCCGCTCCACTCGTGCAGGTAGCCCCGGCGTTCGAACGGCTTTCCGTCCGCGAGAACCGTCCGCTCCGGTATAACCTTGCCGATGACGTGCGCGGCGACCCCCGGAACCGGAATGATGTCGGGAGGAGCGGTAAAGAGGAGTTCGAAGTCTCCCCCGCCGTAGAGCGCGAGTTCCCGCCCCTCCTCCTCCGGAACGCCGGCCGGGAGGGGAAGGCCGGCGGTATCGACGGCAAACCCGCAGTCGTTTACCGCCAGAAGGTCGTGGAGGGAGAGGCTAAGTCCGTCGGATATGTCCATCATCGCCGATACCCCGGCACGGCCGAGCGCCTGTCCCTCCCGGACCCGGGGCTGCGGTTCGAGGAGTTCCTTTACGTGCCGGTCGTAGCCGGCGAGAGCGGCCTCGGCCTCCCCGAGCGGGCCGGTGACCGCAATGACGTCGCCCGGCCGCGCTCCCCGTCTCCGGACGAGGTGCTCCGGGGCGACGAGCCCGAGCCCCGTGCTCACGATCGTCAGTTCCCGGTGAGCGTCGAGGTCGCCGCCCACGAGTTCGGCGCCGAACGCCGTGCAGCAGTCCCGTGCGCCCTCCATGATCCCGGAAAGGCGTTCCGGCCTATCAAGGCCGACCGCGAGGAGCACCTCGCCCGGCGTTGCGCCCATGCTCGCGACGTCGGAGAGCGTGACCGCCGTCGCCATCCAGCCGATCTGCCAGTCGGTCATCCCGGCCGGAAAATCGGTCGTCTCGTGGAGCATATCGGTGCTCGCGACCATGAGCCGGTCGCCGCAGGGGATGACGGCGCAGTCGTCCTCGAGCCGCTCCGGGTCGATGATCGTCCCGATCAGCCGGTGCAGGCCTCGTTCATCCACCGCGACGCACCTCCTTCTCCCGCTCGCTCCGGTACTCCTTGAAGAGATACTCGACCCGCTCGGCTTCCTGCTCGCGCCGGAACTCCTTCTGCTCCTCCTTCCACTCCGCGACGGCGTCCTCGAGGATTCCGGTCAGTACCGCCCCGGTCCTGCCGCGGATCTCCGGCCTGACGGTCTCCGCGGGGAGGAGGGGCAGATCGGACTCCCGGGCGGCCCGGATCAGGTGCGGGTCGGGCGGTTCCCCGCCGACGACCAGCGCCCGCACGCCCGTTCCCGCGAGGTCCTTCACCACGCCGCGGCCCCAGCCGTGAGTCCGGGGGACGTAGAGGACGTCTTCTCCGGCGATGCCAATCTCCTCCTGGAGGGCCCGCACCGCTTCGCGGGTGAGGGAGTCGAGCACCTTGAGCGGGGTGTAATCTTCCGAGACCTCGAGTTTCGCGACCTTCTGCATCCGCTCCAGGCGTTTCTTCAGCTGCCGGGACCGCCGCCGCTCGCCCCGGAGCTGTTCGCGCAGGCTCTCGATGGCCGCGTCCTTCGCCGCCAGTTCCGCGTCCCGACGGATCTTTCGCTCGGCCGCGGAACGGGCCCGGCGCACGTCCTGCCGCAGTTGCTCCGCCTCCCGGTCGCGTTCGCGGAGGTCGTCCTGCAGTTCCTGCACGTAACTGCGCAGCCTTTTGACCATCCCGTCGAGCGCCATCACCCGCTCGTCCTCGACCGGCCGCTCCGGCTCGGTCTCCGCCGCCGGTTCCGCCTCCTTCTTCGCCGCCGGAACCCCCTGCAGGTCCGCAAGAACGGTGTCGAGCGGCTGGCCGCGGAGCACCCGCGCCCGCACCTCGTCGAGGTCGAACCCCGGCCCCACTCTCTTTACGATGTTTCTGAACTTGCTCTGGAGGCTCCGGTAGGCGTCCAGCGCTGCCGAGAGGGCGTCGCGCTCGTGGTCGTTCGTGTAGGAGAACCGGGCGGTCAGGTCGTACTTCGCCTCCACCGAGAGCGACTGCTTCGGGGTGTAGGGGATGGCGTTGAACGCCCGCCGGATCTTCTCGACCGAGTAGGGCATTTGCTGGACATCGGAGGCGACGATGAGCGATTTTCCCGCACGGTAGAGTTCTTCGACGATATCGGACATCGTCATCTGGCGGGAACTCGTGAGAAGAACCAGGTTTCCGTCGAGATCCACGGCGGCGATCCCGGTGGTCGTCCCCGGGTCGAGCCCGACGATCAGGTAGCGGGGGCGGCCGGAGAGGGGTTCGAACCGGATCCGGTCGAGCTGCCGTCCCGCCACCCGCACCTGGACGTCGGCGCCCCGGGAGGAGTGAACCGGAACCATCTCACGGGGGGCCTTGACCCGGAAGGCGACCCTCGAGTATCCGCCGAAGGCCTTCGTCTCCTTCTTCTCGTAGTCGAGGCCGGCGCCGCGGAGCCGCCCCTCGATCTCGCGGGCCTTCTGCATCACGCCGCCGTGGATCTTCCGGACATAGCGGTTCTGGCTCCACCCGCCCCGGCCCGGCGAACGGTGCCTGCTCACCACGATGTCGGTGGTGTTCTCAAACGCGATCACCTCGACGCCCGCCCCGAGCGCGGCCACCCGGGCGGTGGTCCGTGCCTCGGCGTAGGGGTCGAACTTGTTGAAACTGATGTTGTAGCGGGCGGCGACCTTCCCGAGGCTCTCTTTCTTCTCGCCGCCGGTCACCTGGACGAGTTTCGTTGCGGGGGGAAGCGACTGGAGGAATGCGTGGAGTTCCCGCTGGTCGGCGGCGATCTCCTGGAGGCTGTCCACCGCGAGGATATCGGGCTCTTCGCTCGCGAGGAGGCGCTGGAGCCGGAACCCGGTCACCTCCTCGACGCTCTGGACATCTCCGTCCTCCACCCGGGCAAGGGCGTAGACCGGTCGGCGGGTACGGGAACGAACCGAACCTTTGATGATATCGATCCCGAAGACCTTCACTCCACCACCCTTGCCAGTGCTTCGTCGAATGCGTAATCGATGCCGTATTTCCGTTTGAAGTACTGGAGGATGTTCTCGATGTCGCGGTTGAGGATCTCGGCGGCGTTCGGGTGGGCGATCTCCACCCACTGCGGCCAGTCGATCAGCCAGCATTGCTTTTCGTCGACCATGACGTTGAACTCGCTCAGGTCGCCGTGGACGATCCCGAGGCGGTAGGCCTCGCGGACGTTGTCGAGGATCTCGTCGAGGATCGGCCGGGGCTCTTCGAGGGCCGCCCGCGAGAGGTTGACGCCCGGCACAAACGACATCGCGACGACGTGCCGGTTCTGGTCGATGGGGAGCGGCACCGAGACGGCGGGATGGAGGGTTTTTAGAGCGTCGTACTCCATCTTCGCCGAGCTGCTTGAGGCGAATATCCAGGGGCAGTGCCCGGCCTCCGGCATGTAGCCGCGCTTTACGCGGGCGGACTGAAATGACCGCTGCCCGACCCGGTGGAACTTCAGCACGACGACGCCGAGCCCCATCGCCTCGTATACCTCCGACTCCTTCCCGACGCCAATCTGCGTCCCGAGCGCCTGGATGGTGCCCCGGCGGGTGAGGGAGTGGAGGGCCAGGGTGTCGTAGCCGTTGAAGACGAGAGCGTAGCCCTCGTAGGGGGTTTTCTCATACCTGACCATATCCATGGCCATCAGCCTGCCCAGGCGGTAGGAGAGCTCGGACTCCGAGAACTTGGTGGCCGACTTGAGCACCTCGAGCGGCACCCATCGGTACCGGCGCATGAGGCGTTCGAGGGCGAGCAGGATCCGGAGTTCGTAGGCGTGCAGGGATCGCACGTATTCTGCAGGAGCAGGCATCTTCTACACAATTTATGTGATGCCGTGATAAAAGGATGATCGAGAACGCATGCAGTGCAGCAAGTGCCGCCGCGACGCGGTTGTTTTCCAGCGATACTCGGGGCTGCACCTCTGCGAGCATCACTTCAACCGGGATTTCGAGGCGAAAGCGAAGCGGGCGATCCGGGAGCACCGCTGGGTTGAGTCGGGCGATACGGTGGCGGTGGCGCTCTCGGGGGGCAAGGATTCGAGCGCCGTCCTCTTCTTCCTCCGCCGGCTCTTCGGCGAGCGCCGGGACGTGCGGCTGATGGCGATCACCGTGGACGAGGGGATAGCCGGCTACCGCGACCCGGCCAGAGCACGGGCGATCGCCGATAGCATCGGCGTCCCCTGGGTGACCGCCTCGTTTGCCGACGAATACGGGATCACGCTCGACGAGATCGTGGCCCGGAAGGGAACGGGGCTCTCCTGCTCCTACTGCGGCGTGCTCCGGCGGGCGCTGATGAACCGGATTGCCCGCGAACACGGCGTCACGAAGTTCGCCTACGGGTTCAACCTGGACGACGAGGCCCAGTCGGTCCTGATGAACGCCCTCCGGGGGGATGCCGACCGGCTCACCCGCCCCATGCGGGAGACGGAGGGGATGGTTCCCCGGATCAAGCCGTTCATGTATATCCCGGAGCGCGAGGTGGCGCTGTACGCCTTCCTCCACGTCGAGGGCTTCGATCTTGCGGGCTGCCCCTACGCGGGCGACGCTCTCCGGGGCGACGTCCGCGGCATCCTCGACGATTACACCTACCGCCACCCGGCGACGAAGTACTCGCTCGTGAACCTCGGCGAGGCTCTCCGGGGGACGGAGAAGAATCACACCGAAGGGCTCAGAGTCTGCGAGCGGTGTGGCGAGTTGTGCGGGAAGATCTGCCGGACGTGTCAGGTGCTTGATGAGGTTCGGCGATCCTGAGTAGGAGGAGCCTGATAGCGGATAGGTGTGTCTACCAACTGCGAGGGTGAAGCGTCAGAAAGGACGTTTTCGGAAGTAATCTGTTTTTAGAGTGAATTCTGAGGCAATTCTGTTCTACTCGCGTAACCCCGTCAACCGATATGTCCTGGGTATCGCCACGTGGGGAGGGGCTGACGGGGAGGGGGGTTCGCCCCCCTCCCCTGTCTCTGTAACATAAGGTGACACTGTAACCCCCACCCCACCCGGCCTTCGGCTCCTCATTCGCACCTGCGGTGCTCATGCTCCGCTCCTTCGGAGCATCGCACCCCGCCCCAAGGGGCAGGGGCAGTGCGTGGCGATATCCACTGAAAATCCGTTTACAGGATGTGCGATGTTCTAAAGAATGGCTGGTGGTAGAGGTGAACGGCGCTTGACCCTCTCTGCAACGCCGCCCCCTTCTCCCTCTACGATCAAGCAGGCAGAGAGCCCATGACTTTAGTCGTGGGATGAATGCCGTCGACAACTATATCTAAGCACAAGTCAAGATTATATTACAATGCGTAGAACGTATCGTTATCGAATCTATCCGACCAAATCTCAGGTCACTCTCCTTGACCAGACGCTTGAGATTTGCCGGTGGGTTTACAACGATACACTCGCATTGCGAAAGAACGCCTGGGAGCAGGAGCAGCGTTCAATCTCCCTCTATGAGACAAACAAGATCCTGACGCAATGGAAGCGGGATCGGCCTGAACTAAAACAGGTCTATGCTCAGACTCTCCAGAACGTCCAGGTCCGGGTGGACCTCGCGCTCAAAGCCTTCTTCCGGCGAGTGAAAGTCGGGGAGAAACCCGGCTACCCTCGGTTCAAGGGGAAGGGCCGGTATGACAGTTTTACGTATCCCCAGGCCGAAAAGGGTGGGTTCAAGTTCGTCGGAGATCGGCTCAACCTCTCGAAGATCGGAGATGTGAAGATCGTCCTCCACCGTCCGATCAAAGGGACGATCAAGACGCTCACGATCCAGCGGTCGGCAACCGGGAAATGGTATGCCTGCTTCTCGGTCGAGTATGATCCCGATCCTCAGCCGCAGAAGGAGACTGTGGTCGGGGTCGATGTTGGGCTGGAATCCTTCGCCACCTTCTCAAACGGCGAGAAGATCGAGAATCCTCGATTCTTCCGCACCGACGAGAAGGCGCTTGCGAAAGCCCAGAGAAAACTCTCGAAGGTGGAGAAAGGCACTCCTGAACGGAAGAAAGCCCGGAAGATCGTCGCGCACGTTCACGAACAGATCGCCAACAAACGGCTCAATTTTGCTCATCAAACCTCCCGTCAACTGGTGGATCGGTTCGGTACAATCGTGTTCGAGGATCTGAATATCACAAATATGCAAAAGAATCACTGTCTGGCGAAAAGCATAGCAGATGTGGCCTGGAACCAGTTCGTCACGATCACAACGAGCAAAGCGGAAGATGCTGGCTCCCATGTGATCCTGGTGAACCCCAGGAACACTTCGCAGATGTGCTCCAGATGTGGCAAGATCGTCGCCAAGAAACTCTCTGACCGGATCCACACCTGCCCGCATTGTGGGTTAGTGATGGATCGGGACCAGAACGCGGCGGTCAACATTCTGAGATTGGGACTGCAATCTCTCGGATAATATCCGTAGATGCCCACCCCTTTAGGGGTGGGAGCAGTCACCGCATCACGAGACATCCACCCGTAACGTCGGAGAAGATCTCCATGAACTGCTCGGGGTGGTTCAGGAAAGCAACCGACCGGGGCCGCCCGACCAGATCGTAGAGCCCGACCTCTTTCTCGATCCCGATGTCCGGGACCTCCACCGGGTCGCAGTAGCGCACCGGCGGGGCGTCGGGATAACCTGGGTTCTTCACGAGCGCCCCGCCCTCCATCTCGTAGTAGGCGGCGCCCCGCAGTTCCGCGTAGGGGCCGTAGTTGCTCGAGAACTCCGACGAAACGAGGTTTGCCATCACGAGATCCTCCTTTCCGGGGTTGATCGTCACGTGACCGTATCCCGGCGGGATCAGGATCTTGTCGCCGGCGGTTCCCTCGATCATCACCACGTCGTCGGCATTGCGGGTCTGGAGGAGGTAGTGCCCCGTCCCCTCAAGCACCTCGTAGATCTCCGGGTAGAGTTCTCCTGCCGGGTTCTCGGTGTGGTAATGCCCCTTCGTCTTGACGTACTCCCCGCAGAGCGTCCGGGCGGGAATGACGGTGATATCGTAGCGGATGCGGTGTTCCCGGAGCCACTCCCGGTCGCTCTCGCTCTTCGCGAGATCCCGGTACATAAAATAGAGAGGCTGGTCGGAGGTGCAGCCGGGATCTGCGAGAACCTCCCGCATCTCCTCGATTGTCCTTACCTGCGGCTCCGGTTTGGGTCCGTCCCAGTACCCGTTCATCTCTGTTTCTTACGGTACACGAATATATAATACCCTGCACCGATGATGACGGCCAGAACGGCGATGAGGAAGACCGGATTGGTGAAGAGCGTGCCCTGCCTCCGCTCAAGCGCGACCTGCACCTTCATGGTGTCGGATATCTTGCTGTTGTCGAGGTCGTCGCGGTAGCGGATCTCGGAGTCGATCCCGTACTCCTTCTCGGTGCCGTCATTGTCGACGTTCACTTCGAACCGTGCCGTGGCGGTCTCGCCCGGGGCGAGGTCGCCGAGGAAGGCGGTGTCGTCGCTGCTCGTGAAGGGATCGACGGCGCTGATCCGGGCCTGTGCGTTGTAGACCGTTGCCGCCCCGGAGTTCTTGTACACGACTTCAAGGATGCTCTTCTGCCCCAGGTAGAGTGTCGACGGAGGCGAGACGACCTCGAAGGCGATCTTGCCGCCGACGGGAAGGCCGATCGTCGCCGGCCGGGAGGTCACCGTCTTGCCCTCGTAGTCCTCGTAGGTGACCGCTACGTCCATCGGGTACGACTGCGGCTCGGCGGTATCGGCGACCGAGACCTTGAACTTCACGTCCACCGTCTCTCCCGGCCCGAACGTTCCGACGTAAGCGTTTCCGTCGGTGGGGATGAGCGGGCTCGCGCCGCTTCTTGTGACCATTGCGATTGCCTTGTTCGCCGTGTCGTGCCCGACGTTCTTCAAGGTCATGTAGACGTAGCCTTCCGTGCCGACGTTCAGCGACTCGGAGCGGACGTCAAGAACCTCGACCCGGAGGTCGGGCGTGACCCGCACGGTGAGCGGCAGGGTCACGGTCTTCTTCTGGTAGTTGTTGCGGAGGAGGTCGCCGAGATCTTCCGCGTCCTGCAGGTAGGTGTAGGTCACCTCGAGCGGCAGCGTGTAGGTGCCCGGCTCCGCGGAGTCCGCCACCTTCACGTTGAACGTAGCGGTCGCGGCCGCTCCACCGCGGATGTCGCTCAGGAACTGGGGGTCCGTCTTGACGGTGAACGGCGTATCAGCACTCTTGAGTCCTGCTGTGACCAGCTTCGCGGTGTTCGGCAGGTCGTCGGCGGGGACAGACGGAGTGGCGATCTTGATGTCATTCAAGCCGCTGTTGGATATGATGACCACAAGCTGGGTATCGGCACCCGGTGCAAACTGGTTGCTGCCGGAAATCGTTGCCGACAGTTCAGGGCTTCCGTAGAGGTACTTGACGCCCTGCGCAGCCCCCGGCGCAGCCAGGAGTGCCAGCAGGAGCATCAGTACGGGTAGGTATTGCCAACGCATCTCTTCACCTTGTTGTTATGTTAGCAACAACATTTATTGCTGAACGGTATATATACATGATGGAATGAAGACTCCCCGGGATGTTCCGACCCCCCTCCTCGAATCCCTCAAATCACTGGGGCTTACGAAATACGAAGCCCTCGTATACATCGGGCTTCTCAGAACGGCGGGCGCGACTGCAACGGAAGTTCATGAGATATCCGGCGTGCCGCGCGCATCCGTCTACCCGGTTCTCGACCGGCTCGTCCAGAAGGAACTGGTCAGCGTCTCGCACACGACGCCCAAACGCTTCGACGCCGTTGCCCCCGACCAGGGCGTCGAGAACCTGATGCGGCGGATCGAAAGCGACGCTGAAAGCGCCCGGGCGGCCCTCGACGTCTTTTACCGGGAGAAGGAACTGGAAGGCCGGGGCGACCGGGAGCTGGTCTGGACGATCTACGGCGAAGAGAATATCAGAACCCGCCTCGCCGGCATGTTCGGGAGCGCGGAGCGGAGCGTGGAGGTGCTGGCGACGTGGGACATTCTCCGGGGGAGCGTGCTCCCGCTGCTTGAGTCCGTCCCCGACTCTGTGCGGGTCGAGATCGTCACCGAGCGCTGGTCCGGCGAGCGGCCTTCCCGGTTCCGGCTCCACATCCTTCCCCTCGCCGGGTTGCGCGAGACCCGTCTCCCGACGGAGAACCTGCTGCCGTACGAGCAGTCGGGTGTCTTCCTGGTGGACGACTCCCGTGCGCTGCTCTGGATGGGTGCGGTCGACGGGCAGCCTTCCGCCCTCTACTCGGAGTCCGAGGGGCTCGTCCTGTTTGTGCGGCGGCATATCACCACCGTTACGGAGTGGGCGAAGGGTGCGGTTCAGTAATCGTCCAGGTAGTCCATCTCCCGGATATCGATCAGTCCTTTGAGCGCCCGGGTCATCACCGGCCTTCCCGTCTCCCGGACGGCCGCCATTGCGTTCGTGCCGCCGACCATTGCCACGCCTATGTACTGCGGGCTTACCGGGACACCCAGCAGGGGAACGTTCGGGGCGCCGACATCGAGGATGCCGGAGAACCCTATGGCCGAAAGTTCGTCGAGTACCGTCCCAAGGAGCTGTTCGGCCTCCATGTGGCACTCTCTGATGTTGGCGAGGATGTTGCCCTTTCCCTGGCGCATGACGTCGAGGATCGATGTGGCCTCCTGGGAGATGAGAACCTCGAGGGGATCGAGCGTGGTGTCGCGGTAGAGGATCATGCTCGTGAACCGCTGCGCAACCCTCCCGTCGACCTCGACGATCCCGCCCCCGATCGGGCTCGCCGGGATACCGCGCTGGAGGAGAAGAGCGTCGAGCGTAATGCTGCACATCGTACAGACGGCGTGCCGGCCGTCCGGCACGGTGTAGCCGCCGACCTGCCCCCCGGGCCCGGCGACCAGGAGCCGGTCGCTGATGGTGATGCCCCGTTTGTGCGCCTCTTTCATAATGGAGAGCGCGAACTCGAGGTCGCGGCTCTCGATGAGCGAGAGGTTGTAGATGATCTTTCCCGTGTCATCCTCCGGGCGGTAGGTCACCTTGAGCGCGTACTCCTCGATGCGATGGTTGGTGAATTTCAGGGGGGCGTGCATTATCAGATCTCTTGCCCTGCAGGAGAAAAAGTGTTGCCTTCCTGATTCGGCGAGTTCTTCCGGCAGGGGCCCGGAGCGGCACCGGCCGTTCGCCGTCTCCCGTTCACCCCGCGTTATGCTCTTCCCGTTCGTCCCGTAGAACACCCCGCCTCACCGCTATCCACGCCCGGCCCCGGAAGGGAAAACTTGTTCTATCTCCCTGTGGTATTGTTAGATGAATGGAGAGTGGGACTCGGGAAAAAGCCCGGAACGTGCTGAAGCGGATCCTTGCCGCGGCCTCCTACGACGTTGAGGAGGTCGGCGACCCGCTGGATCTCTCCGCGATCGGGAGCGAGGATGCCCTGGTGGTGCTCTGCTCGGACGATCCGGAGACGATTGAGAACTTCGATTCGATGACCTATCGCCTGCGCACCGGCGAAAACGACTGGATCTGCAGGAAACTGCTCTTCACCCTCGATTCGGCGATGCAGACGGAGGACTGCATCCTGTGGGGGCCGGACGAGTTCGTCCGCTACGCGGGCAGGGCCGCGCTTGCGGAAGTGCTCGGGCAGAGCCTGATCCTGGACCTTCCCCCGCCGGCCGGGTCAGTCCGGCGGAGGCAGATCGAGGCCGCTCCAGCGGCGGTGGAGGAGGAGCCTGAAGACGGGCCGGAGTTGCCTCACCTCCCGGTGCAGGTGCCCGAGAAGCGTGCCTGCGGCATCGCCGGGGTGCACGGAGCGGCGAAGTGCCGGTTCATCCCGTACTGGAACTACCGCTACGTGAGCACCGGCGAGCGCGAGGTGAAAGACCGGCTGGTCTCCTTCGACGCCGAGGGTGCCGGGGCGGTCAACGCCATCAACGGCCTGAAGATGGAGATCAACCCCGACGAGATCGAGCGGGGCCCGGTTCCGTTCGGCTCCGAGATCGTCTCCGCCCGGCTCGTGCGGGAGGATGTGGAGGACCAGCTCGTGCGGGAGGTCGTGGACCGGCTCACCCAGCGGATCCGATTCCGCTACGAGAAGGGAGACGCCATCTTCTATGAGGAGAAGACCCTCAAACCCGACCGGAACAACATCACCGTCGATCTTGAGACCGTCTACGTACCGGTCTGGCAGGTGCGGGGCGGAAGCAAGATCGTCGAGGTCAACGGGTTCACCGGCGAAGTTCTTTCGGTGCCGATGGACGAAGGCGTCGAACTGCTGTAGGTACAGACCATGATCGTCGTCATCGGCGGCGGGCCCGCGGGAAGGCTCGGGGCGATGCACCTCGCACAGGCCGGGGAGGAGGTCAGACTCGTCGAGCAGCGCAGCATCGGCGGGCAGTGCCTTCACGAGCGATGCATGACGATCTGCGCCTTAAACGATGTTGCGCGTCTCATCGAGTGCGCTAAAACCCATAAGGATCTCGGCATCCTCGACTCGGTTCCGTCCGTCTCGTACCCGGCCATCCGGGAACGTATCTGCGAAGTCCAGGAGAAACTCTCCTCGGTTCTCGACGCGGAGACCCGCCGGGCGGGGGTCGAGGTGATCTACGGAGCCGTTGGCCGGCTGGAGGGGAACCGTGTCTTCATCGGCGACGAGGAGGTCCGGGCCGACGCGGTCATCGCGGCCACCGGGTCGCGGTCGGCAATCCCCGAGATCCCCGGCACCGATCTTACCGGCGTCTATACCTACCAGACACTCCCCGCCATGCCCGATCTCCCCCGCCGCATGGCCGTTATCGGCGGCGGGGTGGTGGCGGCGGAGTTCGCCCACGTATTCCATGCCTTCGGGGTCGAGGTCGAGATAATCGCCCGGCACGGGCTGCTCCGCGATCTCGACGAGAAGATGCGGTCCGCTGCGCTCCGCGACCTTGCGGGGGTCGGCGTCCGCGAAGAGACCTCTGTTGCAGGCATCGAAGGCGGCGGTCGGGTCCGCTCGGTTCTTCTCGCCGACGGCGAGGAGCTTGAGGCCGATGCCGTCCTGCTCGCAACCGGGCTCGTCCCCCGCTCGGAGACGCTTCAGGGTCTCGAGAAGGGTCCGGACGGGGCGGTCATCGTTGATTCGCGGATGCGCACGAGCGTGGAGAACGTCTACGCCGCCGGAGACGTCATCGGCCCGCCCTACCTCACCCCTGCGGCCCGGAGGGAGGGCGTGGTGGCGGCCGAGAACATCCTCGGGCGCGACACAGTCATGAACTACGAGGGCATTCCGCAGGCGATGAGCCTCCGTTACGACTACGCCTTCGCCGCGGCCGGTGACGGCGACGGAGGCGTCACCCTCTCGGCCCCCGCTCCCGCGGGCCCCGGATCGTTCTGGGATGTCGCGGGGGGCTGGGCGGGGCTTGCCCAGGTCCGGGTCGATCCCGCGACCGGCCGGGTCACCGGGGCGGCCGCCGCCGTCCCCGGGGCGTCGATCCTCCTCTCCTACATCGGCTACCTGATGAAGCGGGGCATCACCGTCGACGACTTCGACGATATCGTCGAGGTCCATCCTCGACCGACGGCGTCTACGGGCTCGCGCGCTACGCTGCGGGGATGCTCAAGAAGAGGGAAGAGTGATTCGTCCCGGCGGCTAGAGCTGCCGGAACATCTGCCGAACTTCGGGATGAAATCTTTTTTGCGGGACATGATGCCCTTGAGCCGGACGGGCTGGTTGCGCAGGTTCAGTTTGGTGATGCAGGCCTCGTCCCCGGCGGCGAAGAGGTCGCTTGCGTTACTAAAGACGTTCGTGAAGAGGGCGAAGAAGCAGTCGACCCCCATCGTCGTCCGCAGGTGATCCAGTTCGGCGCGGATCTCGTCGGCGTGGGTCTCTGCGAACTCAAACGACGACGTCATCACCTGCGAGACCATGATGCTCCGCCCGAAGAGGTTGTATCGCTTCA
This sequence comes from Methanoculleus sp. MH98A, assembly GCF_000691865.1. GTDB lineage: Archaea > Halobacteriota > Methanomicrobia > Methanomicrobiales > Methanoculleaceae > Methanoculleus. The sequence goes on along the minus strand of NZ_JMIO01000017.1, from coordinate 12,703 downwards.
TGTCGCGGGTGAGGAGTTCGTCCTTGGGGAGGGCGTCGAGGTCCATGCCCTTCCGGATCAGTTCCGGCCCGTACTCGGCCGGATCGACCCCGGCGATACCCGCGAGGTAGTCGGCCGCCCGGATATCCACGGGGGTGGTCGTCGAGAGTTTCATCACCATCGTGTCCGAGAGGATCCCCGAAAGGAGGAGCCCGGCGGTCGACGGCGTGGGCTCCACGCCGGCCTCGATGAACTTGTTCGCCACGATCGTCGAGGTCGACCCCACGGGGTCGTTGAGGAACTTCACCGGTTTTAAGGTCGAGATCGCCCCGAGGCGGTGGTGGTCGATGATCTCGAGGATATCCGCCTGCTCGATCCCGTCCACGGCCTGGGAGTACTCGTTGTGGTCGAGGAGGATCACCGACTTCTGGACGTCCTGCATCAGCGTCGTCCGGGATATGAGCCCGATATGCCTTCTCTCTTCCCCGACGACGCAGGCCGTCCTGAACTTGGAGTTCGAGACGACCCCTTTCGCATACTCAAGCGAGTCTTCCAGCCGTACCGTGGGGACGTCGGTCTCCATGATCATGCTTGCGGGGAGAGAGAGGCTGATCATCTTGCCGACGCTGAACGCGTCGAGCGTCGTCGAGAGCACCGAGGCGCCCCTCGTCCGCGCGGCGTCGATCACCCGCTCGCCCACCGGCGCTCCTTCGGCGATGATGAGCGCGGCGACCCCCGCCGATATCAGCGCGAGCTGGGCGGGTTCGTTGTCCCCGACGATCGCGATGTCTTCGGGCGTCATCCGCGAGAGGGTGACGTGCAGGGCGTCGATGACGGTGTAGACCCGGCCTTCCCCGAGCGTCTCGCGCGACGGGACGACGATCCGGGCGTCGAGGATGCGGGCGAGGGTCTCCAGCGGCATCGGGATGAGGGAGAGTTGCTCCCGGGGATTCTTCCGGACGTAGGCCCGGGCGAGGCCGTACTCGCTGACGAGGCCGACCAGGGTCTCGTTCCCGTCCGTGATCGGCATGTTCCGCATGTCGTAGGTGTCCATCAGGGCGGCGACGTCGACCGTCGGGACGTCCTGGCGGACGCTCCGGGTGTCGAGCGGTATGTCCGATACGGTGGGTTCGACGCTCGCTACGTAGACCGGTGCCTCGGCGCCGAACGTCTCGAGCGCAAACTTCGCCTCCGGGCTTACCTCCCCGCACCGGGCGGGAATATATTTTCCCGGTTCGGCGTGGTTGCGGAGCTCGGCGTAGCCGATGACGCTGCAGATGCTGTCGGTGTCGGGCTGTTTGTGGCCGATGATGATGATTTTGTTCTGTCCCATGCTCTCCTCGGAACCCCGGCGGGGCGACGGTTGTCTCCAGAGGTATCGCCTTCTGCCGTCAAAGGTTTTATCCCGGCCTCCGGGTGGTGCGGGGGTAACGTTGAAGTAGAGGCTCTCTCCATTCTCCCGTGTGGGAACCGATCGCCCCGGGCCTGTTTCGGCCCTGCTCATCCTGGCATGCCTCCTCATCTCCCCGGCTGCTGGAGCCCCGGGAGACGTGACGGTGACGTCCGTTGCGGTCGAGCCGGAAGTCCTGATGCCGGGCGACTCGGGCTTCGTCACGGTCACCGTGCAGAACACCGGCCCGTCCACCCTCCCGCTCGGCAGGGCCCGCCTCTACGAGGACGGCGTCGTCCCGACGAGTGAGCCCTATCCCTCGGTCGGGGATCTCGGGGCGGGCCTCAACCGGACGTTCACCTTCGCCGTCCGTGCGGACGCTCCCGACGGAACTTACTACCCCCGTTTCTCCCTCGATCTCCGGGAGAACGGAACCCTCAGCCACCCGGTTCCTGTCCGGGTGGACGGCACCCCGCTTGAGGCGTCGGTGGCCGATAGACCGGACGCCTTCGCTGCCGGGAGGGAGGCCGCCATCGCCGTTCAGGTCGGCAACCCACGGCCGAACGCCGCCTCGGGCGTCCGGGTGATCCCCGAGGGCGCGAACTTCTCCGTCACGCCGGGTAGCGCGTTCATCGGGACCCTGGAACCCGACGCGTCCGGAACCGTCGCCTTCAACCTGACCCCGGCGGCGGAGACGAACGTCACGTTCCGGGTGGTCTGGCGCAACGGGATCAACACCCACGCCGCCGATATCGTTCTGCCGGTCGCGTTCGGCGAGGACGGACGGGAGGCCGATCCCATCGTCACCAACGTCGAAGTCGTCGTGGAAGGAGAGATCTACCGGGCGACGGGCGACGTCATGAACGCGGGGCTCGAGCCGGCCCGTTCGGTCACCATCTCCCCGGGTGCGCCCGCGACGCCCGTCGACCCGTTCCGGGTCTATGTGGTCGGAACGCTTGATTCCGACGACATCTCGACGTTCGAGGTTACGTTCCGCGCCGGTGCCGGTGTGACCGAGATCCCGCTCGTCGTCGACTACCGGGACGGCGATGGTAACCCCTACTCCGTCGAGCGGCCGATCTCGCTCGAGAACCGCACCGCAGAGGAGGGCGCCGATGCCGGGCTACCTGTTACAGCCGTTGCCGCCGTGGCGCTGGTCGTCGTCGCCGCCGGCCTGGCGGCCCTCTGGTATATCCGGAGGCGGCGGCGGTGAGCGGCGAGCCCATCCTCCGGTTCGAGGAGGTCAGCAAGATCTATCCCCTCCCGGCAGGCGACGTCGTGGCGCTCGACCTCGTCTCCCTCACCGTCGATCCGGGCGAGTTCATCGCCGTTATGGGGCCTTCGGGGTCAGGGAAGTCGACGCTCCTGAACCTGATGGGCTGTCTCGACGTCCCGACCCGCGGGAAGATCTACCTCTCCGGGCAGGAGATCTCAAGAATGAGCGACGACGACCTCACCCGGCTCCGGCGCGACCGCATCGGGTTCGTTTTCCAGCAGTTCAACCTGATCCCGCTGCTCTCGGCGGTCGAGAACGTCGAATTCCCCATCATCCTCACCACCGACCGGGAGGAGAGCCGGCGCCGGGCGATCGAGGTCATGCGGGCGATGCACCTCAACGACGCCCTCTTTACCCACAGGCCGGCCGAGCTCTCGGGCGGCGAGCAGCAACGGGTCGCCATCGCCCGCGCGCTCGTGAACGACCCCGACCTCCTTCTCTGCGACGAGCCGACCGGGAACCTGGACTCAAAGACCGGGACGGCGATCATGGAGATTCTCGCGGAGGAGAACCGGGAGGGCAAGACGGTCATCATGGTCACTCACGACCCCAACGTCGCCGCATACGCCCGCCGCACGATCCGGATCGTCGACGGGAGGCTGGCATAGTGTTCTTCTCGTTCGCGGTCAGGAACTTAAAACGGCACTGGATACGCTCGGCTCTCTCGATCATCGGGATCGTCATCGGCGTCGTCGCCATCGCCTCCCTCGGCATCATGGGCAACAGCATCAACCTCCTCGTCGCGAACGTCATCACCGACGTCGGCGATACCATCGTGATCACGCCGCACACCGCGATCGGCGGGACCTTTGCCGGAGACCCACGGACGGCAGTGGACGCCGCCATCCCCGTCCGCGAGGTCGAGGAGATCCGGCGGGCGGCAAACCCGCATAGGACAATCCCGGTGCTCCAGGGAGCCGACGAGGTGGAGTTCGGCCGCGGCGAGAGCGGGTATACCCAGATCATCGGGCTCGCATCGGACGATATTCCCATCCTGCTCGACCTCGCGGACGGGCAGTACCCCCGGCAGAACCAGCCGGGCGCGCTCGTCGGGACATACCTCGCCGCGGAGTACGACGTAGCCCCGGGCTCCAGGCTCACGATCGGGAACGAGAGCATCCGGGTTGCCGGCGTGCTTGCGGAGCGCGGGTTTGCCGCCGACATCAACCCGGACTACGCGATCGTCGTTCCCGACGGCTGGTACGAGAGCCACTTCGGGGCCAGGGACACCTACCCGATGGTCATCGTCAGGGTCGGCGACGCGGAAGAGATCGACGCCGTGAAAGAGGCGATAGATAGCCGGATCAACCGGCGCGAGGACATTGTAGATATACTCGATTCGCGCGACATGCTCCGGCAGTATGAGGAGATCTACCAGCAGATCACGGTGTTTCTCGTCGGGATCGGGGGGATATCACTCATCGTCGCCGCCGTCAACATCTTGAACGTCATGTACATCTCGGTGACCGAGCGCATCCGCGAGATCGGCGTCATGAGGAGCATCGGGGCGCTGCGGCGGGAGGTTCTGCGGATGTTCCTCTACGAAGCGGTGATCCTCGGGCTCATCGGAAGCATCATCGGCGGTGTTCTGAGCACCGCCTTCGGCTACCTGATCAGCCTCGCCGCGGTCGAGGTTTTCACGGCCGGGACGACATTCGGCGAGAACATCACGGTCTTCGACCTGAGCGCGGTCGGATATATCGTCTTCGGGATGGCGTTCGGTATAGGGACGAGCATCGCCGCCGGGTTTTACCCGGCCTGGAATGCTTCGCAGCTCGCTCCGGTCGATGCGATGCGGCAGAAATGAGAGGTGTGACGGGGCATGATCTTCTTCGATCTCGCGGTCAGGAACCTCAAACGGCACAAGGTCCGCTCGGTCCTCGCAACGGTCGGCATCATCATCGGCGTGATAGCCATCGCCTCCCTCGGCGTCATGGGAAGCAGCCTCTCGGTGCTCTTCAGCGGGATGGTCTCCGACGTGAGCGACACCTTGCTCGTCACCCCGCACCTCGCGGCATCGAGCGGCGACCCGTTCGACCCCAGAAACACCCTTGCCGCACGCATCTCCGATAAAAACCTGGGGCTGATAGAGAAGGCCGCGGGAGAGCACCGCGTCGTCCCCATGATTCTCGCATCGGACCGGCTGCATGTGCGGGATGCGAGCGGCTACGTGACGATGTATGCCATGCCGGCGGCCGACATCCCGTTCCTGCTGGAAGAAGAAGCCGGGATCTATCCGCAGGGGAGGTCGTCGGGGGTGATGGTGGGCTCGCTCCTCGCAGACGAACTCGATCTCCACCCCGGGAGCCGCATCGAGGTCGGGGGCGAAAGCGTCCGTGTCGTGGGGATCGCGGCGGAGCGGGGGATGGCGATCGATATCAACCCCGACTACGCCGTCATCGTCACGGAGGACTGGTATACGGAGCGGCATGGGGGGCAGGACTACAGCCGTGTCGTCGTCAAGGTCGGCGATCTCTCGGAGATCGAAGGGGTGAAGGCCGCCATCGACCAGCAGATCAACCGCAGGAAGGAGGTCGTGGACGTCCTCGACTCGCGCGAGATCCTGGAGATCTTCTACGAGACCACCGACGCCATCAACATCTTCCTCCTCGGCATCGGTGCGGTTTCGCTCCTCGTCGCGAGCGTGAGCATCTTGAACGTCATGATCATCTCGGTCACGGAGCGGACGGGGGAGATCGGGCTGATGCGGAGCATCGGGGCGCGAAAACGGGAGGTTCTGCGGATGTTCCTCTACGAGAGCCTTGTCCTCGGGATCGCAGGGAGCATCGCCGGCGGCATCGTGAGCATAGCGGTCGCCTACTACGTCACCACCACGGTAGCGGAGTACCTCACCGACTTCGCCATGTCGGCAGGGGCGGGCATCCCCGTTACCGTGGTGATCGGCTACGTCGCCTTTGCAATGGCGTTCGGAACGGCAACCAGCATCGTCGCCGGGTTCTACCCGGCATGGAAAGCGGCGCAGTTGAACCCCATCGAGGCGCTCCGCTACGAGTGACGGGCTCGCCCGGGGGGGTGGGGGCCGGCCACCGGTGCAGGATTTTTATACCTGAGATGATATGGGGGAGCCGGTGAAGACGATGTTGTTTGTCCTGTGGTATCAGTTCGAACCGGAGCACGCGCACCAGGTTCTGGAACTCTGGAAGCACTTTAAGTTCCCCTCGGATGTGAACGTCCTCCAGCGCTACCTCCTCATCGGGAGGCACATGTCGGTTGCCGTCTTCGAGGCGCCGGACGAGCGCTCCATCTTAAAGATCACCGCGCCGTTCAGTTCGTACGGCGTTGCCCATGTCGTGCCGGCAATGACGCTCGACGAAGCGATCAAGACGGTCTGATCCCGGGCCCTGCCCGGCACCGGAACTCTCCTCTTTTCCCGCCCTGTTCGAGTTCGCCTCCTTCCTAACCCTGCTGCGAGGCCGGGCGTGGCGAACCCCCTCGCGGCGGTGAGACCATGCGTAATTTCATAGTCCTGGAGACCGGAAACTCTATGAGCACTTATAGGATGATAGACTTCCCTGTCAGGAAGTGCTCCGACCCCCATCCGGTCCCCAATACGATAACAATACCCGGCTGTGTGAAACGAATGTTGCAAATGATTACGTGGCTCGACAAAAACTTCAGCTCGCTCCAGCCGACGCGGGCGATCATCATGAGAGCGCTGCGCCACCTGCGCCCTGCGGATCGAAAAAAACTCTTCTCGGAGGATATCCCCGAGATGCGGACCGCCGAAGGGCGGTGGTTCGAGGCGATCGTCTACGAGATGATCCTTGATCTCTCTCTGCAGACCGACCTCATCCTCTCCATCGTGGCCCGGGGTGCCGACGGGCCCGCCAAAGTCCGGCGTGCGCAACTCGGTCAGAACGGGCTCTTCTACTCAAACATCGGGGATATCAAGGTCCGGGGGAACGGCCAGGATCTCGCCGAGGTCGATCTTGTGCTCGTCGATCATACCGGGGCGCTGACGTTTGGAGAGATCATCACGTCTCCTGCCGACCTAAAAGAGTTCGAGGCGGAGATCCGCTACAAAAAACAACTCTTCGGCTACCTCTACGGGCAGCCTACCGTGCCGTTCCTCCTCATCTCCTCGGTCGATATCTCCCGGACGGCGGTCGTCCGCCGTCTCCTCAAGGAACCCGACAACGTTCTCCTCACCACCCCGACCTGCGAGGACTTGAAGGCCCTTATCCGGCAGCGGGACTTAAAAAGGAGTCCTACCCGCCGGATCAAGCACGAAAAACTGATATCCATCAAGGACATGCCGCCCCGCCGGCCGTTCGACTACAAGAAACTGCATGACGAGCGGCTGCAGAGCATCATCTCCACCGTCACCTCGAAGAAAGGCGTCGGGGAACTCGGCACCCCGGACGAGATCCCGCCGATCGTGAAGAAAGTCCTCTTCGGGGGACTTTACCCCTCCGCCGTCCGGATGCTCGATGCCCGATACCCCATCCGCATCAAAGGGAAGACCTATGACCCGGATACGATCCAGAAACAGTTCTCGAAGGTCATCCTTGCCGTGAACATCCCGGATTACCGACCGATCATCTATCTCCGGACCCGGAAGAAGAAGGAGTACCTCAAGATGGTGCCGAACAAGACGGGCGGGTTCAAGTTCGAGAGCCGGCGGACGCCCCATATGGCAGGCTTCTTCCTCTGGCTCGAGTCCGTTCAGCCGTCGATCGGGGCCGAGCTGACGCGGGAACTCCTCGACGCGTTCCCCGCGGTCCACGTCCCGGAAGCGGTCATGAACGGAAGATCCTAATCGACCGCTTCCACGGGTTCCGGGAAGCGGTACCGGCAGGCAGCGTATGACGGATATCGGGATCGTCCTCATCCAGGCTCTCCAGGCCCAGGCCGTGTGGCTCGAGGTGCCGATGCGGTTCTTCTCGTTCCTCGGGGACCCGGAGTTCTACCTGCTGATCATCGCGCTCATCTACTGGTGCTGGGACACGCGTCTCGGGCTCCGTCTGGCCCTCCTTATGGGGATATCCGGCGGGCTCAACCAGGCCCTCAAGGTTGCGTTCCACCTCCCCCGTCCCTACTGGGTCTGTCCGGGGGTCAGGGCGCTCGGGAGCAACCCGTCGTTCGGGCTGCCGTCGGCGCACGCTCAGGGGTCGGCGGTGCTCTGGGGGCTGCTCGCCGCCGACGCCCGGTGGAAGTGGTTCACCGCCTTCGCCGTCGGGATGGCCTTTCTCATCGGCGGGTCGAGGGTGTTCCTCGGTGTTCATTTCCCGACCGATGTCCTTGCGGGCTGGGCGATCGGCGCCGCCGTCCTCCTCGCGTTCCTCGCTCTCGAGGAACCGGTGGGCCGCCGGATCGCCGCCCTTCCCCTCTCAGGAAGGGTGCTTGCCGCATTTGCAGGGTCGCTCGCCCTGGCCATGGCCTCGTTTGGTGCTCTCGCGGCCCTCGGGGACTGGGAGGTTCCCGCCTCCTGGGCGGCGGGGGCGCTCGAGCGGTCCGGGGAGCCGATCAACCCGCTCCTTCTCCTGGACGCAGTCACGGCGTCGGGGCTTTTCTTCGGGTTTGCGGCCGGTGCGGCGGCGGATCGCCATCCGGGGAGCATGTGCGCGAGAGGGAAGGGGTCGGTCCGCCTCTTCCGCTACGCCTTCGGGATCCTGGTGACCGGGGCGATCTGGTACGGGCTGGGGTCCCTTGTCCCCCCCGATCCGCTTCCCGCAACCTACGCCCTCCAGTACCTCCGGGCCGCCGTCGCCGGTGCCTGGGTCTCGTTCGGCGCCCCGGCGCTCTTTGCCCGATACGGCCCGGGCACGTAACGCCGGGTATATATCCCCTCCAGACGAGGATCTGGTATGGATTCGGCGGAAGGCGGTCTCACGGTGCTCGAAGGGATCATCCTCTGCGTTGTGGCGGTCCTGCTTGCCGTGCTTGCGGTCCACGCCCTGAACGCTCCCCCCGGCCATCCGGTGGGCTTCGTCTACTCTGCACTCGAGGAGACCGGGGGATGCCTGATGGTCTCCGGCGAGGTCTACGGTTACGCGCTCACCGGTGGAACCGTCGACGGCGTCGCCCTCGCCTGCGACCGGCCCGACCCCTCAAGGATGGGGGCGGTCTCCTGCAGCGTCCGCCTCTTCGTCGGCGATATGGGGAGCGTCGATATGGGCTGCGCCGCGCTCGAGGTCGCCACCGCTGAAGGCACCGAGCGTCTCGAAAGGACTCAAGAGGCGCCGGTATGGCCCGGGAACTGGACGATCGTCAGGATGGGACACACGATCCCGTTTCTGCAGGCGGACGGCGACACGCTCCTTGAGCTGGGGGAACAGTTCGACCTGGTCATCTATCCCTCCCGGCCGCTTGCGCCCGGCGAGAAGTTCCTGATCCGGATCGCCCCGCCCGGGGCCGTCCCGCTCACGGTCGAACGCGCCGTGCCGCCCCGGCTCACGCCGGTGACGGATCTCGGGTAAAAACCATCCTTCAGCAGGCTTTTATAGGCGAAAGCCGACTCACTCCTATGCTTGCAGAGGGGATCGCTCTCGGCTGGATTCTAATCGTGCTCGGAGCGGTACTGCTCCTGGTGGAGGTCTACCAGCCCGGGTTCTTCATCGCCGTCCCCGCGACGGTCATGATCATTCTCGGGGTTCTCCTCCTCCTCGGCGTCGACATCCTCACGTCTCCCTGGGGTCTCGTCGTCGGGGTCCTCGCTGCGATTGTGGCGGCTTCGGTCACCGTATGGCTCTACGGCCGCCTCACGCCAGGTCAGGAACCGCCGACGACCCTCTCCCGGGACTCGCTTGTCGGCCTCGAGGGGACGGTGGTCGCAGCGGTCGATGCGGAGACGCTCACGGGGAAGGTGCGGCTGGGGAGCATGGAATGGAGCGCCCGATCTGAATCGGGAGAGATCCCGGTCGGGAGAAAAGTTATTGTCGTGCGTTCCGAAGGGGTGCACGTCGTCGTGAAGGAGGTAGTTTAAGATGCTTTTTACCGGAGAATTTCCATGGACCGGGCTCATCACGGTCTTTCTCATCATCGTCATCATCATCATCTTCGCCCGTGGCGTGGTGATCGTCCAGCCGTACGAACAGGGGCTCCAGATCCGCCTGGGTCGATATATCGGGAGGATGAACCCCGGCTTCCGGTGGGTCGTTCCGCTGATCACGGTGGTCAAGAAACTCGACCTCCGCACAGAGGTGATGGACGTCCCGCGGCAGGAGGTGATCACGAAGGACAACTCCCCGACGAACGTCGACGCGATCGTCTATGTCCGAATAATCGATCCCGAGAAGGCCTACTTTGAGGTGATGAACTACCGGTCGGCGACGGTGGCGCTGGCGCAGACGAGCCTGCGCGGGATCATCGGCGACATGGAACTCGACGAGGTCCTCTACAACCGGGACGTCATCAACGCCCGTCTCCGGGACATCCTGGACCGGGAGACCGATGCCTGGGGCGTCAAAGTCGAGCGGGTGGAGATCAAGGAGGTCGACCCGGTGGGCGCGGTCAAGCAGGCGATGACCGAGCAGACCGCGGCCGAGCGTGAGCGGCGTGCGGCGATCCTCCGTGCGGACGGCGAGAAGCGTGCGGCGATCCTCCGTGCCGAAGGGAGCAGGCAGAGCATCATCCTGGAGGCCGAGGGCGAGCGGCAGAGCAAGATCCTGCGGGCCGAGGGTGAACGGCTATCGAGGATCCTGCAGGCGCAGGGGGAGGCGCAGGGGCTGCGCATCCTCTCGGTCGGTGCCCGGCCGCTGGATAAGCGGGCAATCACCGTCCTCTCTCTCGATGCCTTAAAGCAGATGGCCGAGGGCCAGGCGACGAAGATCATCTTCCCGTTCGAACTCTCGAGCGTCGTCAAGCAGGCAGCAGAATACCTCGGTGCCACTGCCGAGACCGCAGATGTTCCGGAAGGGACGGAACTGCCGCCGGAGGATATTCTCGGGGAGGTTCCGGGCAGGGACGTGGTCAGGACCGCAGAGGAGGCGGTCAAGAGCATCGAGACCGATATCGACGTGGAGATGCAGAAGAAGTCGCGGGACCTGATGCGGCAGGGGGAGGACGAGGAGCTGTAAGCCCCGTTCCTCGCCTGTTTTTGGACTCGACCGCATCCCGTTACCATCCGCGTCGGTCGGGCACGCGCCCGGCGTGAGCGGCCTTCGATGCCTGCGGGTGAAATGTTTCCTTAAAGGCTATTTTTGGGCCTAATCTGCCGTGCTTCTGCGCTTCAAAACGAAATGATTATTCTTTTTCTCATAAAGTAAATCCTATGAGCGAGGTTTCAGCAGCATTCGTGATTACCCTTCTTGCAGCGGTTGTCTTCGCCTGCGGGTGCACCGGAACAGAGGCCGGTCCCGGACAGCAGGGAGAGGCAGTGCAGGATATCGTCGTCGGCGCTCTCCTGCCCCTCACCGGAGACTACTCCGGGGGCGGGGAGGCGAGCCGGGTCGCCCTCGAGGTGGCCGCCGGGGACATCAACGATTACTTCGTCTCGATCGGGTCGGATCACCGTGTCGGAATAATCATCGAGGACACAAAGGCCGATCCCGCCGTCGCGCTGGAGAAACTCAAGACGCTTGAAAAGCAGGGGACGAGAATTGTTATCAGCCCCGGAACCAGCGCCGAACTGGAGGCGATCCGGACGTATGCCAACGAGCACGGGATCCTGATCGTCAGCACCATGAGCACGGCGCCGTCGCTTGCGATTGCGGGTGACAACGTCTACCGGTTCGTGCCGCCGGACACCTACCAGGCCGACGTCATGGCGTACTACCTGAGAGAGCAGGGAGTAACGGTGATCCTGCCGGTCTGGCGCGGCGACGTCTGGGGCGACGAACTGGAGAAACTGACGACGGCGGCGTTTGTGAGAGGCGGCGGCAAGGTCCTCGACGGCGCCCGGTATACGCCGGAGCAGGAGGAGTATAGCGCGATAGCGGCGGACCTCGATGCCCGGGTGGCCGAGGCGATCGCGGTGCACGGGAAAGAGAACGTCGCCGTCTACCTGGTCAGCCTCGACGAGGCGGACAGGATCATGGAGGCGGCTCTCGCGACAGAGAACCTGCCGGAGATCCGGTGGTACGGGTGCGACGGGAACGTCCTCCTCGACGAACTGGTGACGGGCGAGCCCGCCCGCTTTGCGGAGCAGACAGGGTTTACCTCCCCGGCGCTCTGGAACCAGGAGGGTGTTGCGTCGAACACGGCCACCATCCAGGAGATGCGGGAACTCCTTGGGCGGCACCCCGACGGGTACGGTCTTGCGACCTATGATGCGCTCTGGATCGTCACCATGGCCAGGATAGAGACCGATACCGCGGACGCCGCCATGCTGAAGGCCGCACTCGAGAGAACCGCAGGGGAATCCGGCGGCCCCCTGTTCGGGCCGGCGCACCTGAACGGTGCCGGCGACCTGTCGAATGCGCACTACACCTTCTGGACGGTGGGTGCCGACGGCGACGCCTACCGGTGGGTGCCGACCGTCCAGTACGGTATCGCGTCGGCCGGCGCCACCCCGGAACTCGAGTGGGTCGGCGCCTGAATGCCGGGGCACTCCCCCGGTTCTTTTCTTTAGCATCGTGCCGGTTCAGTTTCATCCCCCGCACGGCGCACTTTAATGGTCGAAGCGGAAAACATGACGGTGCAGGTGTGAAGTTGCCCTCGTGGCGACGGGAACCGCCCATGAGCGAACGTGATGGTGTTCACGTCGTGCCCGCCAAACTACTGGGGAGGAACTTCGGTGCGGTTATGTAATAAGGGATATTAATCATAGAAACAGTGGCCATGAGTTCAAGACCATTTCATCCGCCGGGAACGTTCCCCGTTGTTGCCGAGAGACAGTTTTTTATCAATAAGACCGGGCAGGATCAGCCGCTGGAGGACTACGTGCCGGCCGAGATCTTTGAAGTGGCCAGGACTGATGGGCAGCGGGCCATCCCGAAGATAGCAAAGGATCTCTCACTGATAAAAGAGATCGAGGCCATCTCCGGCAACCTGCCGACGAACCACCGTTTTGTAAATGCGGATAGCCGCGAGCTTGCATTTCTTCCCGATGAGAGTGTTCACCTGGTCGTGACGTCGCCTCCCTACTGGACTCTGAA
>NZ_JMIO01000016.1 GCF_000691865.1 Methanoculleus sp. MH98A | reverse complement strand
GAGGCACTTTTTCTCCAAGAGTAACTTCTCCGGCCTGACCCCCCGGGTCAGGCCCAACCCATTCTTAGTCGAAAAAGGTGCTGAGGCACCTTTTTCTCCAAGAGTAACTTCTCCGGCCTGACCCCCCGGGTCAGGCCCAACCCATTCTTAGTCGAAAAAGGTGCTGAGGCACCTTTTTCTCCAAGAGTAACTTCTCCGGCCTGACCCCCCGGGTCAGGCCTCCGAACTTACTCTTTCCCAAAGAACCCGCGCATGAACGGGTACATCTCCATGATCTGCTGGCTTGCGACCTCCTCGTAGAGGCGGTAGGTGATACTCACCGCAAGCAGCAGACCCGTTCCCCCGACCGCGCCTATCACACCGAAGAGGTTCGCGACGACCGAGAGAAGGCCGATGAACACACCGCCGATGACGGTGATCCGCGGGATGTAGCGGTCGAGGTACTTCACGAGCACCTGCTCACTCCGCCGGTAGCCGGGGATCTGCATCCCGCTTCTCTGGATCTGCCGGGCCACGTCCTTCGAGTCGAGGCCGGCGGTCTTGACCCAGAAGAGCGCGAAGATTGCGCCCCCGACCACCATGACGGTGACATCGATGCCCATCCGCAGCATGATCTCCCAGGGGGCGTGTCCGAGATCGGAGAGCCACCACATCCAGTCCTGGGGCTGGTTGATCGGCGCGATATACCACATCAGGCCGCTCGTCGGCATTTGTCCCTGGAACTCGCCGAAGATGGTTATTCCGGCGTTCGAGAGGAACATCCCGATCATCTGGATGTTCGCCTGCAGAACCCGGACGAGAATCATCGGCAGAACGCTCGCATAGATGAGCTTCACCGGGAACCGCGCACGAGCGCCGCGGACGGCGGTATGCGCGAGCGGGATCTCGACACGGGTCGACTCCACGTAGACGATGACCATGAAGATGGCGATCGTCGTGACGAGGGCGAGCAGGTCCGTCCCGAAGTACTCGAGGAAACTCGCTCCCGAGGTACCTATGGCGAACAGCCGCGGGAAGAACCCGATCGGGAAGGGATCGGTGCCCGTCTGCCAGTTCAGGAACCCGTTCACGAGACCCTGCGAGACCCCCGCAACGATGAAGAGCCCCACGCCCGAACCGACGCCCCACTTCGTGACGACCTCGTCCATCAGCACCACCAGAAGCCCGCCGAGGCAGACCTGGAGGAAGATCAGGAGCGAGACCGTGAGCATGTTTCCGCCGAAGAACTGCGTCGCCACCGTCGGGTCGGGCATCATCATCCCGCTCGCGACCATGGGGAACGCTTCGACGATGATCATCACGAAGATGAGCAACTTCTGCAGGCCCATATACATGACCTGCCCGCGTGCTTCGCTGGTATCGATCTGCAGGAGTCCGGCACCCTTGAGCAGCTGCAGCACGATCGACGCGGTGACGATCGGCCCGATACCGAGATGCAGGAGCGAACCGCTCGCACCGGCAAGCAGGGCACGGTACATTCCGAAAAGATCCTGTGACTGCGCAGAGAGTCCAAAGATATCGATGTTGGTCAATGAGAAGTAGAGAAGCAGGATGGCAAGCGTCCACATGAGTTTATTCTTGAAGTGGACGTGCCCTTCCGGCCCCCTGACTGCAGGCATCGCTGCAAGGATGGGTTCAAATCTATCCAGCAGATCTCCCATGGTTTCACCTAAAAAAGAAGATCAGACGGTCGTTGCCTGACCGCCCATCTCCTCGATTTTCGTCCGGGCACGTTCCGAGAACTCCCGGGCAGAGATACTCATTTTGTGGGTGACTCTTCCACCGCCGAGCACCTTCTCGATGCCGAGTTCGGCGGCGTCGAGGGCGATGAGATCGCCCTCTTGCGTGGCAAGCCCTTCACGAAGCAGCGCTTCGGCCATCTGGTCGATCTCACCGACATCGAGAGCGGATACCGGCACGGAAGTCTTGTTGATAAAACCGTGCTTACCGTTGGCTATCTCGCCCTTCAGGTAGAAGTGAGAGAAGCGGTGATCGCGCTGCCCGGCTCTACCCCGTCCACCCCTGTTGCCGGCGCCACGCCGGTTCTTGTGCGTACCGCCGCCGCAGGTCCGTGAACCCCTGTATTTGGATCTCTTGTTTACGGGCATCTGTCTCACCTCATCTTGTAGAGGAGATCGTTGATCTGGGGGCCATAGTAGCCGAGAGCTCCACCCTGCTGAAAGGTTCGCTTGATGGTTTTATAGCCCTTTCGAGGTGGGTGCAGTCTCAGCACCGGTTTGATCTCCACCAGGTCACGGAAACTCATCTCACCGTCGCAGAGCGCTGCCGCGAACTCGTCGATGCTGGCATACGGGGTATGCGCGCGGACGTACTCGTCGGTCAGCTTCTCATCCCCGGTCAGTCTGCCCCGGGTGCGCAGGAGGGTGGCCAGAGTATCCTTGTCAACCTCACCGTACGCCACGAAGTCCTTCACCTTGCGGATCATGCCCAGATACGCCGGGGTGTCGGGCACGAGGACGCAGTGGTTCACGTGGTGCAGGCGGAGCATCTTCAAGGTGTCCTTGATCTCGCGGTTGGTCTTGACCACGCCGCGCACCTGTACTACCGCATACATCACTCCGTCCCTCCGATCCGAACCATGTTCGTCTGCTTCAGCGCCTCAAACGTCGCCTTCGCATAGTTGATGGTCGTCCGGGTCTGTCCCCGGTTGAACGCCCAGACATCCTTGATGCCTGCAAGCGTCAGGACCTTCTTCGGGATATCCCCGGTCACGAGACCGATACCCTGCGGGGCGGGCTTCAGCGTCACCTTGACGCTGCCTGCCTTGCCGGTCACCTCGATCGGGATCGAGTGATCGGTGTCGCAACCGCATTCCCAGCTGCCGCAGCCGCGGGAGACCTTGATCAGATTCAGTTTTGCGTTTACGATTGCCTTCTGGATCGCGTTGCCGACCTGAACGTCCTTTCCCTGGCCGAACCCGACGTAGCCGTTCCTGTTGCCGACCACCACGACGGTGCGGAACTTCACACGGCGACCCGAGTCCGTCATCCGCTGGACCATGTTGATGTCCAGCACCTCGTCCTCCAGATCGGGCAGGAGGAGATCGACGATCTGCGGCTCCTTGATCGGCCTGCCGCTCGCGAGCACCTCATCGATACTGGTGATCTCGCCTGCGGCGACCATGCGCCCGAGACCGGTGAGCGGAATCCATTCTTCCTGTACGTATGCCATGTCACACCAGCTCCTTCTTGATGGCCTGAGCCACAGCCTCTACATTCGTTACCAGGTTGCCCGCCCGTTCGGGAGCATACTCCGCGATGTGGGCACCTTTGAGCCGCTCTTCATCGGGGAGGATCGATTCGCCGTAGGGGACGTCGAGACCCGCATCCACCGCTCCTTTGAGAGCCGCAAAGACACGCGCTCCGGGTTTTGCCCGGGCAAGCCCGATGTCGAGGATTGCCTCATCATACCCCGCGTTCAGCGCCTTGACCGCGAACAGCATCCCGGTCAGGTAGGCGGCCGGGGTGCTTGCAGTCGATCCCTCGTAGCCGTAGCCGGCGAGTTCGGCCGAGTATGCAGCCACCAGGGTGCTATCTCCTTCGACCTCGGGAACGACCAGCTGTACGATGATCTGCCGGTTCGTCTTCCGGACGACCATCCTCGGCGTTCCTGACGACAGGAGCGACATCCGCTTGTAGTAGTCGGTTTTGCCCTCGTGCCTTCTCCGGAAGGGCACGAAGTATCTTGGGCCGGTTGCCATTATTTCATCCTCCCTGCCGTTATCTCAATCTGAGCCTCAAGGTGCGACACACTCCGGAACTGGCCTCCGGAAGCACGCCGGTACATCAGGCGGTAGAGACTCCGGTCGATTGTACCTTCTTCACGCATCTCGCGCAGAGTGCGGCGTTGTGCACGGATCTTCCTGATCCATGACCGTTTGCTGGAACCGCGCGCTCCGGCAGCACCCTTCCTCCGCCCCGGACCTTTCCGGTGGCCGTAGGAACGCTTTGCTATCCGCACGCGGGCCCGGCCGCGGCTGTTCCCCTTCACGGGGTTCGCCCGGATCGCGCCTTCCCCGATAAGCTCGCGCAGGTCGTTTCTCGAGATCGCTGCCTCGATATCTGTCTGGCGCTCGGGATCGAACCAGACACGGTTGACCCCGCACTTGAGAATGGCGGCCGCCATTCGCTTCTGGCTGGCGAGATCACTCATCCTCGTTCACCTCTTCTTCTTCGGCTGCGGCAGGTGCCTCAGCCGCGGGAGTGAGGTCTTTTGCGTTCAGGACCTTGAGCCCGAGTTCCAGAGCCCGTTCCTGAATCGCTCCACGCTTCCTGTTGCCCACGGATCCGGCGATCCGGACGGCCTGGGTCTCCGGGTTCAGATCAACAAGATCCGCCGGTGTAAAGACCCGGACCTCCGCATAGCCGCTCGGGTGCATGCCGCGAACTGCGGCAGGGCTGCCGTATCCCGGCCGGGGGAGGGCACCCTTCGCGCTGAACTGCCGCCTCTGCTTGTTGTGCAGACCACGCGGACGCCGCCAGACATCTGCCAGCCTCGATTTTCGGTGAAGGCCTCGCCTCTTGAAGGCAGGCTTGTTGTGCCGGGTGCGGACGCGGATCAGTCTTCTTGTTTCGTCCATTGTTTTCACGCCCTCTCGGTGATGTAGATGCCGTCCTGGAACACCCGGGGATCGCGCTTCGTGATCCTTGTCGCGTGCTCGATGTTTGCGGCCGTGTTGCCCACCTTCTCCTTGTCGATACCGGTGATAGTCACCTCATCGTTTCCGATCTTGACGGTGACGCCCTCGATGATCTTTGCGATCCGGGGCTGCTTCTCGCCGAGGAAGTTGGTGATCTCGAGGCGGTTGCCCTGCTGCTTGAGCTGGATCGGGAAGTGGCTGTAGACCACTTTCATCCGGTACTCGTAGCCGTCGGCGACACCCCGGATCATGTTCTTCGCATGGGCCTCGAGCGTGCCGGTCATGGCAAGGATCCGCTTCTTGTCGGATGCCGTGGAGACGACGACTTCGCCGCCTTCGACCTTGAGGTCGATCTGCGGGAAGCGCATGTCGCGGACCAGCGTGCCCTTCGGTCCGGAGACCGTGAGCATACCGCCGTCGAGCGTGACGTCAACGCCGGGAGGGATTTCGACCTGTCGTGTTATTGCCATACTCATCTCCCTCCTTTAGTAGACATATCCCAGCAGCTGCCCGCCGATCCCTTCGTTCCGTGCCTCTGCATGGGAGATGACTCCCTTCGAGGTGGAGACGATCAGGATGCCGAAGTTCTTCGCGGGAAGATACTGCGACTCCCAGTATTCCATATCAGCCATCGCCACCGGGAACCGGGGGGTGATGGCGCCACACTTATTGATCGTTCCGGAGAGCTGGACCCGGAACTGGCCGCCGCGACCGTCGTCGATGAACTCGAAGCCGCTGATAAAGCCGTTTTCCTGCATGACGCGGAGCATTGCGCCGAGAAGCTTGCTTGCGGGTTCTACAATAACCTCGCCCTTTCCAGCATCTCCGGCATTCTTGATCGTGCTCATCGCGTCAGCGATTGGATTCAGTCGTGCCATGTTCTCTAACCCCTAGTTCATCTTCTTGAAGCCCATCTTGCTCGCCCACTCGCGGAAGCACTGGCGGCAGAAGTAGATGCCGTACTTCCGTACAAGGCCCTGCTTCCGGCCGCAGATGCGGCACTCGTTCGCGCCGCGGCCGAACTTCCGTACGTTCGCACCCGTTGCAGGTGCTCCTGACTCTTCTGCCATTCCTTACACCTCCACCTGGTAGTGCTCGCGCATGAACGCGATGGCTTCCTCTTTATTCACTTTCTGATCCGCCGGCAGTTTCCTGCGCTCGACGCTTCTCCGTGCGATCCGTGCGCCCTTGTACTCGAGCACCACGTTGACGTCCATGCCGTAGATACCGATTGTCGGATCGTAGGACATGCCCGGAAAGTCGGTGTGCTCTTCGATACCGAAGGAGACGTTTCCCGTGCGGTCGAACTGCGTGGGTCCAAGCCGCCGCTCGATGATATCGAGGGCGGTCGTGATGAACTTCTCGGCGTTATCCCGGCGCAGGGTGACCTTGCACCCGATGGGTGCGCCCTTCCTGATACCGAACGCCGGCTGGGTCCGCTTTGCGATCGTGCGAACGGGCTTCTGGCCGGTGATCTGTTTTACGAGATCTTCCGCCTTGACCAGCCGCTCGCCGCTCTCTCCGACGCCCATGTGCACGACGACCTTATCGATGTAGATATCCTTCATCGCGGTCATGCCGTCGCCTCCAGTTCGGGTGCTATCGCGGAGCGGCCGACCATGAAGACGTACTCTTCGATGGTCTCGAACCGCTCGCCGGCCGAATCGTCCGCGAGGATGACGCGGTTCGGGACGGAACTTGCCGTCCTGACGATCTCGACGATCCTCGCGACCTTGCCGGAGTGCTTTCCGCCGACGATCATGGCCACGTTGCCTTCCGCGAAGGGGAAGTGGTCGACGACCCTGAACCGGTCTTCGCCGTCCGTCCCGAGGGTCACGACGACGGAGTCCTTTGCCTTATAGGTGTTGTCGGCGAGGACGTTTGCACCGAACGCGAGGTTCAGCTGCACCTTGCCGCCCTTGATGGTGGTCTTGTTCCGGATCTTGCAGAGCCGGGTCTTTGCGGACTCCGCCGGGATCTCGACGGCGACCAGATTGCCCCGCACGTCGAGCTGGATGCGGTAGTGCTTCCCGATCTTGGGGATCGAGACGATATCAAAGACGCCGAGGCCCATCCGCGGGTCCTTGCAGGTCCGCCCGTTGACGAGCACATCACGCTGGTGCAGGATCTTTTTGGCCTCGCTCGCGTTCTGTGCAAGACCGACGTGCTCGCGGAGCCAGACCCCGATCGGCAGAGCGCCGGCGTTGTGGGGACCGGGGGCGGTCTTCATGACGAATTTCTGTACTTTCTTCGGGATGTGCCAGGAGCCAGGGGCTACCAGCCGCTTGAGATATTTGGACATTATGCTCCGCCTCCGAGCCTCTCCTCACGTAGTTTGTCTTTCAGGTTCAGTTTCGTGATCTGCACGTTCGAGGGATCGACCGGGCGGGGAACCTCGGTTCCGTCCGCCTTCGTCACCATCACGCCGTGCACGACCAGCCGGCACGTCTTCATGTCCACCGCATCGACGACGCCTTCGTCGCCGGCAAAGTCTCCACGGAGCACTTTCACGGTGTCGCCCTTGACCACACGGGTTCTCCGGGTGCTGAATTTCCCGCGGAGTTCGGGGGAGAGCGACGCGGAGAGGAAACGGCCCCGGGTGTGGTTCGGTGCGTTGTAACGCGCCTTGCGCTGTTTTCTCGGCTGTTTGCTAACTATGCGTACCATTCTTACCACACCTTACACGATTGTCGTCGCCATGGAGGCGATCTTTGGGAAACGCTCCGCGATCTCGCGGGGTACAGCCCCCTTGATCTCGGTTCCCTTCGGCTCGCCGCGCTCGTTGATGAGCACCATGGCGTTGTCCTCGAACGAGAGACGGATGCCGTTCGGGCGGCGGATCTCCTTCTTCTGCCGGATGACCACTGCCTTCTCGAGTTTCCGCCGCATGTCGGGGGTGCCCTTCTTGACGCTCACGGTCGCGACGTCGCCGAGGCCCAGGCAGGGCTGCCGCCGCCGGACACCGTGGTAACGGTCGACCGAGACGACCTCCACAAGCCGTGCGCCGGTGTTGTCGGAGCAGACCATCCTGGAGCCGGTGGCGAGGGCGCGCGGAATCTTTGCCTGCATCGCCTTCATTCCGTCATCACCTCGACCACAACGAAGTTCGTTGTCTTTGAAAGCGGACGACACTCCGCGATCCGGACCACGTCGCCCACGCCGGCGTTGATGCAGGGCGTGCTGTGGGCATGGTACCGGGATCTGCGTTTCTCGTACCGCTTGTATTTCTTGACGTAGTGGAGGAACTCACGCTCCACAACGACGGTACCGTTCATACGGTCGCTCACGACTTTGCCGGTAATCACCTGGCCGCGTACCGGCAAAGTGCCGTGAAACGGACAATTTGCGTCCTCACATTCCGTTTCCGGAATGGGAACGTCCAACCCAATGTTTCGTGCCATTATTCATCCTCGTTTATCTGATGCGCATGCCGATCCGCCGTTCCGGCTGAGTCTCCAGGCTCGACCCGTCGACGTCGACGGTCGTGCCGTCGGGAAGCCGGAAGCGGAACACGCTGAACCGTTTCGGTATCTGCTTTTCTCCCCGCCCGGTCAGGATAACCAGGGTATTTCGGGTCTCATCGGTGACGCGCCCGGATACCCCGGCATGACCCGGGTTGCTCGCACGAACGACCAGAACGTCCAGCCCGATCAACTCGTGCCGAAGGACGTTCTGGGGAGAGATCATGCGTTCCTCCGTTCGTTCTGCTCGGTGCGGATGCGCGCAATCGTCCTCTTAACCTCGCGGATCCTTCCGGGGTTCTCGGTGGCACCGCCGGCGCTGACCTTGCCGCGCTCCTGGATCAGTTCGAGAGAGAGTTTCTGCTCCTGCTCGAGAAGTTCGGTGTCGGAGAGCTGTTTCACTTCACGCGCCCGAAAGATTGCCATCTATACCTCCTCCTCGTACTCCGCGCCGGAGATCTCCTCGAACTCTTCCTCGAAGACCTCTTCACCGACCTCTTCGGGCTCGATGGGTTCCGCCGGAGCCTGTTTCGGCTCGGGCTCGAGGACGTCGAAGGCATCGGGCAGCCGTGCATCCGGCGGGACGATCTTGACCTGAACCCCGATGGTTCCGAGTTTCTTGATCGCAAGCGCGTAGCCCTTCTCGACGATCGTCTCGCTGGGTTCGCCGCAGTGCTTGATGTAGCCCGCGGTGAACTTCTGGGTCCGCGACCGCGCGCCGGTCAGTTTCCCGGCGACGATGACCTCGCAGCCGAGCGCACCGGACTCCATGATCCGGCGGATCGTGCTCTGTCCGGCCTTTCTGAAGTACCAGCCGCGTTCAAGGGCGTTTGCCAGCCTCTCCGCCATGATCTGGGCGTTGAAGTTGGGGTTCTGGACCTGCTGGACTTCCACCTGCGGGGACTCGATCTCGTAGTCGGTGGCGAGGTCCTGCGTCAGCTGGCGAACCTGCTTGCCGCCTTTCCCGATCACGATACCGGGCTTCTCCGCGAAGATCGTCACCTGGGTGCCGAGCGGCGTCCGGGTGATATCCATGCCGCCGTATCCTGCGCGCTTGAGTTCCTTCGTGAGGAACTTCTCGACGCGGACGTTGCGCACGCCTTCAGTGATAAATTTCTTCTCGATTGCCATTACGCCACCTCGGTCACGACGATCTCGATGTTCACGGTCTCCCTGCGCTTCGGAGTAGCGCGACCCATCGCACGCGGGAAGAATGCCCGGAGGCCACGGCCGGTGTTGGCGGCGACGTGATCGATCCGGAGGTTTTCGACATCAAGACCGATGTACTCGGCGTTCTTCTCGACGGATTCGAGCAGCCTGATGTAGGCCTCTGCCGCCTTGACCGGATACCGGCCGGCGGGCCACTTCGAGAGCCCCCGCTTGTGCGCGACGTTCCGGTTGAACCGCTTGAAGGGGATGGCCTTCTTCAGCGCCACCACGTCGGCGAGGTATGCCTTTGCTTCGGTGGTGGTCATGTTCTTGATGAACCTGGCAATCTCGATCGAGTGCTTGGGAGAGACGGGAAGTTCGTTCGCTTTTGCGCGAGCGACGTTCTCGCCCTCAATCCTTGCTGAATATTCTGTTCTTGCCATAGCCATCACTTCAGCGGTACGTATTTACTCGACCGGGTCGCACCGATACCGGCGCTGCCGTGAGCGACCCTCCTGCGGGTCAGTGCAAACTCCCCAAGGTAGTGGAAGACTGCCTCGGGCTGGATCTCCACCTTCTGGAACTCCTTGCCGTTGTGGATCTCAATGGTTCTCCCCACCATCTCGGGCATGATAATCATGTCGCGCAGGTGGGTACGGATGTTCTCGTCCCCGGACCGGAGATCCGCGAGGAGTTTCTCGTGCTCCCTGGAGAGGCCCCGGTCGAACTTCCTGCGTGCCCTGGCCGGCATGAGCGGCAGCAGCTCGGAGAGAGCCATCTGCTGCAGGTCCGCAACGGAGTAGCCGCGATAGGTGAACTCCTCGCGGCGCCGCGGCATTCTCTTCTGTGTCTTCTTTGCCATGCTTCACCCCTCACTTCTTCCACTTGCCGGTTCTCCGGGCGGCAACATGCCCGACCTTTCTTCCCGGGGACGTGCCGCGGGCGACGGTCTTGGGCCGTCCGCAGTGCTGGTGCCCACCGCCACCGAACGGGTGGTCGATGACGTTCATGCAGACACCCTTGACGCGAGGCCACTTCTCGGAGGAGGACCTGACGTGGAAGTGCTTCTTTCCTGCCTTGACGAACGGTTTTTCGCCCCGTCCGCCGCCGGCAACGATACCGACGGTTGCCATGCAGGCACCGTTGAACCACTTGTTCTTGCCGCTCGGCATCCGAACACCGACCCTGCCGTCGTCGGCCTTGCCGATGACGAGAGCCTGAACACCGCTCGAACGGACGAACTTGCCGCCGTCGTTGGGCCTGGCTTCGATGTTACAGACGTATGCGCCGACCGGGATTTCCCGGAGCGGCAGGGTGTTGCCGTTCTTCACCGTGCCCCCCGTGCCCCAGGAGACCGCATCCCCGACACCGAGCCCCTCGGTGGCGAGGACGTAGATCTTCTCGCCGCTATCGAGCCTGGCGAGAGCGATCGGTGCGTGGCGGGCCGGGTCGTGCTCGATGTCGATGACGCTCCCGGAGACCAGGGTGTCGTTCTTTCCTGCGTGCCGCAGCGCGGCCTTATACCGGTGCGACGGTGCACGGTAGGTTGGGCCGCCTTTTCCGCGGTTCTGTGCTATGATTCTATGTGCCATCGTCACTCACCTTACATGATTCCCAGTCGGCTGAGAATCTCTTCAGCCGCCTTCGCGTCCGCAAACGTTACAATGGCCTTCTTTTCGCCTTTCATGGTCATCATCGTGCGGACGCTGGCCACTTCCTGTTCGAAGGCCGATTCCAGCTCGCGCTTGATGTCCGACTTCGTGGCATCTCTCTGCACGATAAACTGGAGTTTGCTCTCGCCTTCGAGCATCATCGTTGCTTTTTCAGTAACGAACGGGTATTTCAGTATCATGAGAACTCCTCCAGCCTCCTGATTGCAGATTCCGTCCAGACCGTCAGCCGTCCTGCCTGCGTGCCGGGTGCCAGCAGTTCGGCGTTGAGCTGGTCGACCGCCACGGCATCGACGCCCGCAAGGTTCCGGGCTGCCCGGAGCGGTTCGCCGCCGGTGACGATGAGAACGCTCTTGCGCTGCTTGTAGCGCCGGCCACGCATGGTGCCGCGCCCTGCACGGACCTTCCGGCTGCCCTTCGCCCGCTCGACGTCGGCATAGACACCGAGTGCCGTGAGCGCCGTGATGACGTCGCCCGTGCGGGTGATCTCCTCGAACCGGTCCTCGAAGACCAGCGGGAGGTCAGCCTCGAAGAGGTGCCCGCGTTCCCTGACAAGGTCGGGGTAGGTGCTGGCGGCGACGGCGGACCTGAGCGCTTTGCGCTTCTCTTTGCGGTTGATCTCTTTGACGAGGATCTTCTCGACCTTCGGCGGATGCGCTGCGCGCCCGCCGGTTGCCTGCGGAACCCTGGCCACCCTGCTGCCGTTCTTCAGGCGGGGGACCTGGGCGGCACCCCGGCCGCTGCCCCAGGACTCTGCGGAGGTGCGCATGCCCGCATAGGGGTTTGTTCCGTGCGGCTGAAACCGGGTGCTCTGGAGCGCGAGGACTGCCCGCTTAATCAGGTCGGGCCTGTATTCTTCAGTAAAGATCTCCGGGAGATCGATTTCGTGGGCGATCTCGCCCGTCAGTGTTCGAACCTGTGCCTTCATCGCTGCTCACCCCTGCTGGCTCTGCACGCTGACGAAATTGATCGCCGGCGTGCGAACGGTGTGTTCACCCTGCCGTATCGCGGACCGTATCCGGACCAGCCGCTTGTTCGGCCCCGGGACGGAACCCTTGATCAGCACGTAGGGGCCGCGCACGAGACCGTAGTGCAGGAACCCGCCTGTCGGCGTTATCTCGTCGCCGTCGGTGCCGATCTTCAAGATCCGCTTGTTGAACTCGGTGCGCTGCTGGTAACCCATCTGGCCCATCTGGGGCACCTGCCACCGGACGTGGTGCGGGTGCCAGGGACCGAGGTTGCCGATGTGGCGCTTCTTGCCGCCGCGGGAGTGTTTCCGCTTCCGGACCTGAACACCCCACCGCTTGACGGGGCCTTCCGTACCCTTACCGGTGGTGACGGCGGTCACGTCGACGTACTCGCCGACCTCGAGGTTCCCGGAGATCGTGATCTCCTTTCCGAGGATCTCGGCGGCGTAGGCGATCTGGTCTTCGAGGCTTCCGCCGGCAATCCGCATCTCCATCAGGTCGGGGACCTTCTTCGGGACGCCGGTGAGTTCCATGGGCCGGGTGTAGGCCAGGGCGTAGAGTTCCGAGACCTTGCCTTCGCCGACGGCGGCCTTGACGGCTTCGAGGGCGGCGGCGGTGTCGTGGTTTTTCGGGACGTTGATCCGGCGGGACAACTCCTCGTCGAGATCGGTCGTCCACGCTTCGGTCAGCGCGTGCTTTCCGTAGGTATCTTCACCGTATGCACGCACGCCGGCCACCCGCATGGGCGGAACCTCGACCACGGTCACCGGCACCATCACGTCCTTGCCTTCGGTGGGGCTGCTCTTGTGGTCATCGACCATGATGACGTGGGTCATTCCCACCTTGTACCCTGCAAATCCCTGCACGGCCGGGGCTCCCGTATACTCCGGCCATGAGCCGTAGCGCGGAACCTGGCTTTTTGCCCGCTTTCTCGGGCTGTACGCGAGGGATCCTCTGCGTGGTCTGTTTATCTTCGGCATTTTTCAATCAACCCTTCGTGCGTTGTAGCGTGAGGCATCGACTGCAGGCTCGCTGCAGTGCGATGCGTGCGCCGGGCTCCGTGCCGGACGCACCGGCACGATAAGCCTCTGGCGAACCCGGATGGGGCGGGACATCGAACGCCACGCCATGTTGCCGTAGCGTAAGGGATACAGTTGATGGAGGCAGCGGAACGTGAAGTCACAGAGACATTCGTCTCTGTGCGCCTCGACCGCTCTCTCTGCTGCCGTCCCGGTGTGCACCGGGTGCATTCCAGTCGTCGCCAATAGATCCTGACTCTTCGACGCTCCCGGGAACACTCTTCCCGGAACCGGGCGCGCTGCACTGGCGTTGGCCCAGCGTCTCGATCAGATCCAGCTCCTGTCATCCCGTTGTGACGAGCACAACTCCATATCGACATCGGCCCTCCGTGAGGAGGGTTCGACCTTGTCTCTGGTACCTCCTGCACCCCCGCCGCGAGTCCTCAAGTCGCACATATGCGATATGAGAACCCATTCCAGGAATCAGAGGCACGTACGGTGCCGGCTGCCCCCCGGATCCGGGCGGAATCGTGCAGAGCGGTTTCTTAAACATTACTTAAAATGAGATATAAACCTTGTTATCGGATCTTTTGGGATTTTGCGCAAAACGCCTCGTTGCTGCAGGCGCGGCACCGGTTCGCCCGACCGGGCGGCCGGGCGGATGAACGAAGGGCTGCAATGGTTGCGTTCATAGTGCGTGGGCGCGAGGCATGCTCCCGCAGGGCTCCCGCTCCCGCACGGAGCCCGTGTGCGCGCCCACTAAACCGTATCACCCGAAGTAGAGATCGCCGTCTTTGTTGATATAGATCTCAACATCCTCGCGAACCTGCCTCCCCCTGAACCGCTCGGGGTTTGCGTCCCTGAGCCTGTTTATGAGCGAGATCGTGTCGTATTTGACCTTCAATCCCTGCTTCTCCGCTTCGGCGTAGATGTACTCCGGTGCCTTGAGCAGGTCGAGGCCGCTTTCAAGCGTACAGAGATGCACGGCGTCGAGGGTGTAGAGGAATTCAAGCGTCTCGCGTGCACGCGAGATATTCTCGAGAGCAGCTTTTTCGATGGTGCAGACATTGGCTTTTGAGGTGTGGATGATCTCCGCAATCTGCTGTTGCGTCAGCCCTTTCTTCCGGTAGCGCAACACTTCCTTCTGGCGATCGGTGAGCAGACCTTGTTTCATCAAATATATATGGACGGTGTAAATTTAAACACTTTCCCTTAACCCT
>NZ_JMIO01000015.1 GCF_000691865.1 Methanoculleus sp. MH98A | reverse complement strand
GACGAGCATCTTGTCCATGCCTTTGGGTCCAAGCGTTGTCCTTACAGCGCTTGCCACGGCTTTTGCGGCTGCGATATTGCCCGACTGTGCGTCACGACCGCGGGTACGCTGGCTACCCTCTTTTAGAATCAGGATTGGTTGTCCTCCAAGACTTGACATAGGTATCACCGTTGTTAAGCGATAGAAAGGTAGGTTTGTGGTTCTATATATAGTTTTTCACTCGTTTATCATATCTATGAGTTCCGAGCCATCTTCGAGGGAGTGGAGATGCTCTTCTCCGATAAGAAGCGTTTTGCCGATCTTTTTCTGCTTTTTGTAATCGGTGACAACGCACATCGCAAACGTCTTCGTGATCTGCGATATGTTGCCGATGAGCGAAGCGCGCTTCACGACCTTCTGGGACGTGCCGTACGCCGTCAGGATTGTGTGCTTATCAAAGAGTGCCAGCGCCTGGAACGGGGCCTGCCGCATCGCGTGGATCTCCATCCCCATGCGTTCGAGGTTGACCAGAACGTCACCGGACGTGGATTCGGCAGGCTTCTCGGGCTCGGGAGTGCAGTAACCGATGAGATCGATCGTCTCGACGAGCGGGGCGTTGAAGAACTCCTCGAGCTTGATGGCAACGTCGAGCGTGGTACCCATCCCGCTCTCGTACTTGCTGATTGTCCGGCGGGAAACCCCGAGGTGCGACGCGAGATCCCCGAGCGACATCCTGAAGCGCTCCCGCACCTCCCGCAGAAGGTCGCCCTTGATCCTCACGTAGAGGCCGCCGGGGGAGGCGTAGACCATCGGCGAGAGCCCTTCCACGAAGTAGTCGTAGAGTGTCTCGGGATTGAGGGCAAAGAGCCCGTAGCGGATGTAGACGACACCGCGTTCGAGATCCGTATCGCGTGCCCGCTCCCCGACGATGAGGGGGGTGGCCTCCAGGTAGCGGGCGATCAGGTTGAGATCCCAGGCGATGTCGGCGCTCACGCTGTCGATATGAGAGGCGACTTTGATGATGACGAGGTTGCCGCCTTTCTTCGCGATAAGGTCGAAACTCCGCGGACGGATGTTGCATCGCTCCGAGACGTCGAAGTTCGCGAGGAGCATGATGCTGATGACCATCTGGGGGAGGCGATCCTGCGACATAACCCGTAAGAATCGATATAGCCGGAGACGATATAAACTAGAGGGTTATGTGGATCGGGATCGACGATACGGACTCGCCTGCAGGGATGTGTACCACCTACCTCGGTGCGGTCCTGGTGCGGCGTCTCGCGGAGAAGGGGCTGCGCGTCGTCGGCGCCCGCCTGGTCAGGCTGAACCCGAACGTCATCCACAAGACCCGGGGGAATGCGGCGATCGCCATCGAGGCCGACGGCGATCCCGAGACGGGCTTCACACTCGCCACCGTTTGCGTCGAGGAACTCGCGGAGTTTGACGACCCAAAGACCAACCCCGGCGTGGCGGTGGCGAGCGTCCGCCCGCCGCCGGACTTCTACTACGCGGCGCTCCGGGACTACTGCACCGTGGACGAAGCCGTCGGGGTGCTCGAGGCGGCCGGGGCCCTGTATCGGGGCTACAAGAATCGGCGCGGACTCATCGGCGCAACGGCGGCGATTTCAAGCGATTTCCCCGACCTGACCTACGAACTCCTCGCCTACCGGAAGCGCCCGGTGTGGGGGACACACCGGCAGGTGGATGCGGCGAGCCTCTTTCGCGCCGAGGAGAGGACCTACCCGCATACCTGGGACACGGTCGACCGGGAGAACGGCGTGGTGGTCGGGGTGCCCCATACACCCGACCCGGTCCTCTTCGGCATCCGGGGGGAGAGCCCGGCATGGGTGAAGGAGGCGCGTTCGTACGTGCGCTCGGAGGAGCCTGCCTGCGAGCAGGTCTACACCACCAACCAGGGAACCGACGCTCACCTGGTGCCGGGATCGGTCGCGACGCTCCGGGAGGGGCGGTCGTACCTGGTGGTGGGCACGGTCGCACAGGGCGCGGCCACCGGGGCCGGCGGCCACGTCTCGTTTCTCCTCAATGATTGCGGCGCTGAGGTCCGCTGCATGGCCTACGAGCCGACCAAGGGGTTCCGGGGCGTCGTGAGGGCGCTCGTCCCGGGCGACGTGGTGGCCGCGGCCGGGAGTTACAAGGGAGGGAGCCTGAACCTCGAGAAACTCGGGGTCGCCCGCC
Source organism: Methanoculleus sp. MH98A (assembly GCF_000691865.1). GTDB lineage: Archaea > Halobacteriota > Methanomicrobia > Methanomicrobiales > Methanoculleaceae > Methanoculleus. The sequence continues at coordinate 21,004 of NZ_JMIO01000015.1, read as the reverse complement.
TCAGCGACGCGGTCCGGGTCCGCCCGCCCGTCTGCCCGGCCTGCAGAAAACGGATGACGAGCGCCGGAACCGGCAAAGGCTACAAGTGCAGGGTCTGCGGCGAGCGCAGCCTTGATGCCGAGGTCGAGCGGATCGAGCGGCACCTCGAGTCCAGGTGGTACGAGGTCCCTCCCACCGCTCGCCGGCACCTCGCACGGCCGCTGGTGCGCGGCGTCCCGGCGTGGGAAGAGATCGTGCTTCAATCCGGCCGGGAGTGCGATGCACTCACCATCGCGTCAATCAAATGAACTTTACAAAAAAAGATTTATAACGTTTGTGAGTTAACTAACTCCCTGGTGATCCCGTGCCGACTATCTGCGGCGAAAGTATGCGTGTCCTGACCCCTCCGTCCGCGACGGTGCCACCCATGGCGGACAGGGTTTTGCGGCAGGCTGTACGACATCGCGGCCGAGTATGCACGGAACGAAGACGAAGGTAGCCCTTCTGGATGCCTTTCCGTTTCCGGCCCGAACGTCCGCTCTCTAAAGAGATGGTCCGGGCAATACCGGACTCCGACACGGTGGGACGAGTGGGATCATCCCGTGTCGAATAACCAGTCATCCCCTGTCTGGCAGCGGGGGCCCGACCACCGGGCCCCCGCAACATTATGGCATTTTTAGCAGGACATCCCTTTCAGCCGGCGGGCCTTACCGACGGCCCCGCAAAAAGACGATCCATTATCGTGCATGAATGCCAATACCTCGTACAGAAGCTGGTGTAACAGTATCATGACCTTCAAGTACGGGGAAGCGGTTCAGCAGGCACGGGTGCACCCCGGGATGACGGTCGGCGAACTCGTCGACGAACTCGGGAAAGCCGGAGCCTACAACGGGGGATCGTTGTGGCAGGCGGTCAACATCTACGAACGGATGCTCCGCGACGAGAAAGCGCTGAAGTTCTTCGGCCTCTCGGGCGCGATGGTGCCCGGCGGCATGGGAGGCATCGTCGCCGACCTCATCGAGAGAGGACATATCGACGTGCTGGTCTCGACGGGGGCGAACCTCACCCACGACGTCATCGAGGCGATCGGGTGCCACCACTACCACGGGACCGCTCAGGTCTCCGATACCGAACTCTGCGAGGAGGGAGTCAACCGGATCTACGACATCTTCCTCCCGAACGAGGCGTTCATCCGGTTCGAGGAGTTCCTGCAGGACACCTACTCGTCCCTCCCCGAAGGCTCGACGGTCTCGATCTCCGATCTCCTCGGCCGGATAGGGAGCAGGCTTGACTCGGGGATCCTCTCCGCGGCGGCAAAGGCCGGGGTGCCGGTCTACTGCCCGGCCATCCAGGACTCGATGATCGGACTGCAGTACTGGCTCTTCTCCCAGACACACAGGGTCACGGTCAGCGCGTTTGCCGACATGCCCGGGCTCCTCGACCGGTGCTTTGAGGCCGAACGGGCCGGCACCATCCTCGTCGGCGGCGGCGTCCCGAAGAACTACATCCTGCAGAGCAAACTGATGACCGAGAGCGGGTTTGATTACGCGGTGCAGCTCACCGGCGACCGGCCGGACCTCGGCGGCCTCTCGGGGGCGACGCTCGACGAGGCCCGGTCGTGGGGCAAACTCACCGGCGAGGCCACCGCCGCAACGGTCTACGGCGACGCGACCATCAACCTGCCGCTCCTGGTTGCGGCAACCCTCGAGAGGCTGGGGTCATGACCGAGCTGATCCTCTCTCTCGACGTCCTCGACCGGAGACAGGCGGTGAGCATCGCGGAGTCGTGTGCACCCCATATCGACGCGATCAAGATCGGCTACCCCCTTGTCCTCGCAACAGGGCTCACCATCGCCAGCGACCTCGCCGATCTCGCCCTCCCGCTCATCGCCGACTTCAAGGTCGCGGACATCCCCAACACCAACCGCCTCATCTGCGAAGCGGTCTTCTCGGCCGGGTTCGACGCCGTGATCGCCCACGGGTTCGTGGGAGCCGATGCCGCGAGAACCTGCGTCGAGGTGGCGCACAACCACAGCGGGGCGGCCTACATCGTCGCCGAGATGAGCCACCCCGGGGCGACCGAGTTCTTCCACGGCGGTGTGGCCGAACGCCTGGCGGAACTCGCCGTCTCCTCCCGGGCCGACGGCATCATCGCTCCGGCCACCCGCCCCGAACGGATCACCCGGCTCCGGGAGATCGTCGGCAGCAAGGCGATCTACTCACCGGGCGTGGGGGCGCAGGGCGGCGATATCGATACGGTGGCCCGGCTGGTCGACGGGGTCATTGTAGGAAGGAGCATCTACGAGGCGGAGGACCCGGGCGCCGAAGCCGAACGCTTCTCCCGCATCCGCCGGTGATGAATTCTCCGTTCCGATCCCCTTCAGGGGAGATGACGACCCCTATGAGTGATCTGAGGCGGATGCGGGTTGTCCCGCATCTGAAGAGTTATATATTCTCCCGCAGATATGGGTATCATGAACTGGAGCCCTGAACAACTTAAACTGGCGGAAAAGTACCAGAGCCTCGATGAAATCCCCGCGGGAGAGCGGCGGTACAAGTGCCACACCTGTCACTTCGTCGTGGATGAGAACCCCTGTCCTCACTGCGGCGAGACGTCGCTCGAGGTCATGTGTCCGCTCGACCACTGCGACTGTCATCACGCCATCGTCGAGAGCATCGAGTACTGCCCGCTCTGCGGCAAAGCCGTCTGTCCGGAGTGCGGGAGCCACGATGTCATGCAGATCAGCAGGGTCACCGGCTACCTCCAGGACGTTGCGGGCTGGAACGCCGGCAAACAGCAGGAACTGAAAGACCGGACCCGTTATTCCGTCGTATGAGACATTTCGTCAGGGACGAAACTCTTTTTCTTCGCGGCCGGTTCAGGGCGGCGAGCACCGGCGTCAATGGTGGCCTCGCCGACGTCACGACGGTCGTCAACCACACGGTGCCCCGCGACTTCGCGGGCGATCCGGTGCGCCATCTCGACCTTCTTGCCGCCCGGCACGGCATCTTCCGGGACTACTTCGGCCTCCTGACCGCTGTTAGGATGCACCACCTCTGCGTGCTCCAGTACGATTTCGTCACGGTCTTCATCACCGCCGGGGTGACCAACCCGACAGCGTCCCCCACCGCTCCGCACACCATCAACATCATCGTCTACAGCCGGGAGGGGATGTGTGATTCGGCACTCCTTGAGACGATCGTCACTGCAACAGGGGCGAAGGCCCAGGCGCTCCACGACCTCGGCTACGACTTCCCCGGAACCACGACGGACGCGGTCGCCGTCGCGTGCGAGCGGGACACCTTCGGTGTGCAGACCTACGCCGGGACGCTGACGGAGATCGGACGGCGTGTTCACGAGGCCGTCCTCTACGGGCTCCCGGAGGCCCTCGCGCGGCAGCAGGGGAAGATCCAGCGGAGCGAGCCGTCGTTCTTCATCTACAGCCGCTACGGCGGGGACCACTGGGTGGAGTGGCAGAAGGAGAACTGCCCCTACTACCCCTGCCATTTCCCGGGCCAGCGGTGCGATTACTGCTACTGCCCCTGCTACCCCTGTGCGGACGAAGAACTCGGCGAATGGGTCGATAGTTCCAACGGCGGCAGGATCTGGGGGTGCGCCGGCTGTACGTTGCTGCACATCCCGGAAATTGCGGATTACATGAAAAGAAATCCGGAGGCCGCTCTCGCCGAGCTCAAGCGCCTCCGGGAACGATTATAGTCGGTTACGCCTCGGCGACGCCGAGGGCGGAGAGCATCTCTTCGAGGGGGATCCCGTGCGCCTGGGCGGCTTCCCGGATCGTCTCGTTGTTTGCGATGGCGCAGCCAAGGCAACCCATGCCGAACCGGAAGAGTACCTGTGCCGATTCGGGCTTCTCCCGAAGGAGTTCCGCGATTGTACTGTCCGCAGTCAATGCCATGCATCAGGTGTATGGCCTTGCCCCTATATATACATTCAAGTATCGGGTGCAGAGGTGCCCCGATTTGCTCGCGGATACTTAAACGACGTATTCGCCCGCCCCGGCAGGTGCATGCAACCAGCGGCCCGCATGGACACCGCCCCTCCGGGCAACGGGGACACGGCGTCGCGTGATAGTCGGGGCGGCCGGTTCCTGCCGTGCTCTCTTCCGGCCCGGGCGCACGGAGGCCGTTCGGGGCAGGCTCCGAACTTACTTTCACATCGCGGGCCGAGTTCTTAATACCTTCACGGGGTGAAGTACAGACTGGAGATGTAAGTATGAACCTATCAGAGGTAACAGAGAGAATCTCCCGGAAACTTGAAGCAAAAGGCGCACAGCCCGATCGGCAGAAGATCGAATCACGCCTCAGCCGTCTCGTCGAGGAGTTCGGCGTCAACCTCGACGAAGCCGAACGAACCGTGACGGCCGATCTCGCCCGCGAGCACAACGTCACCGGCGTCGGGGGTTCATCCACCGAGATCCGCCCGATACACGAGATCGTTCCCGGCGAGTGGGTCACGATCGAGGGGAAGATCGTTGCCCTGACCCCGCCCGTCTCGCCCTCGATTGCACAGACCGGGATCATCGCCGACTCGAGCGGCGCCATGCGTTTTGTGACCTGGGCCCGGGCGAACGCCCCCACAATGGAGTACGGTCACTGGTACCGGCTTGAGTCCGCGGTCGTCGACGAGTACAAGGGTGCGCCGAACCTGAAGATCCACTCGGGCACCACCATCGCTCAGATGGAGAAGGACGCTCCGCTCCTCCCCTCGATCACGCCTATCGCCGAGCTGAAGCCCGGCGTCGGGAGCGTGCGGGCCAAGTTCATCCAGGAATGGGAGGCCTCGCACGACCGGATGCTCCAGACGGGGCTCCTCGGCGATGAGACCGGCACCATCAAGTTCGTCATATGGAAAGAAGAAGGGGAAGGGAAGGAGAAGTTAGACCTCGACGCCGTCTACAACATCTTCTACGCCACCGTCGACGAGTACAACGGCAGGCTCTCCCTCGCCCTGAACACCGCGATGTACATCACCGACGAGGGCGACATCGAGGTCGGGCGAACCGAGACCGAGATCCGGGGCGCTCTCGTCCACGTCGCTCCCGGCTCGGGCCTGATCAAGCGCTGCCCGGTCGAGGGATGCAACCGGACCCTCTCCCGGCAGAACTACTGCCCGGTGCACGAGATCCAGCCCGAGTTCCGCTACGACCTCCGCATAAAAGCGGTTCTCGACGACGGCATACGTGCCCGAAACGTCCTGATGCAGCGTGAGGTCGTCGAGGCTCTCACGGGAATCACCCTTGATGAGGCCGTTTCTATCGCCGAGACGAACCCGCTCGGCATGGACGAGATCTTCTACCGCATCAGGAACACGGTGCTCGGGCGCTACTATACCTGCAGCGGGAACGAATTCGGCGGCAGGCTGCTCGTCAACTCCTGCACCCCGATCGTCTTCCAGCCCGAAGAACTGGCCAGCCTGCTGAACCGCGCCGGAGGTGAGCCTGCATGAAGCCCCAGAGCGCGTTCGAGCGCGAACCGGCACGGAGGGTCTTCGCATCCGAGCTCCGCGAGACCCGCTACCAGTTCAAGGACGGCGACGACGAGAAGAGCCCGACCTACGTCATCCTCCCGACCGGGATCCGGAGCAACCGGATCTTCATCGTCGGGACGCTCACGGAGAAGGAACGGCGGGGCGACCAGAACATCTTCTACCGCGGAAGGGTGGCCGACCCGACGGGCACCTTCTTCGTCATGGCGGGCTCCTACCAGCCCGAGGCGATGCAACAGCTTGCCCGGATAGAGCCGCCGGCGTTCGTCGCCGTCGTCGGGAAACCGAGTCTCTACACGACCCCGGACGGGAACTGCCTGGTTTCGGTCCGCGTGGAGTCGATCGCGGTCGTGGACCGCGAGACCCGCGACCTCTGGGTGCTCGATACCGCCCGCGAGACCCTGGACCGGCTGGATGCGTTCGGCACCACCGACGACTCCCGGAAGGCCCAGGAGGAGTACGGGACGCAGCCCGACCTCTACAAAAAGATCGTCTACGACGCGCTCACCCAGGTGCAGCTGTAGAGGCTCTACCTCCGAAACTCTTTTTTTTGCGGGCAACTACCATTCTTTCGTGGGGATGCTCCCGAACGCTGCCGCATCTGTTGCGTGATCCCTTGTCCCCGGTTACAGCAGCTCTTTTCCATGAAGGGCGGTATGAAAGCGCCAATCTGTAAAGAGACTGGACAGAAAGAGTATATAGCAAAAGACTCGATTCTTACGCTGGCGATGCAGTCCCGGTTCCGATGCGAGGAACACGGGCGGAACAGTCAGGAGACACCTTCATCATGAACCGAAAAAAGATATTCACCTTCATCCTGGTCTTTGGAACCCTCTCTCTCATCTCGGCAATCTCTTACCTCGTAGACGTCTGAGAGGAGGGAGCGAAGAGCGGTTACGCCCAGGTCGTCTTCATGATAGGCGTGGTGCTGGGCATAATAGCAAGCCTCGCTCTCACCCGGATCGAGTCGTGGATAACGGAGAGATACAACGGTCAGGAGTAGCCGGAACAAGGATTTTCCGGGAGGGATCACTCCTCCGGCTCCTGCCGGGCGCCCTTCCACTCCCCCTTCAGTTCCGGGTAGTCCGCGAGGATCTTGCTGACCGTGCTCCTGCTGACGTCGAACATCCGACAGATCTGGCTGATGCTTGTCCCGGCTTGCCGCACCGTGAGGAGAGCCTCGACCTGCCCCTCGTTGAGGGCTCTCGGCCTCCCGATGGGGCGTCCGTCATCCTTCTTCGTCTTCTTCGAGACGGTCGGCGCGGCTTTCCGGCCACTCTCGCGGTACTGCTCCATGTACTCGATGAAGTTGCCGATCGCCGCTCTCCTCTGCTCCGGCTCGTCCCGGAACCCGAAGAAATCGTTATTCACGCAGTAGACGGTGTAGTGCTCGTTCAAGGTTTTGAGTGCGGCAAGCCCGGCGTCCGGGTCCTTCGCAAGGCCTGCAAGATCGTAGATGATGATATCGGGGCAATTATTGGCGGCGCAAAACGCCAGCATCTCTGAAAAACCCTTTCGTTTCTCCGGGGGCGTTGCCGTTGCCCGGTGATCATGGAAGATTTCAACAATCTGAAACCGGTACTTGCAAAAATCCTCGACATCTCCCTTTTGTGCTGCGAAATCCCCCTTCTTTCTCGTATTCAAGTATGCCACAGCATCTCTTTTCATCCGTTTATGGTGCCGTACAATCGTATATATTGTTTTTGAAATACACGAGCTGCGCCGTTTTGCGGCGCAACCGGAGAGGCCGAGCACGTTCCGGCCGATGTCCAAAAAGGCATCCGGGAATACTTTTCGGGAGGCGGGCTTTGCGGGGAAGGATCGAAAAGAGGTGGGTATTATTGCGGTTTCTCCGACTCCCACCGGTCCAGAACGTCTTTCCCCTCGACGAAGACGAGCCCGTGCTTTCTCGCATACTCCATCGCACCCTCCTTCGTGAGGGCAAACCCTGTCTCGTCGTCCAGCATCTCGCAGATCGTGACCGCCGGGGTGATATCGGCCATGGTCGCAAGCGCGATCGAGAGCTCGGTCTGCCCCCGCCGCTCGTCGAGCAGCCGATCCGCAGCCCGCAGGAGCGCCATGTGGCCCGGGGTCCGGAAATGCGCCGCAAAGTCGTGGCCGCCGCCGTTGAGCGACTTGCTCACCTCATCTGCGATGGCGGTGACCGTCAGCGCCCGGTCACGGTCGGTGACCCCGGTATAGGTCTCGCGGTGGTTCACCCAGAGGGAGAACGAGGAGTGGTTCTTCGGGTCGTACGGGACCTCCCCGTCCCTCTCAACGAGGCTGCAGGCCCGCAGGACTTCGTGCGCAAACGGCAGGCCGAGCCTCTTTGCAGCCACGGGATGGACCGCCGTGCAGATCAGCCCGCCGCCGTCTTTACGCATCTGCCGGATGTGAGCGGGCGTGACGGCGTCTGAGCGGATCGCGAAGTCCGTCTCGCGCTCGCGGTTGTCAAAGTCGTATAGCAGGACGAATTCGCCTCTTGCGAGGGCCTTTATGGCTGCATCAATCATGAGTAATCTCCACCTCGATCATATCGTTATCGTTCAGGTTCAGGGCTTTGCGGAGTTCGCACCCGGCGATGACCTCAATGGTATCCTCCGGGTAATGAGTGCGGGAGGGCACGACTATCGCGCACCTGTACCCCCTGATCAGGCAGGGGAGCACCCGTGCGCCGCCGAACGTCCGATCGTCGGCAGTAAATCCGGGAATATCGATCCAGCAGGCGTGCTCGAGCTGTTTGCGGACCTCGATGCTCGCCGCATCGAGCCTGATGTTCAGGGTTCCGGGGAAGGGTTCGAACCCGAGACACCCGCCGAACTGCTCCTTGTAGTGAGGGATGCTCATGTAGTAACGGCCTTCCCCGAGCCCGCTGATCACCGTCCCGGTCAGGGTGTACCCCCTCTGATCCGGGTTGAAGATCCGGACGTAATCCGCGTATTCCCGCTTCAGCGCCTGCTCGCCCTCCCGGGTGACGGCGACGTACTGGCCGTCGGGCTTCATCGATCGGACGACGAACTGCTGCCGCTCAAGTGCGATCAGCCGCCGCGAAGCGGTCTGGGGGCTGATACCCAGTACGCTACCGAGCGACTGCGACGAGAGCCAGATGGGCCCCCGGCACCCGCCAAGCAGGGCAATCGTCTTCAAGGACTGCAGATCTTCCGCTTCAACCATTATACCATAATTGAGATGCATACTATATACGGGTTGCGCAACGATCCCATCCTCGCGATCTTCGTGAAATGTCGATGTGGGATACGCTAATTATTTAAGTCGGGGGTGCTGACTGTACCTGTATGAAATCCGGGGTGCGGCATCAACTTGCCGAGAAAATGGCAGGAGAAATCACACTCTCGGACTCACCGGGTCAGGCCCTCAAGAAGTGGCGGCAGAGCTTCAACATCCCCCAGGGATTGCTTGCCGAGCGATTGGAGGTCTCTCCCTCAGTTATCAGTGATTACGAAAGCGGACGGCGAAAGAGTCCGGGAACCGCCATCGTTGGAAAAATCGTCGATACGATCCTCTCGATCGACGAGGACAACGGCGGCCGGTTCATCAACAAATTTGCGAAAATCCTGTACAGCGAATTCGACGAAGACGTCATTTACGACATCCACGAGTACGCGTCTCCCGTGGCCCTCTCAGATTTTGCAGAGGCCATCGGCGCCGTCACGCTCTGCGGGCCGGCGGATCAGGCCATCTACGGGTATACGGTGATCAACAGCCTCAACGCGATCCTCCAGCTCTCTTCGAGCGAGTTCAACCGCATCTACGGCTGGAGCACGGAACGTGCCCTCATCTTCACCGAGGTCTCGACCGGAAAGTCCCCCATGGTGGCGATCCGGGTCACGCCGTTCAAACCACGCTGCGTGGTGCTGCAGGGCCTCGGGCCGGAAGAGGTGCATCCGTTGATCCCGGGCCTCGCGGAACGCGACCGGATCAGCGTGCTCTGCACCGAGATGGATGTCGAGACGATCATCAGTTCACTACGAGGAAAACTATGGTAGGCATCTACTCATACGGCGTCTACATCCCGCGATACCGGATAAAAGTCCCGGAGATCGCGCGGGTCTGGGGCGGCAATGCAAACGACGTCATGAGAGGGCTCGGAGTCTTTGAGAAGTCCGTCCCCGATCTTGATGAAGATACCGCGACGATCGCCGTCGAGGCGGCACGCGCCGCCCTCCGGCGGAGGAACGTCGACACCGGGGCCATCGGCGCCATCTACGTGGGGAGCGAGTCGCACCCCTACGCGGTCAAGCCCACGGCCTGCACGGTCGGCGAGGCAATCGGGGCGACCCCGAACATGACCGCCGCCGACTACGAATTCGCGTGCAAGGCGGGAACGGCAGGCATCCAGACCTGCATGGGCATGGTCAAGAGCGGGATGATCCCGTTCGGGATCGCCATCGGTGCGGACGTGGCGCAGGGCGCTCCCGGCGACGCGCTCGAGTACACGGCGGCGGCCGGCGGGGCTGCGTTCGTCATCGGCAACGAGGACGTCATCGCCGAGATCAACCACACCTGTTCGTTCACCACCGACACGCCCGACTTCTGGCGGCGCGAAGGGCAGAACTACCCCCGTCACGGCGGTCGGTTCACCGGCGATCCCGGCTACTTCAAGCACGTCCAGGGCGCCGCCCGGCTGATGTTTGAGCAGGCGGGGACGAACCCGAAGGACTACGACTACGCCGTCTTCCACCAGCCCAACGCGAAGTTCCCGCAGCGGGTGGCAAAGACGCTCGGGTTCACGGCTGAGCAGATCGAACCCGGCCTCGTCGTCCCGAGGCTCGGCAACACCTACTCGGGAGCGTCGATGATCGGGCTTGCGGCCACGCTCGATGTGGCGAAGCCTGGCGACCGGATCTTCGTCACCTCGTTCGGGTCGGGAGCGGGGAGCGACGCCTTCGACATCACGGTGACCGATGCCATCGACTCCGTTGAGTTCGACCGGACGGCAGCACCGAGCGTGGAGAAACTCCTCGCAGATCCGACATACCTCGACTATGCACTGTATGCCAAACACAAGGGAAAGATCGTGATGCAGAAATGAGAGACGTAGCAGTAATCGGAGTCGGGTGCACGGAGTTCGGGGAGCACTGGGGAACCTCGTTCCGCGACCTCTTCGTCAAGGCCGGGGCGCTGGCGCTCGAGGATGCCGGTGTCACCGGCGAGAGGCTCGACGCTCTCTACGTCGGGAACATGAGTGCCGGACGGTTCGTCGAGCAGGAGCACATCGGTGCCCTGATCGCGGATTACGCCGGTCTTGCGACGAACAACACTCCCTCGACCCGTGTGGAGGCGGCCTGCGCATCCGGCGGGCTTGCCTTCCGGCAGGCGGTGATCGCGGTCGCGAGCGGCATGGAGGATGTCGTCGTCGCGGCGGGCGTCGAGAAGATGACCGACGTCGGGACCGGGGCGAGCGTGGACATGCTCGCGAGCGCCGCCGACCGCGAGTGGGAAGGGTTCGCCGGGGCGACCTTCCCCGGGCTGTATGCGATGATTGCAAACGACTACATGCACCGCTATCCCCTCACCCGGGAGCAGCTTGCACTGGTCGCGGTGAAGAACCACGAGAACGGCGCGAAGAATCCGATCGCACAGTTCCGGAACCGAATCACGGTCGATACGGTCTTAAATTCGTCGCTCGTGGCCGACCCGCTGCGGCTCTTCGACTGCTCGCCGATCACCGACGGTGCGGCGGCGGTCGTGGTGGTGCCGCTCGAGCGTGCCCGCGAGTTCACCGATTCGCCGGTCAGGGTGCTTGCAAGCGCCCAGGCGAGCGATACCATCGCGCTCCACGACCGGCGGGACATCTCCACTCTGGACGCATCGGTCGCCGCAGGCAAACGGGCGTTCACCCAGGCGGGCCTCACCCACAAGGACATCGACATGCTGGAGGTCCACGACTGCTTCACGATCGCGGAGATCTGTGCGATCGAGGACCTCGGGTTCTGCAAGAAGGGCGAGGCGGGGAGACTCACCGCGGACGGGGCGACGGCCCTCGGCGGGGAGATCCCGGTGAACACGAGCGGCGGCCTGAAGGCCTGCGGCCACCCGGTCGGTGCGACCGGGATCAAGCAGATCTACGAGATCGTCAGCCAGCTCCGCGGCGAGGCCGGTGCGAGACAGGTGGATGCGGAGATCGGTATGGCGCATAACGTCGGCGGCACCGGCGCGACGGTCGTCGTCCACATCCTGGGGGCCTAACAATGTCGGTTTCACGGTTCTGGAGAAAGATCCCGCAGCGCTACAACCTCGTCGGGACGAAGTGCACGACCTGCGGGCGGCACTTCTTCCCGCCCCGGTCGCTCTGCCCCGACTGCCGGCGGAGCGGCAACATCGTCGACCACAAGTTCACCGGCGAAGGAGCGGTCGTCACCTACACGGTGATCCGGTCGGCAAGCGACCAGTTCGAGAACACCACGCCCTATGTCCTCGCGGTTGTCGAACTCGACGAGGGCCCGAGGCTCACCACCCAGGTCGCCTGCCCCATCGAGGATATTAAGATCGGGATGCGGGTCAAAAGCGTCTTCCGCCGGATAGCGGCGGACGGCGAGAGCGGCACCATCCACTACGGCACGAAGTTCGTGCCGGCGGAATAAACACTTTTTCGGGCTGCCCGGAGAGCAGCCCCGGACGGCGTCTTGCGCGTTTGCGCGAGACGCCATCACTATACCTCCACTTCTATCGCTCTAACCTGCGGAGTCTGCAGGGTTGCCGGAGTCTCTTTCGCGATCTTCACGACATCGCGTGAGACCCAGGAGCTATCCCCTACGACAACCTCGCGCGAAGTTCGGTGGATGGTTACTGGTGACCCCCACTACACGATACACCAGAGAGGGGAGCAACCTGACTGAGGGAAAAACCCGGTACACTGGACCGTGGGAGATATCGCGCCTGGGGGTGGTGGGGCTGGCGGGGAGGGGGGAGCATCCCCCATCGCAGTCTCACCCCCCCACAATGTGATGCTCGGTGAGCAGTGGGAGATATGCCCAGCCAAAAAAGAAGAAGCATATTTGATTACTGAAAATGCAAGAGCTGCAATCCAAGGGATCCCCTTACTTCTCCACCACGATATCATACACCGCGTGCCACCTCCCCGGCGAATACGACCTGACCTGCCGCTCGGCGACCTCCCCACGGGTGACCTCGCGGATCAGGGGGAGGTATTCGCCCTCCTGCTCCTGGAGCGCGTAGAGGTGGATCGTCCCGCCGTCCCGGCAGAGGGCGGCCGCCGCCGGGAGGAACTCCGGCGCGGCGAGGGGGAGGTTCATGACGACCCGGTCGAACGGGGGAAAGCCGAGCCGGGGGAGGCGGGCGGCATCGGCGAGCACCGGGATGACGTTTCCGGCGCGGTTGAGCGCGATGTTCTCGATCAGGAGGTGGACAGCGGCGGGGTTGAGGTCCGCAGCGACGACGAACCCCGCCTTCCCGGCGAGGGTGATCGCAAACGGCCCGACGCCGGCGAACATATCGAGCACCCGCTCTCCCTCCGCCATCGCCCCGAGAATCCGCTGCCGCTCGGTCGAGAGCCGGGCGGAGAAGTAGGCGAGGGAGAGATCGACGTCGAAGGAGTGGCCATACTCCGTCACCCGGGTGCGGGTGGTGGGAACTCCCGCAAGGACGGAGAACCGGCGGGTGCGGTACTCTCCCTCGACGGCGGTCTCGGGAAAGAGGACGGTCTCAAGCGACGGCCGGGAGGCGAGCAGCCGCTCGGCGCCCCGGGGATCGTTCTCCTGCATGATGGCGATCCCCCCCACGAGCTCGTGGCGGGGGAGGTCGATGCGTTCCGGCACCGCCTCGAACTCGCACCGGACGGCGCCCGGAACTTCCTCCGCCACCGGGAAGAGGATGGCGTCACCTTCCGGGCGCGGGCGGAACCGCCGGTCGAGGAGCCCCTCCTCGAGCAGCCGGCGCCGCCTCTCTTCAGCCTCTCGTCTCGGCACCGCAAGGCACCACTGTTCCTTCTCCACATCGACCACCAGCCATCTTTAGGTATGAGTTCTCATACTTATTCATGGATGAGTATATCGGGAGGCTGAAAGACGGGTCTCTCAAACTCTACGCCCTCGAGACGGAACTCCCCCCCGAGGAGGCCGTCCGGGTGCGCCGGGCGTTCGTCGAGGGCGAGACCGGCGCCGCCCTCCCGAAGGTCGGGTCGTTTTCCATCGGGCTTGACCGGGTCGTGAAGCGCAACATCGAGAACATGATCGGCACGGTGCAGGTGCCGCTCGGTGTCGCGGGACCGCTCCGGGTGAAGGGCGAGTACGCCGACGGGTCCTACTACCTCCCGCTCGCGACGACCGAAGGGGCGCTCGTCGCCTCGGTGAACCGCGGGTGTTCGCTCGTCACCCGGGCCGGGGGCGCGGACGTGCGGATCATGCGGGACGGGATGACCCGGGCGCCGGTCTTCGCCGCCCGGGACGTCGTCCACGCCCGCGAGGTGGCGGCCTGGGTGGAGAGCCACGCCGCGGAGATCCGCGAGGTTGCAGAGAGCACCACAAAACACGGCGAGTTCCGTGAAGCCGTCACCTACGTTGCCGGGACAAGTGTCTTCGTTCGGCTCGAGTTCGACACCAAGGACGCCATGGGCATGAACATGGTGACGATCGCGGGCCAGAAGGTCGGCGAACTCATCGAGCGGGAGACCGGGGCCCGCCTCGTCGCTACCTCCGGGAACATGTGCACCGACAAGAAACCGGCAGCGATCAACCTGGTCCGGGGCCGGGGGAAGACCGTGGCCGCGGGGGTGCGGCTTACCGACGCGGCGATCGTGGATCTCCTGAAGACCGACGCGGAGACGCTCATCGAGGTCAACTACCGCAAGAACCTTGTGGGCTCGGCCCGGGCGGCCTCGTTCGGGTTCAACGCCCACGCGGCGAACGTCGTCGCCGCCATGTTCATCGCCTGCGGCCAGGACCCCGCCCACGTCGTCGAAGGGAGCACCGCCATCACCACCGTCGACCGGGTGGACGGCGGGGTCTACGTCGCGGTCACCCTCCCGTCGCTTCCCGTGGGAACGGTCGGCGGCGGCACGGGGGTCGATACCCAGCAGGAGTGCCTCGCGATGCTCGGGGTCGCCGGGGGCGGCGACCGCCGGGAACCCACGCAAAGGCGTTTGCGGAGATCGTCGCCGCCGGGGTGCTCGCCGGCGAACTCTCCCTCCTCGGCGCCCTCGCGGCCCAGCACCTCGCCCGGGCCCACCAGGAGCACGGGCGGGGGTGACGGCCCGGTGCTGCCGTGGTGCCGGGGAGTAAGGGTGCATGAGAACATTTAAGACACGCGATCGTCGTAAGTACTTCTTGGGCATGAATCCGGGAGCAGATATCTATACCCTTCTCATCCAGAAGCGGGATGAGATCCTCTCTCTCGCGCACCGGAGGGGAGCCAGAAACGTGCGGGTGTTCGGATCCGTGGCACGAAACGAAGCCAGGGAAGACAGTGATATCGACCTCCTGATCGATCTCGATCCCGACCGGAGTCTCCTTGACGTGGGCGGTCTTGCGATGGATCTCTCGCTCCTGCTTGGTCGTTCGGTTGATGTTGTGACCGAAGCGGGACTTCGGGAGCGTATCCGCTCAAAGGTCTTACAGGAAGCGCAGCCATTATGAGAGACGATCGTGAACGGCTGCTGGATGTTATCGAAGCCATCGAACGGATTGAAAGAGTATCGGCCCGAGGGCGCGAGTACTTCTACAATGATGAGATGGCACAGCATCTCGGGTGATCCACCACCTTCAGATCATCGGGGAAGCCGTACGGGGGATTTCATCAGAATTCAGGACCGAAAACCCGGGAATCCCCTGGACGGACATCATCGGCATGAGGAACGTCCTTATTCACCACTATTTTGGGATCGACCGCGATGCAGTCTGGAACGTGGTCGAACACGATCTGCTGGAACTGAAAAGCCAGATCCAGTCCAGGGTCAGGGAGTAGGGGCCACCAGGAGCGATGGTGAGCGGCTCCGGTTCTACGAACCGTCGCAAGTCGAAAACGCTTCGCGTTTTCTCCCGCTCCGCTCCTTGCGGAGCGTCGCGTCTAAAACCTGAACCACTTCATCATGACCAGAGCGTCCTCCTCGTTCGCGTAATACGCGGCAACCTGGAAGACCTCCCGGTAGCCGAGACGGCGATAGAAGTCCTGCGCCCCGGTGTTCGTCACCCGGACCTCGAGCTGGACGCCGCTCGCGCCGAGGATGACATACTCCCGTTCCAGGCGGCGGATGAGGTGCTGGCCGATCCCCCGGCGCCGGTATCCGGGGGCGACGGCGAGGTTCATGACATGCCCGTACACCTCTTCCCCGGTGTCTTCAACGCCCCCGGCGACGAAACCGGCCACGTCACCGTTGTCTTTTGCCACGAAGAACGTCTCCGGGTAGTAGGCCAGGGATTCCTGGAGCGTTCTCTCGTCCCAGGGGTCGGCGAAGGCCGCTTTCTCGACGGCGACAATCTGCGGAATATCTGCGGGCTGTGCCCGGCGAATGATGAGTTGGAGCGGCATCATTATCGGCCTCTCCCTCCTGGAGTGCCTTACCTAATATAGTGTCAGGAGACAAAATAGTAGGCACATACGAGTGGCGGTAATTATGGTTCAGATCTATCGTTTCGCGGCGGTCCGTCCGGGGCAGCCGTACTCCGAAAAGATTCCCTCCGTGCCCTACGATGTGGTGACGGCGGAAGAGGCCCGGGAGTGCATCGAGAAGAACACCATGAGTTTCCTGCGGGTCAGCAGGCCGGATGCCGAACTCCCCGACCTCCCGCCGAACGACGACCAGGTCTACCGGCGGTCGCGGGAGGTCTTCGACGGGATGCTCGCGGACGGCCTGATGGAGCGTGACCCCGAGCCCGGGGTGTACGTCTACCGGGCGGTCCAGGACGGCGAGGAGTTCGTCGGGCTGGTCTGCTGCGTGGGAACAGAGGACTACGAGAACAGAACGATCCGGCGGCACGAACTCACCCGGTACGACAAGGAGGAAGACCGGACCCGGCACATCGACGTCGTCGGCGCGAATACCGGGCTCGTCTTCCTGCTCTACCGCGACTCGGGCGAGATCTTCTCTCACGTCCGCTCCCTCATCGACGATGTGCAGCCCGACGGGAGCACCACGACCGCATCGGGCGTGCTCCACGAGGTCTACCGGATCGCCGACGAGGCCGTCCTCGCCCGCCTTGAGAGCCTTTTTGCGGCGGTGCCGGAGACCTACATCGCGGACGGGCACCACCGGGCCAAATCGGCGGTGAACGTGGCCGAGCGGCGGCGAAGCGAGGGGAGGTTCACCGAAGAGGCCGGGAAGTTCATGGCGGTCCTCTTCGCCCACGACCGCGTCCGCATCCACGGCTACAGCAGGCTTGTCACCGACCTCGGCGGCTACACCTTCCGGGGCTCATCGATGCGCTCTTAACGGCGGGCTGGACCGTCCGCCCCTACGGGAAGGTCGATGCAGCGGGCTACCAGATCCAGCCGCTCGCGGCCCGGGATGCGCCGGTGCATGTCATGCACTTCTACCTGGAGGGAACCTGGTACGAGGTCTCCCGGCCGGTCGCGGACCCTGCCGACCTGATCGGGTCGCTCGACGTCTCGGTCCTCCAGAAAGACGTCCTCGAAGGGATGCTCGGCATCTCCGATCCCCGGGGCGATCCCCGGCTCCATTACATGGGCGGGGCAAAACCCCTCCGTGAACTCGAGCGGCTCGTGGACACCGGCAAGTACGCCTTCGCGGTAGCGATGCAGCCGGTGCCGGTCGAGACGGTGCTCGCGATCGCCGATGCGGACGGGGTCATGCCCCCGAAATCCACCTGGTTCGAGCCGAAACTCCTCTCGGGGCTTGTCGTCCACACCATCGACTAAAAATCCATATCATCATCTTTAACTCTTTTTTGCCCGATCATCTCTTATGATCACGATTGCGCTCCCGAAGGGGAGCCTTGAGGCGCAGACGCTCCAGCTCTTCAAGGAGGCGGATCTCGAGGTCAGGCGGACAGACCGCGATTACAACCCCCGGATCAACGATTCACGGATCGGGAAAGTGAAGATCCTCCGGCCGCAGGAGATCCCGCTCTACGTTCAGATGGGTTACTTCGACCTCGGGATATCGGGGCTCGACTGGGTGCAGGAGAGTGGTGCCGACATCGTCGAGGTCGCAAACCTCTCCTACAGCAAGACAGGCGACGGGAACGTCAAGATCGTGGTCGCTGTCCACCGCGACGAGCCGATAGAGGACGTCACCGCCATCCGCCCGGGCAGCCGGGTGACGACCGAGTACCCGCGGATCACGGAACGGTTCTTCGCGGACCTCGGGGTCCCGGTCACCCTCTTTCCCTCCTACGGGGCATCCGAAGCGAAGGTCCCCGACCTGATGGACGTCGTCGTCGACCTCACCGAAACCGGGAGCACGCTCAAGAAGAACGGGCTCAAGATCGTCGGGCAGATCATGGAGTCTCACACCGCGCTCCTCGCGAACCGCGAGTCCCTCTATGACCCGGAGAAGCGCCGCGAAATCGACGAGATCACGACCCTCCTCCTCGGGGTGATCGAGGCGCGCCACCAGGTGCTCCTGACGATGAACGTGCCCTCGAGCGCGCTCGACCGCGTCATCGAGGTTCTCCCGGCGATGAAGAAGCCTACCGTCAGCAGGCTGCACGGCATCGACTACTTCAGCATCCAGACGGTGGTGCAGAAAGGACTCGTCAACAGCCTCATCCCGCCACTCAAGGCCGCGGGCGCCGAAGACATCCTCGAGATCCCGATAACAAAAATAGTGCGGTGAGGGGTGGGCCCTCAGAGGCGGCGGGAATACTCCCGCGAGCAGGCGTAGCAGACGAACTTCCCGTCCTCGACCCTGACGCGGGACTCGGCGGTCATCTCGCCGCATTTTGCGCACGCCACCGACCGGAATATCCTGGCCCGTTCGGGGATCTCAGCATCGACCTCGCGGACGATGAAGAGGTCTTCGACGGGCGCCTCCAGGATGGCATCGACGATCCGCCTCGTCCGCTCGTGGAACTCGGCGTGCTCCGCATCGGTGGCCCGTCCCTGCATCACCCGCGCCCTGAGCGGCGCAAGGCCGGGGTCGAGTGAGTCGACATTGAACGACGGGTTTGACACCACGCGAATTGCGGCCCCGGTTTTTCGGTTGATGAACGTGAACGCGTGCTTACCGTGATCCTTGAAGAGGAGGTTACCCTTTCCGGCGGTGCAGCCCGTCAGAACCTGGATGGCATCAACGCTGCAGGCATCGGTCTCGGCGATGGTGACGAGTTCCTCGTCCTCCGAGCGCCCGGAGCGGAGCCGCGCGAGGGCGACCCCTGCCGCCCGGTAGCCTGTCGCGAGACCGGGGCAGACATGGCCGTGAAAGACAGCCGCTTCGGCGAACCGGTCATGTGCTTCTCCCGGCGTGCCGGGGGGGATGGTAGTACACATATGCTTTTCCTGCCTGATCTGTTGTTACGAACTTGCGGATATATGTTACGATGGCGCGCCGGAACCCGCGGCCCGGTACGCCCCGGCATATAAGGGCGGAACCACTCTGTCCGGCAAGTCTGCGTGCGGGATGAAATATTTTTGCATTAGGTTGTCTGCACGTTTCCAATATCCTGATTCACGGGCAAATCTTTGAAGATACAAGAGAGAGGGTTATTTATATGGCCTCGGGTATAATGACTGCTTTACATGAGAGTTCCCGGGCGAGTTCTAGCCCTGCTTGCCGCAGTCAGTATCCTCTGCACCGCATGTGGTTGTCTCGGCGCATCCTCGCCGCCGCCATCGGGTGGCGGCATCACCTCCATCGATCTGCCGGAGCCGGAGGGCTACACCCTCAACGAGGCTCTCGCGGAACTCGATATGCTCAGAGTCGAAGGCGGCCTGAACATCACCGGCACCTCAATGCACCAGGTGCTCGGGAACCGCGTAACCCTCGATGGGAGGGCGGCCACCTGGGCCATCGGCCTTGAGGACGGCGAAGAGGCGCGCTGGTTGACCTCCGGTGTCACAGGCTGGAGGGAAACTTCGCTTCGTGCTCCCCTGCCCGATGCCGAGGTGAATATGACCGAGATCCTCTCCCCGGAGGATCTCCTCGCGGCGCAGGAAGACGCGATCCGGCCGGCGATGACGCGCCTCGATGCGAGCACGGTCGATATCATGCTCGCAGAGGGAGTCTACACCATCACGATTCGTTCGAATACGGGGGTAGAGGTTCTCGCATTCCGGGCGGATAACGGGGAGGTGATCGTATAAAACCAACAACCGATGACGGCATGATGTCGCTTGACTTCCTCGTGGGGTTCACGGTCTTCATGCTCGCCCTGATCATGGTGGTGAGCATGGTGCCGGGGCTGCTTGCGGGTCTCGAGAGCAGCGGCATCGACTACGACGCGGTCGCCTACCGCACAGGGGTGATCCTGGCGGAGGATCCCGGCTGGCCGGTGTACCCGCCATGGGAGATGAAGACCGGGGCTTATAAGGACGAGATCGAGCGGATGGGGCTCGCGGTCTCGAAGGAGACCCCGAACATCCTCCTCTCGACGAAGGTTGATGCCTTCTTCAACGGCTCCTTCTTCACCGAGGACGACTACCGCAACAAAGCAATCTTCGGCGACATCCCCTACTCTTACAACGTTTCGCTCCGGGATAAGGACCTGACGTACAACTACGCAACCGGCGACACGCCCCCTTCCGGCCGCGGCTACATCCGCCGGGCGGTGAAGATCAAGGAACCGGGGGTGGCGAATATCAGTTACAACAGCAGTTTCAACGAGACCACGCTCGACGCTTCGAAACCACGGATCTTTACCGTCCGGCTCAACTTCAGCCAGTTGCTGGACCCATCTGTTGGTCCGGCCTACCGTATCGACCCGAGAACCGAGCCGGTGAACATCACCATCACCGAATTCGGCAGGTACCTGAACAGGACGGATAACCCGGGCGAGAACGCAAAACTCAAGGACGTGGCGTTCTACAAGATGGATCCGACGAGGCCGATGCCGCGGTTCACCAGGATTCCGTTCTCCTATAACACAATGGATCCTGACCTCTACACCCTCTTCCTCGATAGGACTCCAAACGATCTCGTGCCGGAGACCGAAGTCTCCGACAACATCTCCCTGGTGCTGAAACCGGCTGCCACCTCGATCTTCACTCTGGACCAGAACAGCATCCTGGATATCCGGTTCACCTTCGACGACGGCGTGCCACAGAAAACCTTCATGAACGGCACTTACCTGTATGACTACGACAACGTCACCTGCCCCCCCCTGAAGCCCGCCGTCCTGGAGGTGGCGATATGGTGAACGATGGAGGACAACTCTACACGATGGAGGGTGTCGCGGCCGGGATCATCATGCTCCTCACCGCGTACATCGTCATCAGCACGACGAGCGTCTACACCCCCGGAGATACCCACATCACGGATATGCAGCTCGAGCAGCTCGGGAGCGACGTGCTCGCGATGATGGATACGCCGGACACTAACGGAACAAAGAGTGATCTGGAGACTTTCGTCAACGATGATAATAGTACC